>JBAZFV010000041.1:0-17001 GCA_041653255.1 Sideroxydans sp. | reverse complement strand
GGAAATAATCGCGCTGCCGGTGAATACGGGTCTACCAGCCTATCTAAATTGGGTGGCCCGGGAAACAAAGGATAAATGATGATGCGTCGTTTGCTGTTAGCCGTTCTCTTGTGTGTCGCACCGCTGACGCAAGCTGATCTATTCTCGTTCGGCGGTAAGCCAAAATTCCTGCCTCCCGACCAGGCTTTCGTCCTGCAAGTAGAAGCTGTCGATAGCCACACCCTGCGCGCCAATTTTTCCATCACCCCCGGTTATTACCTGTACCGAGACAAAACCGCCTTCAGTATCGTCGGCGATTCGGCAAAGCTTGTGCGTGTGACGCTGCCGCCGGGCGAGACCAAGAACGACCCGAATTTCGGTGTGCTGCAGGTCTTCCATGATTCATTTCAGGGCGAACTGCTGCTCGACGCAGTCGACGTAAAGATGCCGCTGCGGCTGGATGCGGTGTATCAGGGCTGCAGTAATGAAGGACTGTGCTATCCGCCGATCGAAAAAAATTACACCCTCGATTTGACCAGGGTCGTCAGTACCGCCCCGCCGGTGATTATCCCCACCCCTGATGATGAAAACTCACAGATCGCGCTCCTGTTCCGTGACGGCAGCTTCTGGCTGATCATTACCTTCTTCTTCGGCGCGGGACTGCTGCTGGCGCTCACCCCGTGTGTGTTCCCGATGATCCCCATCCTGTCCGGCATCATCGTTGGCCGCGGCCACCACATCACCCACGCTCACGCCTTTTTCCTGTCGCTGGCCTATGTGCTGGGGATGGCGGTCACTTATGCCATTGTCGGAGTGGCCGCGGGCTATTCCGGCAGCCTCATTTCCACCGCAATGCAGACGCCGTGGGTGCTGGGCAGTTTTGCCGCACTGTTCGTCGTGTTGGCGCTGTCGATGTTCGGGCTGTACGAATTACAACTGCCTGCCGCGCTGCAAAGCAAACTTTCCGATACCAGCAATAAACTGCACGGCGGCCATCTGTCCGGCGTCTTTGGCATGGGCGTACTGTCCGCCATCATCATGGGGCCGTGTGTGGCCGCCCCGTTGGCAGGGGCACTGCTGTACATCAGCCAGACCCATGATGCGGTGCTCGGCGGCACCGCCTTGTTCGTGATGGCGCTGGGTATGGGCGTTCCCCTGCTGTTGATCGGCACCTCCGCCGGCACACTGCTGCCCAAGGCAGGCCCGTGGATGGAAGGCATCAAGAAGTTTTTTGGAGTGTCCATGCTGGCACTGGCAATCTGGATCGTTATGCCGGTCATTCCAATGGCAGCGCAAATGCTCGCCTGGGCCGCGCTGCTGATCTTCGGCGCCATTCATCTGCACGCACTCGACCCGTTGCCCGTCAATGCCCAAGGCGGGCGCAGGCTGGGCAAGGCCGTCGGTGTCATCGCCCTGTTGATCGGTGTGGCCTATCTGATCGGCGCGCTGTCCGGAGCGCGCGACATCCTGCGCCCACTGGGTGGCATCGTCGGCACAACCCCTGCAACCGTAACGCTCTCGTTCGAGCGGGTGAAAGGTCTGGCGGCATTGGATGCGCGTATCGCGCAGGCAAAAGGCAAAGTGGTGATGCTGGATTTTTATGCCGACTGGTGTATCTCGTGCAAAGAGATGGAGCGCTTCACTTTCAGCGACGCCGCCATCCAGGCCAGACTGAGGGATGCGGTGCTATTGCAAGCAGATGTCACCGCCAATGACGCCGAAGACAAGGGCTTGCTGCAACACTTCCAGTTATTCGGACCGCCCGCCATCCTGTTCTTCGACCAGAACGGCAAGGAACAAGGTAATTACCGCGTCATCGGCTATCAGGACGCCACCCGGTTCGGCGCCTCACTCAAGCGCGCCGGCCTATGAGACTGATTTATCTCAACATCATCGAACCGATGGACAAAGTTCCCTATTTTGCGGCAAACTGCGCAACATGAAGAATGTCCTTGTTGTGCATGGCCCCAACCTGAATCTGCTTGGCAGCCGCGAGCCGGATGTCTATGGTCGCGTCACGTTGGATGAAATTAACAACAAATTGGCAACACAAGCCAGATCTAGCGGCGCGAAACTCGACTGTTTCCAAAGTAATGCCGAAGCAGCGCTGGTTGAGCGTGTGCAGCAAGCGCGCGCCGACGGTACCGACTTCATCATCATCAATCCCGCCGCCTTCACCCATACCAGCGTCGCCCTGCGCGATGCATTGGCAGCCGTCGCCATTCCCTTCGTCGAAGTCCACCTGTCCAATGTGTTTGCACGGGAAACCTTCCGCAAGGAATCTTTCTTTTCCGATATCGCTGTCGGCGTCATCAGCGGGCTGGGCGCAACAGGCTATGAACTCGCTTTGCAATTCGCATTACAACATTCTGTAAGGAGCTAACCATGGATTTGCGCAAACTGAAAACCCTGATCGAACTGGTCGAAAACTCCGGCATCGCCGAGCTGGAACTGACCGAGGGCGAGGAGCATGTCCGTATCTCGCGCATGAGTTCTGCGGCTGCACCTATGCAGCAAATGTATACCGCCGCCCCGCAACATGCGGCACCGGCACCTGTGGCCGCTCCGGCGGCACCGGCCGCCCCTGCCGCCCCGGAAGGTCATGTGGTCAAGTCGCCGATGGTCGGTACTTTCTACCGCGCGCCCTCTCCCGGAGCCAAGTCTTTTGTCGATATCGGACAGAGCGTGAGTGAAGGAGAGACGCTGTGCATCATCGAAGCGATGAAACTGCTGAACGAGATCGAATCCGACAAGACAGGTGTGGTCAAGGCCATCCTGGTTGAAAACGGGCAAGCCGTCGAATTTGGCCAACCTCTCTTTATTGTCGGTTAAGTCATCATGTCCGTGTTCGAACGTAAATCGAGAACAGCGGCAGTCGGAGCGCCCGTTATGTTCGAAAAGATACTTATTGCCAACCGTGGCGAAATTGCATTGCGCATCCAGCGCGCCTGCCGTGAACTTGGCATCAAGACTGTCGCTGTCCATTCCGAGGCGGATGCCGAAGCCAAATACGTGAAACTGGCCGATGAATCGGTGTGTATCGGCCCCGCACCCTCCATCCTGAGCTACCTGAATGTGCCCGCCATCATCAGCGCGGCAGAAGTAACTGACGCACAGGCGATCCATCCCGGTTACGGTTTTCTGTCAGAAAACGCCGACTTCTCGGAACGGGTGGAACAGTCCGGCTTCGTTTTCATCGGACCGCGCGCCGAGACCATCCGCCTGATGGGCGACAAGGTCAGCGCCAAAATAGCAATGAATAAAGCCGGTGTGCCTTGCGTGCCGGGGGTTGAGGGTGCCTTGCCGGATGAGCCCGCCGAGATCGTCAAGATTGCACGCAGCATCGGCTATCCGGTGATCATCAAGGCATCCGGCGGCGGCGGCGGACGCGGCATGCGCGTGGTTCACACCGAGGCTGCGCTGCTCAACGCAGTGACCATGACCAGGACAGAAGCGCAGGCCGCATTCAACAATCCCATGGTGTACATGGAAAAGTATCTGGAAAATCCGCGCCACATCGAGATTCAGATACTGGCCGACCAACACGGCAATGCGGTCTTTCTGGGCGAACGCGATTGCTCCATGCAGCGCCGCAACCAGAAGGTGCTGGAAGAAGCGCCCGCGCCCATGCTCAACCCCAAAATGCGTGACAAGATCGGCGAACGCTGCGCCGAAGCCTGCCGCAAGATTGGTTATCGCGGCGCAGGGACATTTGAATTCCTGTATGAGAACGGCGAGTTTTATTTCATCGAGATGAATACCCGCGTGCAGGTCGAGCATCCGGTCACGGAAATGATCACCGGCATCGATATCGTGCAGCAGCAGATTCGTATCGCGGCAGGCGAGAAATTACCGTTCCGCCAGCGTGACATCCAGCTCCGTGGCCATGCGGTCGAATGCCGCATCAACGCCGAGCATCCCTACACCTTTGTGCCTTCACCCGGACGCATCACCACTTGGCATGTCCCGGGCGGCCCCGGCATCCGCGTCGATTCACATGTGTACGCCAACTACTTCATCCCGCCGCATTACGACTCGATGATCGGTAAGGTCATCGCCTATGGCGACACACGCGAGCAAGCCATCGCCCGTATGCGCACCGCCCTGTCTGAGATGGTGGTGGAAGGCATCAACACCAACATTCCGCTGCATCAGGAATTGATGAACGATGCAGCCTTCATCCGCGGTGGCACCAGCATCCATTATCTGGAACACAAGCTGGCAGAAAGAACGAAGGGTAAATAAGCCGTGTCCTGGCTCACGCTGTCGGTTCGGGCTGAAGCCAGTCATGCGGAGGCATTGAGCGAGGCGTTGTTGGCACACGGTGCTCTTTCGGTTGATTTGCTCGATGCCGATGCCGGCACTCCGGATGAGCAGGCCATCTTCGGCGAGCCTGGCGAACCCGCTGCCGGTGTCTGGCAGCACAATCTGATCAATGCCTTGTTTGAGCAGGATGCCGATGTCGAATCCATCCTGCAAAGCAGCTATGCCGATCTCGGCATAATTCCCACCGCAGGACATCGTATCGATGAGCTGGAAGAAAACGACTGGGTGCGGCTGACCCAGTCCCAGTTCGATCCCATCCGCATCAGCGACCGCCTGTGGATCGTGCCAACCTGGCATAAACCCAGCAACCCCGCCGCCATCAACATCGCACTCGACCCCGGACTGGCGTTCGGTACCGGCAGCCATCCAACCACGCGTCTGTGTCTCAACTGGCTGGACGCGAATCTTGCGGGCGGCGAAACAGTTCTCGATTACGGCTGCGGCTCCGGCATCCTCGCCATCGCCGCAATGAAACTGGGTGCATCCAGCGCAATTGGCGTGGATATCGACACGCAAGCGGTACAAGCCAGTCGCGACAATGCCATGGCGAATCAGGTGCAGGTGACGTTTTTCCTGCCGGATGCTATCCAGCTTGCGCAATATGATGTCGTCGTCGCCAATATTCTGACCAATCCCTTGTGCGCGCTGGCACCGTTGCTGGCCAAGGCGACCCGCAAGGGCGGGCACATCGTACTGTCCGGCATCCTCGCCGGACAGGAGGCGGAAGTCTCGCGTATTTATGCACCATGGTTCGAACTCACCCCCGCCGCAGTCGAAGACGGCTGGTGCTGTTTGTCAGGCGTTAAAAAATGAACATCGCGGTCACCCAATGCCCGGCCTGTGCCACCCGCTTCAACGTCAGCGAGGCACAACTTGAAGCGCGCGACGGCCTGGTGCGTTGCGGGCGCTGTGAAACGGTATTCAATGCGCGCGAACACCTGCTGCCGGACGAACCCAGCCCCCAGCTCAACCTGCCTATCGGCGATGAAGCGCCGCTAACCGACAGCCTCCCCGGGGGGCAAGATGACCGTACACAAAGCGAGCACTTCATTCCTCCAGATTTTGCCGATCTGCCGACCGAAACAACGGAGCAGCCCGACCTCGCTCCGCTCACTGACGTCGCCGGTCTGGAAGAGACACCCTCCACCCTAGCGCAACAGGTGCAGATTCACGATACCGAGCTGGACGAAGAGGTTCCACTCGCATCCATACGTTCGCGTCGCCTGCCTTTTTTCCTGGGTTTTTTGCTGCTTATCTTGCTGCTCGCGCAGACGGTGTATTTTTTCCGTAACGAACTCGCCCTGCGCCTGCCCGGACTCAAGCCCCGGCTGCAACAAGTTTGCGAAGTATTGTCCTGCAGCATTGATTTGCCGCACGATGCCGATCTGCTCTCGATTGAATCATCTGAACTGGAAGCGGATTCAAAACATCCCAATGTATTTGTTTTGCATGTGCTGCTGCGCAACCATGCAGACCACGCACAAGCACTGCCAAGCCTGGAACTGACCCTGACCGACACTCAGGAACAAGTCATCGCACGCCGCACCTTTTACCCGGCCGACTACCTGAAAGGACTGGCAGAAAAACCCAATGCAATGGCTGCCAAAAGGGAACTGACGCTGGCGCTGCATCTGGAGACTGCCGAACTGCGCCCGACCGGTTACCGGCTACTGCTGTTTTACCCCCCACAGCCTTGATCGAAATAACCATGACAAAACTTAAGCAAACCCCCTTGAATGCAGCCCACCGCGCACTGGACGCGAAGATGGTGGATTTTGGCGGGTGGGATATGCCGGTGAACTACGGCTCGCAGATCGAGGAGCACCATCAGGTTCGCAATGACGCCGGCATGTTCGACGTGTCGCATATGCGTGTGGTAGATGTAAAAGGCGACGGTGCACGCGCCTTTCTGCGCTATCTGCTGGCGAACAATGTAGACAGACTGACCCTGACCGGCAAAGCGCTGTATTCCGCCATGTTGCTGGAAAACGGCGGGGTGATTGATGACCTTATCGTGTACTTTATGAATGAGGCGTGGTTCCGCATCGTGGTCAACGCGGGTACGGCGGACAACGACATCGCCTGGATGAGAAAACAGGCGGCACAATTCAAACTCTCTCACCCTTTCCCAGATGGAAAGGGTATGAAATCCATCGACATCACAGACCACCCAGAATTGGCAATGATCGCCGTGCAAGGTCCGCATGCGCGAACCAAAGTCTGGGAAGCCTTGCCCGGCAGCAAGGAATTGTCGGAGCATCTCATCCCTTTCAGCGCAGTGGAGATGGGAGCGATGCTCATCGCACGCACGGGCTATACCGGCGAAGACGGCTTCGAAATTATGCTGCCCGCCAAAGCGGCACCCATGTTCTGGGCGATACTGGCAGAGAAGGGTGTCAAACCGATCGGCCTCGGTGCACGCGACACCCTGCGTTTGGAAGCGGGGATGAACCTGTATGGTCACGACATGAACGAAAGTGTCAGCCCCTTGGAATCCGGTCTGGCCTGGACCGTGGACTTGAAGAGCGAGCGTGATTTCATCGGCAAGGCGGCACTGCTCGCCCACCCACCCACGCGCAAGCTGGTCGGCCTGGTGTTGCTGGATCGCGGCGTGTTGCGCGACCACCAGAAAGTACAGACTGCCCACGGCGCGGGCGAGATCACCAGCGGTAGTTTTTCACCCACGCTGCAAAAATCCATTGCGCTGGCGCGGGTGCCGAAACAAGTTGAGATCGGTGATACCGTGCAAGTCGAAATCCGCGATAAGATGCTGGCCGCACAAGTGGTGAAATACCCGTTCGCCCGCAATGGTAAAGGATTGGTTTAGCAGCAAAACGGACGTGGGTCGGATGTAGGCCGGACTTCAGTCCGACAGCCCTATGCCGGGTTAAAACCCGATACACATGGAGAAAACAATGAGCAACCCAAGTAACCTGAAATACACCGCCTCCCACGAGTGGATCAAAACCGAAGCCGATGGCAGTATCACGGTCGGTATCACCCAACACGCGCAAGAGTTGCTGGGTGACATGGTATTCATTGAGGCGCCGGCCGTGGGACGCAAGCTGAAGGCCAAGGAGGAGTGTGCCGTGGTGGAATCGGTCAAGGCGGCAGCCGATGTCTATGCACCGGTATCCGGCGAAGTGACTGCCGCAAACGGCGAACTGGACAGTACGCCGGAAGCTATCAACAGCGATCCTTACGGCGCATGGATATTCAAGATGAAACCGGACAACATCACCGATGTAGCGGCATTGCTGGATGCGGCCGGGTATCAGACAGCCATCGATAGCGAAGCACACTAAATCAGGAATGGGGATCGCGGATTGGGGAGCTGGCAGAACAGCTCTTCGATTCCTGATCCTCTTTCACTCAATCCTAATTCCCAGCTCCCCGATCCTATGAACACCGACCATTTCGTCTTCCGCCACAACGGCCCCAGTGCGCAAGATGTGCAGGCTATGCTGAAAGCCATCGATGCACCCAGTCTCGATGCGCTGATCGAGCAGACCGTGCCTGCTGCCATCCGCCTCAAACAACCCTTGAATCTGCCCGCCGGCATGAGCGAGCACGTGTTCCTGCAACATCTGCGCGGCATTGCAGCGAAGAACAAATTGTTCAAGTCGTACATCGGACTGGGTTATTACGGTACGGTTCTGCCTGCGGTAATCCAGCGCAATGTGTTGGAGAACCCGGGCTGGTACACCGCCTACACGCCTTACCAGCCGGAGATCGCGCAGGGCCGGCTCGAAGCACTGCTGAATTTCCAGACCATGATCGTCGATCTGACCGGGATGGAAATCGCCAATGCCTCTTTGCTGGACGAGGCGACGGCTGCCGCGGAAGCGATGGTCATGCTGCATGGCCTGCGTTCACGCGAGGATGCTGCGCAAGGCAAGAACAGCTTCTTTGTGTCACACGAATGTTTTCCGCAGACCATCGAAGTTCTGAAAGCACGCGCGCAGCCGCTCGGTATAGAACTGGTGATTGGCGATTTCAAGACTGTCACGCTGAACGACAAACTGTACGGTGCATTGCTGCAGTATCCCGCTGCCAACGGGGTGGTGCATGACTATGCCGATTTTGTTTCCCGCGCCAAGGCCAGTGGCATGACCATCGCGGTGGCGGCCGACATCTTGAGTCTGGTGCTATTGACGCCGCCGGGCGAATGGGGTGCGGATGTAGTGCTGGGTTCGACGCAACGCTTCGGTGTGCCGCTGGGTTACGGCGGCCCGCACGCCGCTTATTTCGCCACCCGTGATGCATTCAAACGGGCTATGCCGGGGCGCCTGATTGGTGTGGCGGTAGACGCCGCCGGCAACCCTGCCGTGCGCATGGCACTGCAAACACGCGAGCAACATATCCGCCGCGAGAAGGCAACTTCCAACATCTGCACCGCACAGGCACTGCTGGCGATCATGGCCGGCATGTACGCGGTGTATCACGGTGCAGACGGGTTGCTCGGTATCGCGCGCCAAGTACATTTGTCTGCCGTGGCACTGGCGCACGAATTGAAGAATCTGGGTTACACGGTAGGCTATAACAATTTCTTTGACACGCTGAAATTGACCCACACCGATAACGGAAAGATTCGTGCGCTGGCCGAAGCGGCACAGATCAATTTCCGTTACAGCGATGCCGGCATCGGTATCGCGCTGGATCAGACTACTTCGACGGATGATTTGAATGCCATCCTTGCCGTGTTCTCGGCATCGTGCGGCAAGCCGGCGCCAGTCGTCACCGCCGTGCAGGTGGCGGCACAGACGCCGACGATGGAACAGCGCCAATCGGCCATCCTGAGCCATCCGGTATTCAACGCATACCATTCCGAGACCGGGATGATGCGTTATCTCAAACGACTGGAGAACAAGGATCTTTCACTCACGCACTCGATGATCGCGCTCGGTTCCTGCACCATGAAACTGAACGCCGCATCCGAGATGCTGGCACTGACCTGGCCGGAATTTGCCAACCTGCACCCCTTCGTGCCGATGGAGCAGGCTGCCGGCTATCAGGAACTCATCGCGGGTCTGGATGCCGCCTTGTCCGAGATCACCGGCTTTGCCCAGATGAGCTTCCAGCCCAACAGCGGTGCATCGGGCGAATACGCCGGACTGCAAGTCATTCAGGCGTATCACCGTTCACGCGGCGAAAGTCAGCGCAACGTGGTACTGATCCCCTCCTCCGCACACGGCACGAATCCCGCCAGCGCGGCAATGTGCGGCATGCGTATCGTCGTGGTGCAATGTGATAACCGGGGCAATATCGATGTCGATGATTTGCGTGTGAAGGCGGAAGAACACGAGGCCGACTTATCCTGCCTGATGGTGACCTACCCCAGCACGCACGGTGTGTACGAAGAGAGCATCAAAGACATCACCGCCATCATCCATGCCAACGGCGGACAGGTATACATGGACGGCGCCAATATGAACGCGCAAGTCGGCCTCACCAGCCCCGGCAATATCGGTGCGGATATCTGCCACCTCAACCTGCACAAGACCTTCGCCATCCCGCACGGCGGCGGCGGGCCGGGTGTGGGCCCGATCGGCGTGGCGGAACATCTCACGCCCTTTCTGCCATCGCACCCGCTGGTAAAGGTCGGCGGCACGCAGGGCATACACGCAATTTCCGCCGCGCCCTACGGCAGCGCGCTGATCCTGCTCATCTCCTACGCCTACATCAAGATGATGGGCGACAAAGGACTGACCGAGGCAACCCGCATGGCGATTCTGAATGCCAACTACATCAAGGAATCATTGAAGGATCACTACGCCACGCTGTACAGCGGCAGCAACGGCCGTTGCGCACACGAGATGATCCTCGACTGCCGCGAATGGAAGAAAGAAGGTGTCGAAGTGGCCGATATCGCCAAGCGCCTGATGGATTTTGGTTTCCATGCGCCGACGACTTCTTTCCCGGTGGTGGACACACTGATGGTGGAACCGACCGAGAGCGAATCGAAAGCCGAACTGGACCGTTTCTGTGAAGCGATGATCGCCATCCGCAAGGAAATCGAGGAGGTCGTCAGTGGCAGGGCGGACAAGAAAGACAACATCCTCAAACACGCGCCACACACCGCACACACCGTTTCCGCCACCGACTGGCATCGTCCCTACTCGCGCGAGCAGGCAGCATATCCACTGCCATGGGTGCGGGACAACAAGTTCTGGCCTGCCGTGGCGCGGGTGGATAATGTGTACGGCGACAAAAATCTGGTATGCACTTGTCCGCCCGTATCCAGCTACACGTGATTCACTGCGTCATTCCGGCCTGCGCCGGAATGACAAAAATAAAAGGAAACCCATCATGGCCAAAGACATCGCAAATAAAACCGGCACCACATTAGGCGGCGAGCCCGTCACGCTGTTCGGCAAATTCCCGGAAGTCGGCCAGGCCGCGCCCGCCTTTAAACTGGTGGATAAAGACCTGAACGATGTGACATTGCAAAACTTCGCCGGCAAACGCAAGGTACTGAGCATCGTGCCCAGTCTGGACACTGCCGTATGCGCCACTTCCACGCGCAAGTTCAACGAGGCCGCCAGCGCCCTGAATAACACCGTGGTACTGGTGATTTCGGCCGACCTGCCGTTCGCCATGAGCCGTTTCTGTGTAGCGGAGGGGCTGGAGAATGTGGCCACGCTATCACTGATGCGCGGCCGCGACTTCATGCGCAACTACGGGGTGAAAATCGCCGACACCGCGCTGGCCGGCGTGACTGCGCGCGCGGTGCTGGTGCTGGATGAGAGCGACCGTATCCTGCACGCCGAACTGGTCGACGACATCAAGCACGAACCGAACTACGAGGCGGCGCTGGCGGTTTTGCAATAGTTCTGCGGCAACAGTTCCAAATGGATATTCACCAACGCATCATCGGTATTTTCTGGCTCGTCTTCGGCGTGCTCATTCTGGCTCTGGTCGTACTCAATCTGTCTGCCATCGACAGCCTGGTGCGCGCGCTGGCGATCACCATGGGGATGCTTTACCTGACGGCCGGATTCGTGTTGCTGGCCAAGCTGCCGCGCGCCTGGCGTTTCGGTCTGCCCTGTGCGGTGCTCTCACTATTCACCTTTCCGGTCGGCACCCCGCTCGGCATCTATTATTTCTGGTGGCACTTCAAGCAGAGACCATCGCGATGACCGCGCAATTTGCGGTGCGGGAACCCGTTTTACCGAGCTCCCGCAGGCGGTTGGATTATTTGGATTGAATAGTCAGTCCGCCAGCCAGCAACACGATAGCGGCGGAACCATGAACACGTCGTTTTCCAGCTCCACCCGCACCCCGCTGCACAGCTCTTTCATCGATTCCGGCCAGAAGCAGCCGCACGGGCGCAATGCCTCCATTGGCAAGGGCTGTGGCTGGTTATTCAAGTTGGCGACGACCAGTACCCGGTTGCGCAAATTTTGCGAATCGGTGCGCAGGAAGACCAGCAGATTGGAATTTTCCACCGCAATCAATTGGCGGATATCCAGATCAGCCAAAGCAGGCAATTCTTTGCGCAACGCGATCAACTTCTTCAGTCTGCTGAATATCCGCTGTTCCACAGTACCGCTCTGATGGCGTCTTGCCGCCTTTTTCCAATCAAAATTTGAGCGATTCATCCATCGGTTATCGGAGGCTTTGGAGGGGTCGGCGAGATATTCCAGGCTATTGAGTGAGCCAATCGCATCGCCGTAATACAGCAGTGGAATCCCGCCAAAGGAGAGAATGATGCCGTGCAACAGCACAATGGTGCGAATCGCTTCGTCAATTGCCAGTTCATCTTTCGATTCAAGTGCGGACTCCAGCCCGGCCAGCGAAGCCAGTGCGCCGGAGATACGTGCATCACCAGTCTTTACGTTCTCGCCAAAAGGTAGCCCGCGGGCGGGAGAGCCGGCAAATCTGCCGGTAAAATAATCAATCAGGAAACGGCGGTGCTGCTGCGGATCGTAGCCCGCCAATCGTGCATCATTGTCGTCAAAACCGAGGCCGATATCGTCATGACAGCGCACGTAATTAAGCCAGGTCGCGCGTTCCAGTTTGACGGGGAGATGCTGAATACCCAGATTGAGCAGCTTCGCATTCTTGGTCGCTACCGCGTCCCATAGCAATGACATCAGTGTGGCGTTATAGGCGATCTCGCACTCCTTGGCCATGATCGCGTCTTCACCGAAATACTTGGCTATTTCACCCGGAGCGACAATCGCTTCGGCGATGAACAGCACCCCGGGCGCTGTCACTTGGCAGCAATCCTTCATCAACTGCAACAGCAAGTGCGCCTCGCGCTCATTCTGGCAGGTGCTGCCGATTTTTTTCCACAGGAACGCCACCGCATCCAGGCGCAAGATGTCTGCTCCCTTGTTCGCCCAGAACAGGATGATGTCGATCATCTCGATCAGCACTGCCGGATTGTGGTAGTTCAGGTCCCACTGATAGCTGTTGAAGACTGTCATCACCCACTTGCCCATCGCCTCATCCCAGGTGAAGTTGCCGGGGGCGTTGAGCGGAAAGATTTCCGGCATGGTTTCTTCGTAGGTGTCGGGCATCTCACGATCGTCGAAGATGTAGAAGTAATCCTGATACTTCTTGTCCCCGTTGCGCGCCTTCTGCGCCCACTCGTGTTCATTTGATGTGTGGTTGACCACGACATCCAGCACCAGCAGCATCTCGCGTCTTTTCAGGGTGGAGGCCAGTGCCTCGACATCTTCCGTCGTGCCGAAACGTGCATCGACTTTGCGGAAATCGCGTACCGCATAACCGCCATCACTGGCGTCCGCCGGGCAGTCGAGGATGGGCATCACATGCAGCATATTGATCCCCAGATCCTGCAAATAGGGCAGCCTGGCGCGCAACCCCTTGAGATCATCCGCGAAACGATCGCAATACAGCGCCATGCCGACCCATTTCTGGCTGAGGAACCAGTTGTAGTCGCGCTCGCGCGCCAGATCGGATTTGCGCAAGTGCGGCACGCGCTCGATGTAGCGAGAAGCCATCGTCTCCACCAGGCTGACCATCTGTTCCTTGAAGTCAGGGCGATTGCCATAGAGCAGCTTGAACAGCGAATGGATGCTGTAGAAATTTGCACCCAGCCGGGTATAGAAATGTCGCAGCCGCATATTCCCGATCTCAGGCTTAAGCTCGATCAGGATCTCGTTCAGCATGGCATGGGAAGCTTGTTCGTACATCGTGGTCCTCGATTCAGTCCAATTCGCGCAGCCAGGCATCCACCTCAGGCCAATAATGTGCCGCGCCTTCAAGGATACCCGCGCTGTAATTTCCGTTCATGCCGAGATAATCGCCGCAGGCAATGTATAGCATTTCCGGTTGTGCCGCAGCCGTCTGCCGTTTCATCCCGGCATCGGCATTGGCCACCAGCACGGCCGGCACATCGCTCAGCAGCACATCCAGATCGTTGCCGCTATCGCCCGCAAACAGGGTCGTCGTCCGGGTAAAGTTCATCTCTCGCATCAGAAAATGGATGGCATGAAGTTTGTTGGCACTCGCGGGCAGCACATCCAGCAGGCCCACGGCTGCCATCTCGTCTATGCTCCAAATCAGATTCGCCCTGATTCCCGCCTGCTGCAACCGCACCCTCATTTCGGCGATCAGCACCGGCGCATCCACGTTGAGCGCCACATAGAAACTCAACTTATGGCGGTTCTGTTTTTCCGGCTCCTGCAATTTCAGGGCTGGCGAGAAGCTCAGCAACTGCTGGAGTTCAGCGTGCGAGCATCCGGCCCAGTCCGGCATGATCTGCGCATCCCATTCATCCCATTGCTGCCAGACACCATCCGCAATCCGGTAAACACTCGAACCCACATCGGCGATGACGAAATCCGGTTGTGGCAAATGATATTCGGCGATGGCTTGCTCGATCAGTGCCCGATGACGTCCACTCACATAGGCCAGAGTCACCTCCTCACGGCCGACCAATCGCCGAAAACGCTCACGCGCGGCAGGTGACTCGGGTTGTGGCCCGTTAGGAATCAGTGTGCGGTCCAGGTCGGTACACAGCAGAAATCTCATACCCCGTTCCCCGTAGGCACGCTGTCGAAGAATCTGTAATGCTCTATCGCCTCCAGTATGCCGGCGGCATGCTGTTGCTGCGCGCAATAGATGCTGTCGATAGCGGCCAGATCGGACAATTCATCCAGATGATGATTGTCCACCACCGCCCCCATCGTATTGCCCAGCAACATGTCGGTGTCGGCGCCGGTAACGCCACAGACCAGCGTATGTTCAAGCGCAAAACCCAGCTGTTCGGCGCACCAGCGCATGGCAAGCCCTTTCGATGCACGCACCGGCACCACATCAAGAAACTGGCCGAACGAGAACACTGCATTCACCGCCTGTTCGTTGCGCAACAGGGTCTGGCGGATATCCTGCGCGCTCGCTACGGCATGATCGACGTAATAGCTGATCTTGAACGGGCTTTGCTGGCCCTTGGACTGCAGCAACAAACCCGGCATGTCGGCCAGTATGTCCCGCACCGCCTGAGGGTTCCACAGGTGATTGATGTGGCGCACCCAAACGGTGGAACGTGTCAGATCCGGTGCATAGTGGATTTCCGTCCCTTGTCCGGTGATCAACACATCGGGCTTTGGAATGTTGTGCCGGCGCAGATTGGCCAGCGCATCGTCCAGCCTGCGTCCGGTGGCAATGCCAAAGATGGTCGATTTGCGGTGCTCCTGCAGGCGCTGCAGCAATTGCACCAGCGCCTGGTCGTCACCGATCAGGTTCAGGTCAATACTGGTAAACAGCGCTTTGTTGCGGAACATGCCCGGACGCCGGTGCGACTGTACGGGCGGTAAGGGTTCGGATTTTTCCACCATCGGACGGATGACCTGCAGATATTTTTCCACGTGCGCCTGCCACGAGTAGTGCCGGCACACCCCGTCGATGCCGTTTTTTGCCAAGCGCCGCCAGGTCGCCCTGTCGGAGAGCACGGTGAGCAGCGTCTCCGCCATCACCGCCTTGTCCAGCGGATTGATCAGATAACCATTCTGGCAATTGCCAATGATGTCGGTCGGACCACCATCCTCGGTCGCCACGATGGGCAGGCCGCAAGCGGCGGCCTCGATCAGGGTCAGGCCGAAGGGTTCGGTCAGCGCGGGATTGACGAATACGCCGTGCAAGGAAGCAGCCAGCCGGTACAGTAGCGAAACATCGCCGGGCTGGTGATGCTTGGGATAAGCCACTTTGCCGTACAGGTCGTACTTGTCGATCGCCAACAGGATACCGTTCAGCACGGCCGCGGAAGTATCTTCCATCTCCTGAATGTCGTTGCGGTTGCCTGCCACGATCACCAGATTCGCCGCCTGTTGCAGCTGCGGCGATTCGCCGTAGGCTTCGATCAATGAGACAATGTTCTTGCGCGGATCGGGACGCGACAACGCCAGAATGACTGGCTTGTTCGGCTCGGCCAGGAAGCGCTTGAGTTCGAGGGCAATTTCGCTGTGTTTCTCATCACCGCGCGGTGGGAAATACTGAATCAGATCGGTGCCGGGCGGAATCACGCGCATGCGTTCCGGCTGATAAAAATCGTACAAGCCGTATTGCTGTTCGATTTCCTGGCGGGTGCTGGTTATGACACGCTCGGCTACGCCCAGCGTGGTTTCTTCCGCCTCGATACGGCGCAAGATACGGTAGGTATCTTCGATCTCGCTGCGCATGATGCCGCTGGCCAGCAATTGCTTGCGTTTGCTGCGCCCCAGCGAGTGGCCGGTATGCACCAACGGGATGCCCAACTGGTGCGACAGCCGGGAACCGACATAACCGGCATCTGCATAGTGGCTGTGAATGACATCGGGCGGGCGTTGTTGCGCCTTGATCCAGGCCAGGGTGTTATCAGAGAAGTTCTCCAGCGAATCCCACAGCATCTCCTTGCGCAGATATTTCTGTTCGCCGCATTCGATGCGCACGATACTTGCCTTGTCCGACAGTGGCTCCAGCGGAGCAGCATAATCGCGGCTCACCTGCGGATCGATGACTCGTCGCGTCAGCAACACCACTTTTTCAACGTCGTCCCGTTCGCCCAGCGCGCGCGCCAGCTCCACCACGTACTTGGTCTGGCCACCGGTATCCGCATCGCAGCCCAGTTCCAGATCGTACCCCCGGATCAAGCCGTGCACACTGATTAGCACGATAAATAGCGGCTTGTCCGGCTTTGCCTGTGTTCTTTTCTTCATTTCCACTCCTGCCTGAACGGCTGGTAGAAATCATCCTGATCCGGGATGGCACCTCGGATTTCACAGATCGTGGCAGCAAAAACGTGGGCGCGCTCCAGCGTCAGCGCCACCGGCCAAGCTCGCATCATGCCGAGGATGAACACAGCCGAGAATCCGTCGCCGGCACCGACTGTATCCACCACCGTGACAGAACGGGCCGACGGGGCAACACGAATCTCGCTGCCATCCGGCTCAATCAGCCACGCACCGTCGGCACCGCAGGTGATGAGCATCCGCTCCAGACCGTAATCCTGCATCAGTGTGCGCGCCTGCCCGATCATATTATCGCCCGCCAGCTTCATGTCTTCCGCCAGAACCGCCATTTCGTCCGCGTTCAACTTGACGGTATTGGCCAACTGCAAGGATCGTCTGAGGGTGGGTCCGGAATACCACGGCGGACGCAGGTTAATATCCAGAAAACTCGGCACCCCGCTACCGTGCAACAGAGTCTTCAGCGCGCGCCGCGACATCACATTGCGCTGCGCCAGCG
>JBAZFV010000040.1:0-17396 GCA_041653255.1 Sideroxydans sp. | reverse complement strand
TAAAAGTACTGTTCGTCTGCATGGCGGGCATCTGGTGCTGGCGGATTCTCCATTGGGAGGGTTGCGGGCAATATATGAATTCCAAGATATTGGATGTAGACTGCAAATCTTTAGCAATATTAAGATATAGGCAAAATCACTAGTGTCCGGTTAAGAATCGAATAGATTCAGTTGGTTGCTTGAATCGGTGTTTTCTGACTGACCGCCGATGCCCTGCAAGGCTTGTTGAATGGGCATTTTCTCGAACAGAGTGACCGACAGAATCTGTAGCAAAGTGTAGAGCGAAGCGTCCAGGTTGAGATGCTTCTTGATGATGGCGACGAGTACGTAAACCGAGACGGCAATCCAGATTTGTGACTTCACCGCATTCTCGGATGTGCCATAGAAACGTTGGATACGAAAATGCTGCTTCACCCATTTGAAGAACAACTCCACCCGCCAGCGGCCCTTGTAGAGTGCGCAGATCGTTGCCGCTGGCAACGTAAAGTTGTTGGTGAGAAACACCAGCGTCTTGCCGGTCTCCGGGTCTTTGAAACGGATGCGCCGCAACTGTTCGGGGTAGTCCTGGCGCGTGCCAATACCATCCAGCACAATCGTCTGACAAGTGGCTGATACAAGGAGCCTTCTCGTAGCGAAGTGACCTTCCCCCGAAGACTATTTTTCGGGGGAAGGTCAAAGAGGGTAATGTCGAATGGAGAACTGCACATCTGTTGAAGCGTATAACACTACACTAAAGCGGTAGCCGGCACACACGCCTGCCCGTTTGGTAGCCATGAACATCACTCCGGAACTGCAATGAAAAAGTCAGATTTCCTCATTGTTTTTACCTTGGGCGATCAACGCTACGCCCTGCCTTTGTCTGTAGCGGAACGGGTGGTGCGCATGGTGGCTATCACCCCGTTGCCGAATGCGCCGGACATCATTATTGGCGTGGTCAATTTCCAGGGGCGAGTCATCCCGGTTATCAATATGCGCCGGCGTTTTTGCCTGCCGGAACGGGAGATTGCGCTGACTGACCAACTGGTCGTCGCACATACGGTGCGGCGGCCTGTCGCACTGGTCGCGGACGCGGTGCTGGACGTCATCGTATGTCCCGCACAGAGCCTGATCGTGGCAGAGGACGTCCTTCCAAATGTTGAGTATGTGGAAGGAGTGGTAAAACTGACCGACGGCTTGATCCTCATCCACGACCTGGACAAATTTCTTTCGCTGGAAGAAGAAAATTCTCTGGCCCATGTGCTCGAAAACCGGCCACTGGATACTTCCTGAGGCAAACCATGCAGGCCACCCTTCCCGATTCGTTGTTATCCAGCCTGAGCGAACTTGTGGTCGAGCAGACGGGTTTGAACTTCCCGCAGGAACGCTGGGGTGATCTCGAACGTGGAATCGCAGCAGCGGCGCCGGACTTCAATTTTTCGGATCTGGAATCATGCGCGCACTGGCTGTTGTCAACCCCACTGACACGTCATATGAATGAGATTCTCGCCACCCATCTGAGCGTGGGAGAAACCTATTTCTTCAGGGAAAAGCAGAATTTAGGAATTCTGGAAGAACAAATTCTGCCTCAGCTGTTGCAGACACGCCGCCAGCATGAGCAGCGTCGTTTGCGTATCTGGAGTGCGGGCTGTTGCACGGGCGAGGAAGCCTATACCATCGCGATACTGCTCGACAGACTCATTCCTGATCTCAAGGAATGGCACGTTACCATTCTGGCGACGGACTTCAATCCGAAATTTCTGCGCAAGGCGGCGCAGGGCGTATATGGCGAATGGTCGTTTCGAGATGCGCCTAGCTGGCTACGCGAACGGTATTTCACCAAAGGGGCAGACGGACGCCTGGAAATACTTCCGCATATCAGGAAAATGGTGACGTTTTCCTATCTGAATTTTGCCGAAGATGTGTATCCATCGCTGTCGAACAACACCGGTGCGATGGACGTGATCTTCTGCCGCAATGTCCTGATGTATTTCACCGCGCAGCGGGCAAAACAGGTTGTCGACAATTTTCACCGCGCGCTGGTTGACGGCGGATGGATGATTGTCAGTCCAACGGAAGCCTCGAACAGATTGCTTTCCTCGTTCACACCGGTCGAGTTTTCGGGGGGCATGCTGTACCGGAAGATGGTTAATGCCGAATCCCAAATACAGAAACCAAAGTCACAGATCAACGAGCATCAGTTTTTGCAATCGTTCAGGGAAGCAGAAGCTACGCCACCGTTGCTGCCGGTTGCGCAGACAGAACCCGATGTTGTGACATTTGCTATTCATGCGCCGCAGGCAGACCGATTGCCGGTTCCACAAACGGAAGAGGACGAAGCACCATCCCGCATGGCGCGCAGCTGTGCCAATCAGGGCCAGCTCAGCGAGGCGCTGGAATGGTGCGAAAAGGCGATCACCGCCGACAAAATGAACCCGTCACACCATTTTCTGCTGGCCACTATTTTGCAGGAGCAGGGGCAGCACGATATTGCGATCCGCTCGTTGATGCGTGCGCTCTATCTCGATCCTGATTTTGTGCTTGCTCACTTTGCGCTGGGGAACCTGCATCAGTCGCAGGGACGCTACCGGGAAGCGCAGCGCTATTTCGGAAATGTGTTGCTGCTGTTGCGCAATCACCCGCCGGATGAGACGCTACCGGAAGCAGACGGGCTGACAGCCGGACGGCTGGCAGAGATCGTCACGTCCCTGCTGGCAAGTTTGCCGCAACCTGTTGAGTCAAACGCATGAACCCAAATAATCCATTAACCCGTCATTCCCGCCTGCGCGGGAATGACGAAATACTTAACCTGATGGGCATCCGCAATAAACTGGATTCCCATCTGCGCGGGAATGACGCAGTTTTGTGCTAATGAACTATTTGGGATAATAAGGAAAATGCAGCGATGAGCACACCGCGAAAAAACAACAAACCAACCGATTGGCGCGAGGTAGAACGACGTCTGGAAACGGCGCGCATTGCAACCGAGCATATCTGGGCGCCGACTACCGAGGATACCCAACGGATATTGAAAGAAAGGGCCCGGACACTCGCCCGGGAAGCCGTGTCAGCGGAGGCCGCAGACGCAAGTATCGAAGTCATTGAATTTCTCCTCGCCCATGAGCGATATGCCATCGCATCAGAATACGTTCGCGAGGTCTACCCGCTGGAAGATATTACGCCATTACCATGCACCCCAGCCTTCGTGCTCGGTATCGTCAATCTGCGCGGCGAGATCCTCCCGGTTATCGACATCAAGAAATTCTTCGATTTGCCGGAAAAAGGGCTGACCAATCTCAACAAGGTGATCGTGCTCGAATCCGCAGACATGGTGTTCGGCATTCTGGCCGATGAGATCAGCGGCGTGCGTCGTATTCCACGCGCAGGTATTCAGCCATCTTTGCCCACGCTGACCGGTATCCGCGAGGACTATCTGCTGGGGGTAACTGCGGAGCGCGTGGTCATACTCGATGCTGAAAAACTTTTGAATGACGAGAAGCTCATCGTGCAGGAAAAGGTGGGGAGCTAGGAAATATTTCGGTTCGAGTTTGACAGAATAATAAGGAGAGCAAAATGAAATGGTTTTTGAATTTAACGACGCGCAACAAGCTTTTCCTTGGCTTTGGGCTGATGATAGCCTTCCTCGCGACCGTGATTGTGATTGCGTACCAGGGTATTGCAACGATTCAGGCCGCGCAGCAAAAGCTATATCAGGCGGAATTCGCCAACGCCGTGGATATGATGACCCTACGGTCGGACGAAAATGGGGTGCGGGCGTCGCTACTCAGCATGCTGTTGGTAACGAAGCGATCAGATCAAGAAATCTGGCATCAGGATATCAAGGAGCGCAGCAAGGAAATCTCTGAGGTCACACAACACCTGCGGGAACGCAATCGCAATGACTCGCTTCTGTACTCCAAACTGGAAGAACTCAGGACAATCCGCGAGGCGTTCGAGCAGACGCGTGATAGCCAGCTCATTCCGCTGATCTATGCCGGGAAGGTGGAACAGGCCGAGACGATTATGCTGGGCATACAAAACGAGCGCTACCTGAAAATACGCGCCATTTCCATAGAGTTGGGCGATGCGGCAGTAGAAAAGGCGCATGCCGCCGTGGTGGAATCCGAGCTGGCAGCAGAGCGCACGCAGCGCCTGTTCGTCATGGTCGGCGTTGCGGCAATCTTGCTGGCAGTGGCCATGGCGCTGCTGATCAGCCGGATCATCGCAACGCCGCTCCAAATGCTCTCGGGCATCGCCGGGAAAGTCGCTTCCGGTGATCTTACAGTCAGCATTCCCGCTGGACATCGCACCGACGAAGTCGGGGAGCTACTGCGCGCATTCGGCACGATGTTGGACGGATTGCGGAAATTGATGAGCGAGATCAACACAGGGGTCGGTGTGCTCGCCTCATCCTCCAGCGAGATTCTGGCCACCACGACGCAGGTAGCTTCTGGTGCTGCGGAGACGGCGGCTGCGGTGAGCGAGACCACGGCGACAGTGGAAGAAGTGAAACAGACGGCGCAGCTGGCAAACCAGAAGGCGCGCACTGTTTCCGACAGCGCGCAGAAAGCCTCGCAGATATCGCAGAACGGACGCAAGTCTGTGGAAGAAACGGCGCAGGGCATGCAACGCATCCAGGAACAAATGGAATCCATCGCCGAGAGCATCGTGCGGCTGTCCGAGCAGAGCCAGTCCATCGGCGAGATCATCGCCACGGTCAACGACCTGGCCGAACAATCCAACCTGCTCGCGGTGAATGCCGCGATCGAAGCGGCTAAGGCGGGCGAGCAGGGCAAGGGTTTCGCGGTGGTGGCGCAAGAGGTCAAGAGCCTGGCGGAACAATCCAAACAGGCCACCGCCCAGGTGCGCACGATCCTCGGCGACATCCAGAAAGCGACCGGCACCGCGGTGCTGGCTACAGAGCAGGGCAACAAGGCGGTGCAGGCCGGGGTGAAACAAACTGGTGAAACCGGTGAAGCCATCCGCCTGCTGGCGGACAGCGTTGCGGAAGCGGCACAGGCGGCGACGCAGATCGCGGCCTCGAGCCAGCAGCAGATGGTGGGCATGGATCAGGTGGCACAGGCGATGGAGAACATCAAGCAGGCCAGCGTGCAGAACGTGTCCGGCACCAAACAGGCGGAGGTCGCCGCGCAGAGCCTGCATGAACTCGGACAGAAGCTGAGTGACATGATCGGGGGCAGGGCGGCATGAACAGCGTCGTAGGAGCACAGCTTGCCCGGATGGTTTTTGTAAATAAATTTCAGGTACGACCATGGCCAACAAGAACGATGATTTCCTAAAAAGACTGCTTGTGACGTTCCGGGTCGAGGCGGACGAACATCTCAAGGCGATGTCTGCGGGGCTGATCGAACTGGAGAAAAATCCGGTGGCAGACCGGTATGCAGAAATCGTCGAGATTGTGTTTCGCGAAGCGCATAGCCTGAAAGGCGCCGCGCGGGCGGTGAACCTCAAGGAGATCGAGTCGGTCTGCCATCCGCTGGAAAGTGTGCTTGCGGCATTGAAGAACAAACAGCTCGCCGTTTCCCAGCCATTGTTCGATCTCCTCTACCAGACCGTCGATGCCCTTGGCAGTCTGCTTGCGCCCGGTAACACGGGCACGACGGAGTCACGCCCGGCAAAGTCTGCGCTGCTGGTCAGACAACTCGGCGATGCCCTGCAGGGGCGGTTTGCTCCATCTGAAATGGCGCAACCGGTGTCGTCGCAACAGGCGCCAACCGGGACTGTTCCTGAAGAGCTACTGGTTGAAGCGACTGAGCCGGTTACCATTGCTGCGCCGTCTCTTGCTCCCAGCCTTGCGTCCGAAACGGTCAGGGTTTCCACGCAGAAGCTGGATGCGGTGATGCGACAGGTCGAGGAACTACTGTCGCCGCGGCTGGCTTCGGCGCAACGTGCCAGGGAGTTGCGCGAGGTCACGGCTTCTTTCGCAATCTGGAAAAAACAGCGGGCAAAAGCGCGGCCTGTGCTGCGGCAGATCGAGCGCTACGTCGAAGGGGGCGCCAAAGGTAACGGCAAGAGCAACGACAATGGTGCCGGACTGACAAAATTAAAAACTCAAGAAATCCAGTCATCGGAATTCCAGACAAAAATACTGCCGAAGCTGCTGGAACATCTCGAGTCCGATCATCTGTTCATGAAAACGCTGGAAGAACGGTTACTGCGCTTGAGCAAGTTTGCCGCGCATGACCGGCGCGCATTGGCAGGCATGAGCGATAGCCTGCTGCATGACGTGAAGGAAATGCACCTGTTGCCGTTTTCTTCGCTGCTCGAAATTTATCCGCGTTTCACCCGCGAGCTTGCCCGCGACCAGGGCAAGCAGGTGGAACTGGTGATCCAGGGCAGTGAAATTGAAATCGACCGGCATATCCTGGAAGAAATGAAGGATCCGCTGATGCACCTGCTGCGGAATTGCATCGATCACGGTATCGAACTCCCGGCCGTGCGACAGGGCAAGGGTAAGCTGGCTTGCGGAACCATATCAGTCGCCATCGCGCAAAAAGATGGCGGAAAAATCGAGATCATGGTTGCCGATGACGGAGCAGGCATCGATGCTGACAAGGTGAAAGCAACATCGCGCAGGCTAAATCTTGTTTCTGCCGAGGAAGCTGAAAAACTGAATGAGCAGGAGGCGCAGGCACTCATTTTTCTTTCGGGTATTTCCACCAGCCCGATTATCACGGACATTTCGGGACGCGGGCTCGGGCTTGCGATCATGCGGGAAAAAATCGAGCGGCTGGGCGGAGTCGTCGCGCTTGAGTCCCATCAGGATGGCGGGACCACTTTCCGCATCACGCTGCCGCTGATGCTGGCCACTTTTCGCGGTGTGCTGGTCCGAGCCGGTGAGCATTGTTTCGTCATTCCCGCGCTCAGCATCGAGCGGGTGGCGCGGGTTGAACAGCAGGACATCAGGACAGTGGAAAACCGCGCAACAATTTCGCTGAACGGACAGATCGTTGCGCTGGCCAGTCTTGGCGATGTGCTGGAACTACCGCGTCAAAGCTCAACGGCTAACACTTCGGCGCAGGTCGCGCTGGTTATTCTCGGCACAGGCCGCCAGCGTGTGGCATTCCAGGTGGAAGAAATTCTCGGCGAACAGGAAGTGCTGGTCAAAACGCTGGGCCGGCAGCTCGCGCGCGTGCGCAACATTGCCGGCGCGAGCGTGCTGGGAACCGGCCGGGGGGTGGCGGTGCTCAATGTGCCCGATCTGCTAACATCTGCCGTGAAGCGGGTGTCGGCACCACCCGCATCCGATGCCGCAGAAAAAATCGGAGGAACATCAAAGCGGGCCATCCTGGTGGTGGAAGACTCGATCACCTCGAGGGCGCTGCTCAAGAACATTCTGGAATCGGCAGGTTACCGGGTCACTACTGCGGTGGATGGGGTGGATGCCTACACGACACTCAAGACCGGGACATTCGATCTGATCGTGTCGGATGTGGAAATGCCGCGCATGGATGGCTTTGACTTGACCGCCAAGGTGCGCGCAGACAAACAGCTCGGCGCGCTGCCGGTAGTGTTGGTCACATCGCTGGAATCACGTGAACACCGCGAGCGCGGCATCGACGTCGGCGCAAATGCCTACATCGTGAAAAGCAGTTTTGATCAGAGCAACCTGCTGGAAGTTGTCCGGCAGCTGATTTGATTGAAGGCTGTAGAGGCACGGCGCGCCGTGCCCCTACTTGATATTTCAGAAATTTTAACGGGGGGAATTTCTTTGATCAAAGTACTGGTAGTTGAAGACTCCCCCGTGGTGCGCGAGTTTCTGGTTTACATACTTGGTTCGGATCCGGACATCCGTGTCGTCGGCACGGCGAACAATGGCGAGGAGGCGCTTGATGCCGTGAAGCGCTACCGGCCCGATGTGATCACGATGGACATTCACATGCCTAAAATGGATGGACTGGAAGCGACGCGCCGCATCATGGAAACCGACCCGACTCCCATCGTGATCGTGAGCGGGAGCACTGATCCGCACGAGAACACCAAGATGTTTCGCGCCATGGAAGCGGGAGCTTTGGCCGTGCTGGCACGTCCGGCAGGCATCGGCCACCCGAATCATGAGACCACCGCGAGGGAACTGGTGCAAACGGTGAAACTGATGTCGGAAGTGAAGGTGGTGCGGCGCTGGCCGCAAACGCGGCGCGAGCCGGTATCACCCGCAGCGGCGAAGGTTGTGGCGGGTGAAGCGGCGAAAGTCCCAGCAAAAGTTAAAGTGATCGCCATAGGCGCCTCGACCGGCGGGCCGCCCGTGTTGCAGACGATACTGGCGATGCTGCCCAGGGATTTTCCGCTGCCGGTATTGGTCGTCCAGCACATGGCGTCCGGCTTCATCACCTCCTTCGTCGAGTGGCTGGCGCAGTCGTCCGGCCTGCCTGTGCATGTGGCCATGCACGGTGAGCTTATGCTGCCCGGCCACGTCTACGTTGCGCCTGACGAATGCCAGATGAAGGTGGAGCACGGCGGAAAAATCGTCCTTACCCAGGACGGGCCGGAAAACGGGCTGCGACCCTCGGTCTCTTATCTGTTTCGCTCGCTTGCTGCAGTGTACGGTGGCGGCGTTGTCGCCGGGCTGCTCACCGGCATGGGACGCGATGGCGCCGAGGAGCTGCGGCTGTTGAAGGAAAAAGGGGCGGTCACTTTTGCCCAGGACAAGGGTAGTTCCGTGGTACACGGCATGCCGGGCGAGGCAATCAAACTCGATGCGGCGACGTTTATTCTGGCACCGGACAAGATTGCCGCAGTGCTGACAAGTTTGGCAAACAACAATAACAAGAAGGGGAGTTAGTGATGGTATCCAAAACAAACAAGAATAATGACTTAAGCATTCTCATCGCCGAGGATAGCCGCACCCAGGCCGAACAACTCGGTTTCCTGCTTGAAGAACACGGCTACCAAGTGACCATTGCGGCTGACGGCAAACATGCACTGGAAGCCGCGCAGGCGCAAAAACCCACCCTGGTCATCAGCGACATCGTGATGCCGGAGATGGACGGCTATGAATTGTGCAAGGCGATCAAGTCCGACGAAAATCTGCAGGACATCCCGGTCATTCTGGTCACCACGCTTTCGGATTCGCGGGACGTGATTCGCGGGCTGGAGTGCGGCGCGGACAATTTCATCCGCAAACCCTATGACGAGCGCTATCTGCTGTCGCGCATCAATTACTTGTTGATGAACCTTGATATGCGCAAGGAACACAAGATGCAGGTGGGAGTGGAAATCAATCTCGGCGGCCAGAAATACTTCATCAACTCGGAGCGGCAACAGATCCTGGATCTGTTGATCTCGACTTACGAACAGGCGGTTCATATAAACAATGAGCTCAAGCTGCGCGAAACGGAATTGGAACATTCCAATCAGGTGCTGAATGGGTTGTACGGTATCGCGGTGGGCCTTAATCATGCGCTTACCGAACGCGAGGCGGCGGAAATAGCGCTGGAACTGGCCTTGGCGTTGCCCGGAATCCAGGCCGGCTGGATATCCCTGTGGGAAGAAGAGTCCGGCTTCCGGCTCGTTGCCGCGCGCAATCTGCCGCCGGCCCTGCTGCGCGAAGGCGCGATGGATGGTTTGTGCGACTGCCGGCGCCGCTTTCTCGCGGGAGAGTTGGATCATGTCACCAACATAATGGAATGCGAACGGCTGAAGGCAGCCAAGGGCGACACGCACGGCTTGCGCTACCATGCCAGTGTGCCGTTGTGGACCGGCAAACGGAGTATGGGAGTCATGAACTTGGTCGGGGCGGAGCAGGGACTGTTCGACGAAGCGGAGTTGAAGATGATTTACGGCGTCGGCAACCAGGTGGCGGTGGCGCTGGAGCGCGCCAGGCTGCACGAACATCTTGAGCAGTTGGTCGAGGAACGAACCGCAGCGCTGCGGCAATCCGAGTCCTGGTTTCGCGCCGTGTTCAATTCGCAGCAGGATGCCGTTTTCGTGACCACGCCGGAGGGAAGGATCATCAACGCGAACACCGCCGTGGAAAAGATATTCGGCTATTCCGTTGCGGAACTGAAAGGCCAGTCCATATCGCGGCTCCAAGTGGACGAGCAGCACTTTATGGAGGTGGTCCAGCGCGTTCAGCAGTCTATCGCCCAAGATTCGATCATCCATTTCGAGCATGAGTTGAAGAGAAAAAACGGTGAGATATTTCCGTCAGAACATACCTTCTCTCCGATGACGAGCGAAACAGAAGCATCGGAGGGTATCGTCAGAGTGATCCGGGATGTCACCCAACGCAAGCAGGCCGAGGCAAAGCTGAAGCTGTTCCGCACCTTGCTCGACAATTCCAGCGATGCCATCGAGGTGCTCGATCCTGTCACGTTGCATTTTCTCGACATAAACGAGACGGGATGCCGCGTCTTGGGTTACAGCCGGGAAGAACTACTGTCCATGAGCGCTTTGGACATAGACACAGCCGTCAGCGCGGACTCCCTGAAAATAATCGAGGCGCAATTGCAGCAATCGGGACGCGCGCAGTTCGAAACTGTGCACCGGCGCAAGGATGGCTCGACGTTCCCCGTAGAAGTCAGTGCGGCACTCATCGAAATCGACAAGCCCTACCTGCTGAGCATCGCGCGCGACATCACCCAGCGCAAGGCAAATGAAGCCAAGATCGTGCGCCTCAACCGGATTCACAGCGTGCTCAGCGGCATCAACACCACGATCGTGCGTGTCCGCGAGGAGGATGAACTGTTCAGGGAATCATGTCGCATCACGGTGGAGCATGGCGGGTTTATTTTCGCATGGATCGGCAAGTTTGATGCAGACAGCCAGCAGGTGACGCCGGTCGCCCAGGCAGGCCGCGACGACGGTTATCTGGCGCAAATCAATTGGACCTCACGCGAGGATATTCCGGGAAATTGTGCGTTAACCGTACAGGTACTGACCGAGGCGCAGCCGGTGATCTGCAACGACATCGCCAGCGACGAGCGAATGGCAGCCTGGAGCAGCGAGGCGTTGAGCCGTGGTTATCGTTCGGTGGCATTGCTTCCACTCATGCTGGAGGGCAAACCGGTTGGCTTGTTCGTGCTCTACTCCTCGGAGCCGGATGTGTTCGATGACGAAGAGATGGCGTTGTTGATCGAAATAGCCGGCGATGTTTCATTTGCCATCGACAACATTAAAAAAGAGGAAAAGCTTAATTACCTCGCCTACTACGACACCATTACCGGCCTGCCGAATCGCACGCTGTTTTACGACCGTTTGGGTCAGCACCTGCATGATGCGCAAAGCGGCGAAAAGATAGTAGTGCTGGCAATCGATCTGGAACGTTTTAGAGATATCAATGAGACGTTCGGGCGGCACGCCGGCGATGCATTGCTGAAACAGGTGGCTGAACGCCTGATAACCATTGGGGTTGGGGTGGATCATCTGGCGCGTATCAGCGCCGACTGCTTTGCCTTGGTTTTGCCCAATATCAGGGCAGAGGCAGACGTGGTGCGCTTCTTTGAGAATCAGGTCGCGACAGCCCTGAGCAAGCCATTCAAGCTGGAAGGCCAGGAACTGCGCATATCGGTCAGAGCGGGCATCGCCATTTTCCCCGGTGACGGGAAAGATGCCGATACATTGTTCCACAACGCCGAAGCCGCACTGAAAAAAACCAAGCTCTCCGGCGACAAGTATTTGTTCTATACCCCCGCGCTCAATGCACGGGTCGCCGAGAAGCTGACCCTTGAGAACAAGCTGCGCCGAGCACTGGAGCAGGAGCAACTGGTGTTGCATTACCAGCCCAAAGTCGATCTCAAGAGCAACCAGATCGTGGGGTTGGAGGCACTGATGCGCTGGAACGATCCCGAAACCGGCTTGGTACCACCGGTGAAGTTCATCCCCATCCTCGAGGAAACCGGGATGATCATCGAGGCGGGCGCCTGGGCTTTGGTGCAGGCGATGATGGATTGCCGTGCATGGCAGGCGAAAGGCCTAGCCTCCCCTCGCGTTGCCGTCAATGTCTCGCAGGTTCAGCTGCAAAGAAATGATTTCGTCAGTACGATAGAGCGCGTGGTGAGAGATTTTGCAGGGGTACCCGGCGGGTTGGAAATTGAGATTACCGAAAGCCTGATCATGCAGGACATCGAGGCCAACATCAAAAAGCTTCATGTTATCCGGGAAATGGGGGTGGAGGTGGTGATTGACGATTTCGGTACCGGTTATTCTTCGCTCAGTTATATCGCCAAGCTGCCGATAAATGCATTAAAAATTGACCGGGCATTCATTATCAATATGACCAGCAATGCCGACGATCTGAGCATCGTCTCTGCCATCATCTCCTTGGCACATTCCCTGAATTTGCGGGTCATCGCGGAAGGCGTGGAGACAAATGAACAGGCGAAACTGCTGCGGCTGCTTAAATGCGACGAGATTCAGGGCTTCCTGTTCAGTCAGGGGGTTCCTGCAGAGCAGATCGAAGAATTTTTACGCAACAAAAAGACACTGGAGTGATATCCGGCAACCGTAGCAAGGAATCCGGCCATGAATACATCATGCTTGCCTGCTGCGTGGCGCATCGCACCCACGGCATCATCGTGAATGCGCCACCATTCATCCATTGATAAACCATCACTATCTTGCGCACTACGTTTTGTGCGTTCCGCGATGCGCTCGATGTTTCGCAATGCATTCATTCCAGCCATTGCGCCGGAATGCGCATCGCCGTTGTCTTGCGCACGTGCAGCGGAGAGAGCTGTATCGGCCAGTTTTATGCGGTCGATAATTTCCTGCAGGGTGTAGCCCAAACCGGAAATCTGGTCGGCGTGCAGCGTTATCGACTCACCGGGACGACAATTGATCGCAATCGACTGAACGAAAGTTGCCATAACCCTTGCCTCCGACAATATGTCGGATGCGTCAAGCAGAGTCGGCAAGGTATTGCGTGCGGTAGAATTGCCAGTAGCCATGATGCGTACCTCCTTTGTAGGTTGCGTTTTGGTTAGGGGTTGCCCGGTGTGTCAGCACTAGGCAATCCCGCTTTCCCATGGTCCGCATGGGAGACGGTGATACTCGTTCAGGCTGCGATTAATTCCGCGCGCCGCACCTTCGGCTTGAAGCTCTTACGGGCTTGCCACAGGTCATAGGATGCCTGCTCTGCCAGCCATACATCCGCCCGCCCGCCATTTTCCACACCCAGCCATTGCTCGATGCGCAAGGCCATTTCCGGCGAGATTGCGGCGCGCTCATTCAGCACGCGCGACAGTGCCGCGCGGGTCACGCCAAGCTGCGCGGCGGCATCGGTGACGGACAATCCCAAGGCGGGTAATACATCTTCCCGCAGAGCTTCGCCGGGGTGTGGTGGGTTGTGCATTTTGCTCATGTTTAATTTCCTTTCAGTGGTAATCCTGGTAATCCACCAGCACGGCATCCTTGCCTTCGAAGGTGAAGGTCATCCGCCAGTTTGCGTTGACCCATACCGCGTAATGCCCGGCCAGTTCGCCGACCAAGGGGTGCAGCTTCCAGCCGGGGAGGTTCATGTCCGCTGCGCTGCTGGCTTCATCCAGTCGCCGTATTTGCCGCTTAAGTTTTGGCGCATGGCTGGGTTGTATGCCCGCCTTACTGCCCGTCTCGAAGAACATCTGCAGTCCCTTGTGCCGGAATGTTTTAATCATGGCTTACTGTATAGCGTAGCGTTCCGCACGTCAAGCAGATTTTGCCGCTTTTCTTCCGGCGCTGTTGGTCGCGCCGATGATTTTCAATATCACGCCTTCAACCGTCTTGGCGGCGGCAATGCGTTCCTCGGTCATTTCGGCATGGGCAGGCCCGTCCGCTCGATCCGCTGTACCCGATTCTTTATCTGGACTGCATCCACGTCAAAGTGCGTGATGCCGGTGCGGTACGAACCAAAGCAGTGTATCTGGCGATCGGTGTGAACATGGATGGGCACAAGGAAGTTTTGGGGCTGTGGATCGCCCAAACCGAGGGTGCCAAGTTCTGGCTGCAGGTGGTCACTGAGCTGAAGACGCGGGGCGTGCAAGACATCTTTATCGCCTGTGTCGACGGGCTCAAAGGCTTCCCGGAAGCTATCGAGGCCGTCTATCCGAAAGCGGCGGTGCAGCTGTGTATCGTGCACATGGTTCGCAACAGCCTGAACTTTGTGCCGTGGAAAATGCAGAAGGAAGTTGCCGCCGACCTGAAGCTGATTTACACCTCGTCAACCGTCGAACTCGCCGAACGAATGCTGACCGACTTCGAGAAAAAGTGGGACAAGGATTACCAGTCGATTGGACTGAGCTGGCGGCGGAACTGGGCACGGATCATCCCATTTTTCGACTATCCGCCGGAAATCCGCAAAGTGATTTATACGACAAATGCCATCGAGTCGATTAACATGAGCCTGCGTAAAGTCATCAAAACACGCAGTTCATTTCCGACCGATGAGGCGGTGACCAAGCTGTTTTACCTGGCGCTGAGAAACATCAGCAAGAAGTGGACAATGCCAATCCGGGACTGGAAAGCTGCGCTGAACCGCTTCTCCATCCAGTTTGAAGAACGGATTTCATTGAGTTAATCAAAAACCCGTTTACACAAAATTCCGGACACCCCTCGATTCTTCGGACCATTCATACTTGGGAAATGGCCTCGGTTACAGCGGTCTTACCGCCCAATGATCTGAACGCCAACGGCGTCAGATTACCCAAACTCGAATGTGGACGGATTTCATTGTAATGACACCGCCAACTTTCGATCACGACTTTTGCTTCTGCTCTTGATCTGAACCACTCCATCGACAAGCATTCGTCTCGAAACTTGCCGTTGAAACTCTCTTGCATATTCTGGGGCAACGTGAACACCCATTCTGGACGAACGTGAACAGAGATTCTGAAGGAACGTGAACACCGATTCTGCTCGAACGTGAACACTTTTAGCCACTCACCAGAATGAGTGTTCACGATGTCAGAACCAAGCGTGATTTGTGCTGGAACTTAACCTGTCAATGCTGGAGCATCCCTGAGTTTTGGAGGGGCCATGCCAGCAGTAAGGAGTTCCATGCGCAAGATCAAAGATGTACTGCGCCTCAAATACGAAGCCAACTTGAGTTGTCGGCAAATTGCCGCCAGCTTGAAGCTCTCCGTCGGGGTCATTTCCAAATACACCCAAGCCGCTGAAACTGCGGGGCTGTCGTGGCCGCTGCCCGATGGATTGGATGACAGCGCACTGGCTGTGCGCTTGTTTCCGCCCGCCATGATCGTCCGTGACCATGTCATGCCTGACTGTGCCTACATCCATCAGGAACTGAAGCGCAAAGGCGTAACGTTGATGTTGCTGTGGGAAGAGTACCTGGCCTCCTGTGCCGGGCAACCCTATCAGTATGCACAGTTCTGCGTGTACTACCGCCAGTACCGCAGCCGTCTCAAGCTCTCCATGCGACAGACCCACAAGGTCGGCGAGAAGTTGTTCGTCGACTACAGCGGCGATGGCATTCCCATCGTGGATACTCAAACTGGCGAGATTCGACTTGCGCAGATTTTCGTCGCGGTGCTGGGTGCGTCGGGCTACACCTTTGCCGAAGCGACCATGAGCCAGAAGTTGCCGGACTGGATCGGCTCGCATGTCAGAGCGTTCGAGTTCTTTGGTTGCGTGCCGGAGATTGTGGTGCCAGACAACCTCAAATCAGCCGTGACGAAACCGTGTTTCTACGAGCCGGAACTCAACGCCACCTATGCCGATATGGCGCAGCACTATGGGATGGCGATCATTCCGGCACGCCCCTACAAGCCGCGTGACAAAGCGATGGTTGAACTGGGCGTACTGCTAGTGCAGCGCTGGATCACAGCCAGATTGCGTCGCCACACCTTCTTCAGCTTGCACCAATTGAACCAGCTCATTGCAGAACTGCTGCAAGGCTTGAATGATCGGCCCTTCCAGAAGAACAAGGCGGAATGCCGTCGCTCCCAGTTCGACAGCCTTGATCGGCCGGCCATGAAACCGCTCCCTGCACAGGCTTACGAATACACCGAATGGCTGAAGGCACGGGTCAATATCGACTATCACATCGAAGTGGCCCAGCATTATTACAGCGTGCCGTTCCAGCTTGCCAAGACACAGCTGGACGTTCGTCTGACAGGCTCGATAGTGGAAGTGTTACACAAGGGGCAGCGTGTCGCCTCACACGCCAGAAGCGCACTGGTGTGGAAACACACCACGGTAACGGAACACATGCCCAAATCACACCAGAAACATCTGGAGTGGACACCGCAGCGCCTGCTGAATTGGGGTGAACGTATCGGTCCTGCCACCTGTTCCATCATTCGCCGCCTGTTGGAAGACAAGCCCCATCCTGAAATGGGCTATCGCTCCTGCCTTGGCGTGTTCAGTCTGGCGCGGCGCTATGGAGAAGACCGATTGGAAGCCGCGTGTTCCCGTGCGCTCACCATAGGATCGCTGAAACGTAAAACAGTGCAGTCAATACTGGAGGCAGGACTTGATCGGCATGCTGATCTGTTTCCGGTGGCTGACGCGCCATTGCCGGCACACGGAAATGTTCGCGGGTCGGATTACTACCACTGAATCTGCATGCTCTAAACCACCACCACACGATCGACCCACACTTGAAAGGATTCACCATGTTGCACCAACACACACTGTCCACCCTAAAGACGCTCAAGCTGCCCGGCATGGCGGTGGCGTTTGAAGAACAACTCGTCCAGCCTGTCACGCAATCTCTGTCGTTTGATGATCGGTTTGGCCTGATCGTCGACCGAGAAGCAAGTCACCGCGACAACCAAAGGCTGGGGCGATTACTGAAGAACGCACGCTTAAAGCACGCCGCCTGCGTTGAGGACATCGACTACCGTGCAGGTCGTGGCCTAGACAAGAGTGTCATGGCCAACCTGATCGGTTGTGATTGGATTAGGCAGGCACAGAACCTAATCTTGACTGGTGCAACAGGTTGCGGAAAGACCTGGCTCGCCTGTGCGCTCGGCAATCAAGCGTGCAGGCAGGGGTTGTCAGTTCTATATGTACGGACATCACGCCTACTGGAAGAAATGAAACTGGCGCACAGCGATGGCAGTTTCCGCAGACGACTCATGCAATTGGCCAAGGTGGACATGCTCATTCTGGATGACTGGGGACTGTCCACTTTGACCCAAGCTGAGCGGCAGGATCTGCTCGAACTCATTGACGACCGCACTCGGAAATCTACACTCATCACCAGTCAGATTCCGGTCAAGGCATGGCACGAGGTGATTGGCGAGCCCACTCTTGCGGATGCAATTCTAGATCGCATCGTTCACCGCGCTCACACTGTCGAATTAACCGGAGAATCCATGAGAAAAAAGAAAAAAACTTGACCCAACGTGAACACCTGAAGTAAAAACAAATCACCAGCACAACACGCCGTTCCGGCGTTCACGTTCGAGCAGAATCACTGTTCACGTTCACCAGAATCCGCATAATGAGGATGAATGGATGGA
>JBAZFV010000039.1:0-17410 GCA_041653255.1 Sideroxydans sp. | reverse complement strand
CGACGAGATCGCGGTCGGTATGGGCCGCACCGGCACGCTGTTCGCCTGCGAACAAGCCAACATCACCCCCGACTTCCTGCTGTTATCCAAAGGCATCACCGGCGGCTACCTGCCGCTGTCGGTGGTGATGACGACCGATGATATCTATCAGGCCTTCTACGCGGACGAGACTGCGCGCGGCTTCCTGCATTCGCATTCCTACACCGGCAATCCATTGGCTTGTCGCGCCGCACTCGCCACGCTGGATATTTTCGAGCAGGACGATGTACTGAACGTCAATCGCGCCAAAGCGGCTTTCTTCAACCTCATCGCCCAGCCGTTGCGCAGCCATTCCAAAGTACGTAACTTCCGCAATACCGGCATGGTCTGGGCATTCGAGGTGGAGACGCCGTACGCCGATTTTGCCCAACGCTGTTTCAGCCTCGGCCTGCACCATGAATTGCTACTGCGCCCGATGGGCAACACGGTATATTTCATGCCGCCCTACATCATCACCGAAGAGGAGATGCAGATGCTGGTTGCGCGCACGCTCACCCTCATCGAAGCGCTGTCATGAAACTGCTTGCCGTCCTAACTGCCTTTTTTCTGTGCTCCGTGAATGTCGCCGCCGCAGCGCTGCCGGCGACGGTTACGCAGGAACTGAAGAAGGCAAAAATCCCGCAATCCGCCATCGCTGTTGAAGTGCGCGAAGTGGGCAAGCACGCCCCGCTCATCAGCATCAACGCTCAGCGCGCAATGAATCCGGCTTCCACCATGAAGCTGCTCACCACATACGCCGCGCTCGACCTTCTCGGCCCGGCCTATGCATGGAAGACCGAAGCGTGGATCGACGGCGAGCTGAAAGACGGTGTGCTGCATGGCGATCTGATCATGAAAGGTTACGGCGACCCGAAATTTACCATCGAGCAATTCTGGCTATGGTTGAGCGAACTGCGCGCGCGCGGACTGCGCGACATTGACGGCGACCTGGTGCTGGACCGCAGCTATTTTGATTTGCCGCAACACGACCCGGCCGAATTCGACAACGACCCGGTGCGCGCCTACAACGTCGGCCCCGATGCCATGCTGCTTAACTTCAACACACTGCGTCTGCGCTACCTGCCGGACGGCGCCGGCTTGAGAGTTGTCAGTGAGCCGCCACTGGACGGTATGCACCTGGACAACCAGCTCACCCCCAATGGCAATACAGGAAATTGCAACAACTGGAATGACCATTTGAGCGTGCAACCCAACGGTGACAGTGTGGTGCTGCAAGGTGACTATCCCGTAGGATGCGGCGAACGCGAGCAGAACCTGAATGTGATGCCGCACACGCGTTATATCGAAACAGTATTCCGCACCATGTGGAAGAACCTCGGTGGCACGCTGCAAGGCCAACAGCGCGAAGACAACACAAGTGCGACGGCGAAGCTGTTTTCAGTGCATCATTCCGACCCATTGAGCAGCATCATTCGGGATATCAACAAATTCAGCAACAACGTGATGGCACGCCAATTGTTCCTGACATTGGGCGAAACCCTGCCGTTCGGGAATGAAGCAGGCACTGCACCCACCGTATTCTCCGGCACGGAAACCGGACGGCGCATGAACATCGAACGCAGCATCTTCGCCATGCAGAACTGGCTGGCACGTGAGCATATGAATTTCAGTGAACTGGTGCTTGAGAACGGTGCAGGTTTGTCGCGCACCGAACGCATCAGTGCATCCCATATGGCACAACTGCTGGAACACGCCGCCGCCCATCCATTGAATGCCGAACTGAAATCCTCGCTCCCCATTCTGGGCGTTGATGGCTCGGTGAAACAACGCCTGAGCAATAGCCCCGCCGCCAACCATGCCCACCTCAAAACCGGCACCCTGGAGGGCGTGAAGACCATCGCTGGCTATGTACGCTCAAGGCACGGCAAGGAATGGATCGTTGTATTCTTCATCAACCATCCCCACGCCAAGCGCGGGCAGGATGCGCAGGATGCACTGATCGAGTGGGTCGCCGCACAACACTAATCTCTCAACATCCAAACCGGTACTCCATGCGCATACTGTCAACCATCTCATCCGTCCTGGCCTCTATGTGCATTGCCATGCCCAGCATGGCAGCCGGAAAACCAACAGAGACAGGCAACGAACTCGCCATTTCCATCGGTTACTATCGCTACGAAGAGCCCGGCTTGGCGTCTTTGCAGGGGCTCAAGAGTGGATTCAGCCTGCGCACGACGAAGGCATACCCAGCCCGTCACATTTTTCTGCGTGGCGAATTACGATATGCCGCTGGCACCGTCGACTACAACAGCTATGGCACCGGGAGCCATAACAGGGAGCTGGACTGGTATTTCGAAGGGCGCGCGCTGATCGGAAGCGACTGGCTACTCAAAGAATCGACGGTTTCAACCTATCTCGGGCTCGGATACCGTTTCCTGTTCAATGATGGGCGCGGTATAACAAGTACAGGGAATCCGGGTTATAGACGCGAGAGCACCTACATCTATTTTCCCGTGGGGGTCATCTATCGCACTGCATTGAACAGCGGGAACGAAGTGGCCGGCATGATTGAATACGACCATTTGCTGTCCGGAAACCAGTTCTCGCAACTTTCAGATACGGGTCTCGGCTATAGCGACCTTGACAGCAAACAGACCGATGGGTATGGCATGAAACTGCGGCTTTCCTACGTGGCCAAGGAATGGTCGGCGGGACCGTACCTGCATTACTGGAACATCGCGGATTCAGCCATCAATCCCGTCTACAGGAACGGCGTGCTGAATGGTTATGGACTGGAACCACACAACAAGACCACGGAGATCGGTATCGAATTGAGCCGTCCGTTCTGAGCACCTACAGCCCCAGTTCACCCCACATCGCATCGACCTTCGCTTTCACCTCGTCATCCATCACGATAGGCGTACCCCACTCGCGCTGTGTCTCGCCGGAGAACTTGTTGGTGGCGTCCAAACCCATCTTGCCGCCGAGACCGCTCACCGGCGAGGCAAAATCCAGATAGTCGATCGGCGTATTCTCCACCAGCAGAGTATCGCGCACCGGATCCATGCGTGTCGTGATCGCCCACATCACTTCTTTCCAGTCGCGCACGTCGATGTCGTCATCCACCACGATGATGAACTTGGTGTACATGAACTGGCGCAGGAAACTCCAGATGCCGAACATCACACGTTTGGCATGACCTGCATACTGTTTCTTGATACTGACTACCGCCATGCGATAGCTGCATCCTTCCGGCGGCAGGTAGAAATCCACGATCTCGGGAAACTGTTTTTGCAGTAGCGGCACGAACACTTCGTTCAACGCCACGCCCAGCATCGCCGGTTCATCCGGCGGCTTGCCGGTGTAAGTGGAGTGATAGATCGGGTCTTTGCGCATGGTGATGCGCTCAATGGTGAACACGGGAAACTTGTCCTGCTCGTTGTAATAGCCGGTGTGGTCGCCATATGGCCCTTCCAGCGCCGTCTCGTCCGGATGGATCACGCCCTCCAGCACAATTTCGGCAGAAGCAGGCACTTGCAGATCGCTGCCCAGACACCTCACCAATTCGGTCTTGCTGCCACGCAGCAATCCGGCGAACTGATATTCGGATAAGGAATCTGGCACCGGCGTCACCGCACCGAGCATGGTCGCTGGATCGGCGCCGATCACCACCGCGACCGGGTAGGGTTGCCCCGGATTTTTTTCACAGTGATCGCGAAAATCCAGCGCGCCGCCGCGATGCGCCAGCCAGCGCATGATGACTTTGTTTGGCGCGATTACCTGCTGGCGATAGATGCCCAGATTCTGCCTCGCCTTGTTCGGCCCGCGCGTAACCACCAGTCCCCAAGTGATGAGCGGCGCAACATCACCCGGCCAGCAATGCTGGATCGGCAGTTTCGACAAATCGACATCAGCGCCTTCCCACACTACTTCCTGACAGGGAGCAGACGACAGCACCTTGGGCGACATGGTCATCACCTGTTTGAGTATCGGCCATTTATCCCAGGCATCCTTCAGCCCTTTGGGTGGCTCCGGCTCTTTCAGGTAAGCGAGCAACTTGCCCACTTCACGCAGTGCAGCAATATCTTCCTCACCCATACCCAGTGCTACGCGACGCGGCGTGCCAAACAGGTTGGCGAGTACCGGCATTTGGTGTCCGGCCACGTTCTCGAACAACAGCGCAGGGCCTTGTGCGCGCAGCACGCGGTCACAGATCTCGGTCATCTCCAGATGAGTAGAGACCAGCGCAGTGATGCGCTTGAGCTCACCCATGCTTTCAAGTTGTGCGATGAAATCGCGCAGGTCTTTATATTCCATCAGTAAAACCTCTCTTCACCCTCGGGGCGCGTTTTGAAGCGCTTATGCAACCAGAAATACTGTTCCGGCATTTCCAGTATGCGCTGCTCGATAAATTCGTTCATGCGGCGCGCATCGGCGATGTCGTCACCGCTCGGGTAATTATCCCACGCCGGATAGAAGGTCAGCACATAGCCCGCACCGCCTGGTAGTACGCGGGTGATGCACGGTACGATTTTCGCCCCGGTCATCTGCGCAATGCGCGGCAGCGAGGTCATGGTCGCCGCAGGTACACCAAAAAAAGGAATGAATGCGCCATCCTTGATACCCTGATCCTGATCGGGTGGATAGATGAAGGGCAGGTTGTCGCGCATTCCCTTCAGGATAGGACGCAACCCCTGCTGGCGTGAATAGAGAAGCTGATTACCAAAGCGCGCGCGTTTTTGCAGCAGCAGTTCGGTCAGGTAGCGACTTTTCTGGTTGGCATACATGCACACGGTATCTGTCTGTTGCGCCACCCACTGCCCACCCGCATCCATGCCCACAAAATGCGGGGTAAGCAGAATCATCGGCCGCCCCTTGTGCGCCGCAAAATGTTCGGCACCCTCGACGCGAATCAGCGCGTTGATACGCGCCGCGCTCGACCACCACAAGATACAGCGCTCGATCAGGCCGCGCAGAAACATCTTGAAGTGTGCGCGCACCAGTTGTGTGCGCGCCTCATCGCTCATCCCGGGAAAACACAACTTGAGATTGGTCTCGCCCACCCGCCGCCGCGTGCGGGCAAACGGGTAAAGCAGCATTCCGAGCCCGTTGCCGATGGCGACGATGACGCGGAACGGCAGAAAATGGATCAGCCACAGGATGAAGACACCCAGTCTTGCCAACATCAATACCCCCCCTCCACCGGTGGAGGATTCGCACCGCGCGGTACTTTATAACGGTTATAGCTCCACAGATATTGTTCGGGCAGCTTGCTGATCGTCTGCTCCAGCGCAATGTTCATCTGTTTAGGAATGGAGCTGGCCGCGTCGAATTCCAGTGCTGAAAAATGCAGGGCATAGCCGGCTCCGTGCGGCAGGCGCTCGCCCACACACATGAATACTGCAGCCCCGCTGATCTTGGTCAGGCGCCCGATCAAGGTCATGGTGTAGGCCGGGCGGCCAAAGAACGGCGCCCACTCGCCTTCGCCATTGCCCGGCGCCTGGTCAGGCAGCACACCGATAGTACCGCCCTGTTTCAGGGTTTTTAACATCTGGCGTACACCGCCCAGGTCGGCGCCGACCAGCTTGACCTGCGCGCGCGCGCGCCCCATATGCATCAGGCGATCCAGCGATGGCCAACGCGGCGCGCGATACATGATGGTCATCGGCATGTGTGCGCCGACGTATAGACCAATCACTTCGAAGCAGCCCAGATGCGGAGTCAGCATGATGATGCCGCAGCCTTTGCTGCGCGCCGCCTCGACCGCATCCCAACCATGGCATGCCTTGATGCTGGCGAGAACTTGCGGCAGTGAGCGCCTCCACACCCACGGCAACTCCAGCACCCCCTTGCCCGCTTCGTTAATATTGGCATGCAGCAACTCCCGGTAGTCTGCTTCCGCATGTGTCAATCCGGCGTGGCGCAGGTTATCGCGCAGACGCGCGGCATAGCGCGCGGAAGACAGATAGGTCAACCACCCGAGTAGCGCCCCCAGCCGGTGCAGTAGCGGCAAGGGCAGGCGCGCCAGCACATCAAAAAGTAAGACCATGCAGAGAATCCGTTAAATTTGGAATCGGCGCGAATTTGCTATACTGCGCGCCCATTTAATCATTGAAGCAGAAAGCGGAGAGCCATGAGCGAATATTTCTTCACATCCGAATCCGTGTCCGAGGGCCATCCGGACAAGGTAGCAGACCAGATCTCCGATGCCATCGTGGACGCGATTCTAGCGCAGGACAAGCATTCCCGTATCGCTGCAGAGACACTATGCAACACCGGGCTGGTGGTATTGGCCGGTGAGATCACTACCGCCGCCAATGTCGATTACATCCAGATTGCGCGCAACACGCTCAAGCGCATCGGCTACGACAATACCGAATTCGGCATCGACTACAAGGGTTGTGCTGTGCTGGTCGCCTACGACAAACAAAGCCCGGATATTGCGCAGGGCGTGAACAAAGCTTACGACGACGACCTCGGCCAGGGTGCGGGCGATCAGGGACTGATGTTCGGTTATGCCTGCCGCGAAACCGATGTGCTGATGCCGCTGCCTATCCACTTGTCGCACCGCATCGTTGAACGCCAGGCGCAACTGCGCCACGACGGGCGTTTGCCCTGGCTGCGCCCGGATGCAAAATCGCAAGTTACCGTCCAATATATCGACGGCGTGCCCGACCGTATCGACACCGTAGTGCTGTCCACCCAGCACGCGCCGGAGATGACGCTGACACAGATACGCGAAGCCGCTATCGAAGAGATCATCAAGCCGATTTTGCCCAAGGAACTGATCAAGGGAGACATCAAGTATCTGGTGAACCCGACCGGACGTTTCGTGGTGGGCGGCCCGCAGGGCGACTGTGGCCTGACCGGACGCAAGATCATCGTTGACACCTACGGCGGCGCAGCTCCACATGGCGGTGGCGCATTCTCCGGCAAGGACCCGTCCAAAGTGGATCGCTCTGCCGCGTACGCCGGGCGTTATGTGGCGAAGAACATCGTCGCTGCCGGTCTGGCCGACAAGTGCCTGATCCAGATTTCCTACGCGATCGGTGTAGCGCGCCCCACCAGTGTGATGGTCACGACTTACGGCACCGGCAAAATCTCCGACGAGAAAATCTCGGCACTGGTGCAAAAACATTTCGACCTGCGTCCGAAAGGCATCGTGCAGATGCTCGACCTGCTGCGTCCGATCTATGAGAAGACCGCAGCTTACGGCCACTTCGGCCGTGAGGAGCCGGAGTTCATGTGGGAAAACACTGACAAAGCAGCCGCGCTTCGTGCGGATGCCGGACTGTAAGCCCGCCGCGAAGCAGTTTGACAGTATTTCGGCGAAGGCTAACATCGCAAGCGATGTTAAGGTGCGAAGCACCGGCCGTAGCCAAAATACGGACAAGACGTTAACAAAAGTATTCGTATCACCCATCCCGCCGAGGGGCGCTGCAGCAGTCACCGTTTGGTGAACCTGTCAGGCTCGACGGAGATGGTTCAACTGTAGCAACGGCGCCCATTCATTAACTTACCAAATGAATGGAGTGCTTTATGTCTACTCAAGACTACGTCATCACTGACATCAAACTGGCCGACTGGGGCCGCAAAGAGATCGCTATCGCCGAGCATGAGATGCCCGGCCTGATGGCTATCCGCGAAGAGTTCGCCAAGACGCAACCGCTGAAGGGCGCACGCATCACAGGCAGCCTGCACATGACCATCCAGACCGCCGTGCTGATCGAGACGCTGACCGCGCTCGGCGCGGAAGTGCGCTGGGCATCATGCAACATCTTCTCCACTCAGGACCATGCTGCTGCTGCCATCGCAGCGACAGGCGTGCCGGTGTTCGCCGTCAAAGGTGAGTCTTTGGCCGACTACTGGGATTACACCCACCGCATCTTTGAATGGGCGGACGGCGGCCTGTCCAACATGATCCTGGACGACGGCGGCGATGCAACTTTGCTGCTGCATCTCGGTGCACGCGCTGAAAAAGACGCATCGCTGATCAGCAAGCCTGGCTCGGAAGAAGAAACCTGCCTGTTCGCTGCGATCAAGGCCAAGCTGGCAACCGACAAGACCTGGTACTCCACCCGCCTCGCCGCCATCAAAGGTGTGACCGAAGAGACCACTACCGGCGTGCACCGTCTGTATCAGATGCACGAACGCGGCGAACTGAAGTTCCCCGGCATCAACGTCAACGACTCCGTCACCAAGTCCAAGTTCGACAACCTGTACGGCTGCCGCGAATCACTGGTGGATGGTATCAAGCGCGCCACCGACGTGATGATCGCGGGCAAGATCGCCGTCATCGCTGGTTACGGCGATGTGGGCAAAGGTTCGGCACAAGCCATGCGTGCGTTGTCCGCACAAGTGTGGGTCACCGAGATCGATCCGATCTGCGCACTGCAAGCCGCGATGGAGGGCTATCGCGTGGTCACCATGGATTACGCTTGTGAACACGGCGACATCTTTGTCACCACCACCGGCAACTTCCACGTCATCACCCATGACCACATGGCGAAGATGAAGAACAACGCCATCGTGTGCAACATCGGCCACTTCGACAACGAGATCGACGTCGCTTCGCTGGAACAATACGAGTGGGAAGAGATCAAGCCGCAGGTCGACCACGTCATCTTCCCCGATGGCAAGCGCATCATCCTGCTGGCCCAAGGTCGTCTGGTGAACCTCGGTTGCGGAACCGGCCATCCGTCCTACGTGATGTCGTCGTCCTTCGCCAACCAGACCATCGCCCAGATCGAACTGTGGACCGAACGCGACTCGAACAAGTATCCGGTGGGCGTGTACACCCTGCCCAAACACTTGGACGAAAAGGTCGCACGCCTGCAACTGAAGACGCTGAATGCGCAACTGAGCGAACTGACCGACCAGCAGGCTGCCTACATCAACGTACCCAAGGAAGGCCCGTACAAGGCCGACCACTATCGCTACTAATCAAGCCGATAGAGGTATGATGTCGAGGGGCGGACGTCAGGTTCGCCCCTCTTGTCTTGTTAAAGAAATATGCTGCTACGACTACTACTCATCTGGTCACTAAATTCGCTGGCGCTGTTTGCAGTTGCCAGCCTGGTGCCGGGCATCCAGGTGGACGGCTTCTTTACCGCCTTCGTTGCCGCACTGGTGCTGGGCTTGGTGAACACGATCATCCGTCCGATCTTTCTGGTGCTGACGTTGCCGGTCACCGTGGTCACACTGGGGTTGTTCATCTTTGTCATCAATGGTCTGCTGTTCTGGTTTGCGGGTTCCATCCTGCGTGGTTTCGTGGTCGATGGTTTCTGGTATGGCGTTCTGGGCGCGGTGGTGTACAGCATATTCTCTTGGGCACTCTCCGCAGCTGCCGCACAACTGATGGGTCAATATGAAAAAACCAATTCCAATTAGTTTTGAATTCTTCCCTCCGCAAACACCGGAAGGTACCGAAAAACTGACTGCCGTACGCCAGCGACTGGCCACGCTGAAGCCGGAATTTTTTTCGTGCACTTTCGGCGCGGGTGGTTCCACACAAAACCGCACACTGGAAACAATCCGGCTGATCCATGCCGAAGGACACAATGCCGCACCGCATCTGTCCTGTGTCGGCTCCACCCGTGACAACATCCGGGAACTCCTGTTCACCTACAAAGACATGGGGATCAAACGTATCGTCGCCCTGCGTGGCGATATGCCTTCCGGCATGGGTTGCATCGGCGAGTTTCAATATGCAAATGAGCTGGTTTCATTTATTCGCGCCCAGACCGGTGAATATTTCCACATCGAAGTCGCCGCTTACCCCGAGTTCCATCCGCAGGCCAACTCAGCGCGCGAGGATATGCTCAACTTCAAGCGCAAGATCAACGCGGGTGCCAACTCGGCCATCACGCAATATTTTTACAACGCCGATGCTTACTTCCGTTTCGTCGACGAGACACGCAAGCTCGGTGTCAGCGCACCCATCGTGCCGGGCATCATGCCTATCGCGCGCTACTCACAACTGGCGCGTTTCTCCGACAGCTGCGGTGCCGAGATCCCGCGTTGGATGCGCAAGACTATGGAGGGCTATGGCGATGATATGGAATCGGTGCAGACATTTGGGCGTGATGTAGTCACCAAACTGTGTGAGAAGCTCATTGCCGGTGGCGCACCTGCACTTCATTTCTACACCCTGAATCATGCTGATGCTTCAATAGAAATCCTGAAGCGATTGGGTTACCGATGAGCAAGTCACGTGTACCAGAGTTGCTGCTTCCCGCCGGAACTCTGGACAAGATGCGCACTGCATTCGCCTTCGGCGCGGATGCGGTGTATGCCGGACAACCGCGCTATTCCCTGCGTGCGCGCAACAACGAATTCAAGCTGGAAGAGTTGCAGATTGGCATTCAGGAAGCGCGCACGCTGGGCAAGAAACTGTTTGTCGCAAGCAACCTGATGCCGCACAACGCCAAGGTGAAAACTTACATGGCGGACATGGAACCCCTCATCGCGATGCAACCGGACGCGCTGATCATGGCCGATCCCGGCCTGATTGCAATGGTGCGCGAGCGCTGGCCACAGATGCCAATCCACCTTTCGGTGCAGGCCAACACCATCAACTATGCAGCGGTAAAATTTTGGAAATCGCTCGGTCTGACGCGGATAATCTTGTCGCGCGAATTGTCGCTGGACGAGATCGAAGAAATCCGCCAGCAATGCCCGGACATCGAACTCGAGGTATTCATTCACGGCGCACTGTGCATGGCCTATTCCGGGCGTTGCCTGCTGTCGGGTTATTTCAATCACCGCGATGCGAATCAGGGCACTTGCACCAACTCCTGCCGCTGGGATTACAAAGTGGACAGCGCCATCGAGGATGGCACCGGCGATATTCAAAAAATTGATTTTGATTTTGATAAGGCGTTGAGTAACAGCGCATTGTCTGACTGTGGAGCGCAGCCCCGTCATCCGGAAGCGGACAAGGTCTATCTCATTTCACGCCAGGATCACCCGGACGAACTAATGCCGGTGCTGGAAGACGAGCACGGCACCTACATCATGAACTCCAAAGACCTGCGCGCGGTTGAGCACGTCGAGCGACTGGTGAAGATCGGCATCGACTCGTTGAAAGTGGAAGGCCGTACCAAATCAATTTACTACGTGGCGCGCACCGCGCAGGTGTATCGCCAGGCCATCGATGACGCGGTCAAAAACCGGCCGTTCAATCTCGAATTGCTCGGTGCACTGGATGCACTGGCGAGCCGCGGTTACACAGACGGCTTCTACGAACGCCACCACACCCACGAACAGCAGAACTACATGCGCGGCCACTCCGAAAGTTTCCGTCAGCAATATGTCGGCGACATCGTGGCGTGTACCAACGGCATGGCCGAGATCAACGTGAAGAATAAATTCCAGGTCGGTGACAGGCTGGAGATCATTCACCCTTCCGGCAATACCGTCATCGAACTAAAAGAGATGAAGAATCTCGAAGGCGAGACACTTAATACCGCACCCGGCAGCGGACATCGGGTACAGATCCCGTTGCAGGGCGACCTGACGAAAGGAATGCTGGCGAGATTTTTATAGTCTCGGCAGAACTTCTGCAACCAACCACTGTCGGAGACACCCGGTAACCCATATATGTCTGGAGAAAAAATGAGCTGGAAGAATACTGCAAACCGCTATGGTTCACTTTCCATTGGTATTCACTGGTTGATGTTCCTGTTGTTTATTGGTGTCTATGGCAGCATCGAGTTGCGCGAACTGTTCGAAAAAGGCAGCGATCCGCGCGAAATGCTGAAATCCTGGCACTTTATGCTGGGCATGCTGGTCTTCATTCTGGTCTGGATGCGCATCACAGCACGCCTTCCAGGCCACATCCCCAACATTCGTCCTGAACCTGCAAGAATCCAGATGCTGTCGGCAAAATTGTTGCATCTGGCACTCTATGCGTTGATGATCGGGATGCCACTGACCGGCTGGATGCTGTTGAGCGCTTCGGGAAAAGTCATTCCCTTCTTCGGCCTCGAACTTCCTCCTTTGATCGCTACCGACAAAGCGCTCGCAAAACAAATCAAGGAAGTGCATGAACTGGTCGGCACGGTCGGCTACTACCTGATCGGCCTGCATGTCGTTGCCGCCCTGTACCACCACCACATCAAGCATGACAACACACTGTTGCGCATGCTGCCTGAGAGAAAATGATTCTGTCTTCTCTCTCACAGTCCGATCGCTACAGCACGCTGCACCCGCTTTTCCGGAATGTGTTCAGTTACGTCCGCGACACCGATTTATTCACTGTTGCACCGGGTCGCCACCACATTGTCGGCGACGATCTGATCGCCATCGTGGAGCTTGTGCCGGGTAAGACGAAAGAGATGGCGCGACTGGAAGCACATCGCCGTTACATTGACATTCAGTTGGTGCTGGAGGGTGATGAGCAGATGGGCTGGAAGCCGATGGCGGATTGCCACAATCCGGTGAGCGAACATAGTGAAGAGAAAGACATCCGCTTCTTCCACGATGCCCCTGCTTCGTGGATCGCTGTACCACCCGACCACTTCTGCATCTTTTTCCCCGAGGATGCACATGCGCCGCTTGTCTCAAATGGCATGGTGCGCAAAGTGATATTCAAGGTGGCGGTCAATCCGGGCTGAATAGCACCACCGGCAAGACTACAGACAGGCATTAAAGGAATAAGACGGGAAGTATTCTTGCTGTCAATGTTTTCCACTGATTTTGCGCATCAGCTCCATCGCCTGTTTAGGCGTCAACTCTGCAGACTTTTCCTTCCTGAAGAACAGCCATAGCAAGGCGCCGTTGAACAGCACGAAGACGACTTCTTCATACAACACCGGCACGATGATAGCGTGCATCGGGTCAGCCGAAAAAATGAAATAGAAACCCTGGAAGGTGGGGATGAGGGCACGGCTGACTTCGAAAACATTCTCGAACGGCGGGAACAGCAGAATGACGGTCAGGTTGACTGCCACCACGATCAGGATTGCATTCTGCACATTAAATCGATGTTTAGCTCCGGAAGCCGATCTGGCATCCCGAAACAACAGCCATGCGATTCCAACGTTGACCAGCAGTACCACCATCTCCAGAAACAGCACATCCGTATTGATGACTTCCTGATTACTGTGCGAAAACACGAAACTGAAGCCGGCAAAAATCAGGGCATTGGCGCCCGTGACCGACAACGAATCAAATGGTGGAAACAGCAGCAGAAAGGCTACGTTGAACAAGCCGACCCATAGCGTGATTCTTTGTTTTCGGTTCATGCCAACACTCCTGTAAGTGCCGTGTTGCGTGATGGTACTGCCAATTCATCGCGCGTACAAACGCCGTTATACAGGATCGCCAAGGGTAAAACGCATTCCACCACTGCCGTCCAATTTCAGATGCACAAAATCAAACAACTTGGTATCCGGCAGGTGCGATGGTTTGGCATTCTGCATGCGGTGAAGATGGTCTGGCTACGTCATGGATACTGCCGCTCCCGGCAGGCTACTGGTCCCTGACACCAGGCTCCACGTTCGTCTGCCCGGCACCTTCGCTAACCGCCTTCGGCCGTGCTTCGGGTTCCTGCACTGGCGCAGCAACGCTGTTCCCGGTCTGGCGTACGCTTTCAGCAACGCGCTTGATCTCTGCCACCTGTTTGTCCAGCGGCAGATCACGCAGATCCCTGATGCCCAGCGCCTTGGAAATATCCAACAGCCGATTTTCTTCCTGCAGGATGATCATCTCCACGGAGACCTTGTCCATTGCAGCGGGCGGGCTCCCGATCTGTGTACCCGCCTGCACCTGAGTCGTCGTTCCCGCACTTATCATGACGCCTGAAGAAAGACTGCCGGAAGATCCGATCCGCAGTTGGGTTCGCAGCAGAGCGACGCGTTTGTTGACTTGCTGCGCATGGTGTGCAGCAAACAAAGCCTCGGCACCCAGCCGCTTTGCCAGCTCTTTATCTTGGTGGGCCGTGGCGATCTTGTCCTTTGCCGACTGGTAGACGCGCAGCGCTTCGGAATAGGTCAAGGGAGCTTGCCACTCACCATGCATGGCTTTTGTCTCTGCATTGATCGTTTCACTCTCGCGCAATGCATTTTCCTGCACGGCCTTGACCACCAGACCCTGCATTGATTTCTGTAACGCTTCCTTTTGCTCTTCGATGTTGGCGGCCTGCTCGCGCTCGACCTTCTGAATCAGGCCGGATAGCTCACCGATCACCTTGTCATATTCCTTGGGCAGCAACTTGGCTGCATCGAGTTCATCCAGTTGCTTCTTGTATTCCAACTCCCTGGAAAAACGGTATCGCACGATATCCATCACGGCACGGCCTTTTTCCAGGATCGCATCGCCTTTGGCTGCATTGCTCACCAACACCTCTTTCGGCTTGTTGCCAAGTGCTCCCTGGGACTCTCTTAAAATTTGTTGTGCCTCACGGAAATAATTCGGCGCAAGGAAAGGCATACCGATCTTCCGCCCATCTTCCACATTCTTTTCCAGGGTCGCCACCACAGCCAGCTCGGCCAGCCCGTCGTATTTCGCGATGTTGGCCTCGGATACTTTGACATTGGTACTGGGCGGAACTACACAACCGGCCAATATGACCACAAATAAGACGCTATAAATACGGTTCATCCAGGAATGCATACCCCCCCCAATTAAAGTTAAATTCAATACACCGGCCTGCGACCAGACAGAGGATGTTTGGTTCCATGCCTTCGATTTTATTGATCGAATGCCACATCGCCCTCTTCTACTGTTGTGCCGAGTTTCAGATGCACAAAATCGAATAGCCCGGCATCCAGCAGGTGCGAGGGTTTGATATTTTGCATCGCGGTGAAAATGGTCTGGCTGCGGCCTGGATACTGCCTTTCCCAGGCCGTGAGCATGTCTTTGATGTTTTTTCGCTGCATGTTCTCCTGCGAGCCGCACAGGTTGCACGGGATGAGAGGAAACTCCATGCCACGTGCGTAACGCGCAATGTCTTTTTCGGCGCAATAGGCCAGCGGGCGGATCACGATATGGTCACCCTTGTCGGTAACCAGTTTGGGTGGCATCGCCTTCAACTTGCCACCAAAAAACATGTTCAGGAACAACGTTTCGATCATGTCGTCACGGTGATGTCCCAGCGCAACCTTGTTCGCCCCCAGCTCGCTCGCCACCCGGTAGATGATGCCGCGCCGCAGACGCGAACAAAGCGAACAAGTCGTTTTACCTTCGGGAATCTTTTCCTTGACGATGGAATAGGTATCCTGTGCCTCGATGTGGAAATCGACGCCGAGTTTCTGCAAGTAATTCGGCAACACCTCTTCTGGAAATCCCGGCTGCTTCTGGTCAAGATTCATCGCCACGATCTTGAAGTCGATGGGCGCGCGTTTGCGTAGTGTGAGCAAAATATCCAACAGAGTGTAGGAATCCTTGCCGCCGGAGAGGCACACCATTATGGTATCGCCCTCTTCAATCATGTTGAAGTCGGCAATGGCCTTGCCAACCTGGTGCTCCAGCCTGCCCCTGAGACGGTTGAAATTGGTGGATTGATGTTCGAAGTGCAGGGGGTGAATAATGTCGTTCATTCTGTTTCTCAAATATTGATACTGCGCCCACCATCGACCGTGATGATCTGTCCGGTGATGTAAGGTGCATCCGCAATCAGGAATTTTACTGTTTTGGCGATGTCGTCTGGACTCCCCTCATGCTTGAGCAAAGTGTGCGCCACGATCTTGCGGCGTCTTTCTTCATCGCCCCATTCCTCGCCTTCCGGCCAGAGGATGACGCCGGGGGCGACGCCATTCACGCGCACTTGTGGCGCAAGCTCTTGTGCCAGGCTTTTGGTCAGCGCAACCAAACCGGATTTGGCCATGCTATACAACAGATGACCATGCATCGGGCGCTCGGCATGGATATCGACGATGTTGACGATGGCACCATGCCGGCGGCGCAATTCCGGTGCAGCGGCCTGCGCCAGGAACAACGGTGCTTTCAAGTTGGTGCCAACCAGGTCGTTCCACTGCGTGGCATCGATATCGGTCAGCGGTGTGGCATAGAAACTGGAAGCATTGTTGACCAGCGCATCCATCTGCCCGAAGCGTTCCACCACTTCACTCACCATATGCGGCAAGCTGGCCTGCTCCAGCAGATCGGCCTGCACACAAACAGCGGAACCCGCGCGCAAATCATTTAGCTCGCCCCGTAGCGCAAACGCCTCATCTGCCGAGCTGCGGAAGTGGATGGCGACGTTCGCCCCCGCCGCGTGCAAGTGGCGCACGATGGCTGCACCGACGCGTTTTGCACCGCCCGTCACCAACACTGTTTTGCCTTGCATTCCATTCCCCTCTAAACTTGCACAACTGCCGAATTATACCCGACCATGCCTGCCAATCTGCCTCTCCCCTCCGCCGATGCACTTACCCACAGCGCACAACTGTGCGAACTGATTCGTCGTGATATTCGCAGCCAGAACGGCTGGATTCCGTTCTCGCGCTTCATGGAGCTGGCACTGTACGCGCCGGGGCTGGGCTACTACACCGCCGGTGCGCACAAGTTCGGCGCAGCGGGTGATTTCATCACCGCACCGGAGCTTTCCGTACTGTTCGGACGCACCCTGGCACGCCAGCTGGCCGAAGTAATGCAGCTCAGCACGCCACACATCCTCGAACTTGGCGCAGGCAGCGGCAAGCTGGCTCTGGATATTCTGGGCGAACTGGAACGACGCGATGCGTTGCCGGAAAGCTATGCCATCCTCGAAGTGAGTGCAGACCTGCGTGAACGGCAGAGAATCTTGCTTCTGGAGAAACTGCCGCATTTGTTCGGGCGCATCCATTGGCTGGACGCGCTACCGGAAAGAATTTCCGGTGCAGTCATCGGCAATGAAGTGCTGGATGCGCTACCGGTACATCTGCTGCACTGGACGCAAGGTCATCTGCTCGAACGTGGCGTCAGCGCCGAAGGCACCCGCTTCGTCTGGCAGCAGAGATTGTCAGAGAACACGCCTTTGCTCGACACTGCAAGAAATATCAGTGTACCGGACGACTACGTGAGCGAAATTTCACTCGCCGCGCGTGGATTGGTCGCCAGCCTGTGCGGGCGCATGAATAATGGCGCGATGATCTTTATCGATTACGGCTTTGGTGCACGCGAGTATTACCATCCGCAGCGCACCAGCGGCACGCTGATGTGCCACTATCGCCATCATTCACACAACGACCCGTTCTATCTGCCCGGTCTACAGGACATCACCGCGCATGTGGATTTCACCGCAATCGCCGAAATAGCCATCGACCATGGCGCACATTTACTCGGCTACACCTCGCAAGCGCATTTCCTGCTCAACAACGGCGCACTGGACTATCTGAAAGAAGTCTCGCCGGAAGATGTGCGTGCTTACGCGCCGCTTTCCGCCCAACTGCAGAAACTCACCAGCCCGGCTGAAATGGGTGAACTGTTCAAGGTCATCGCATTAGGC
>JBAZFV010000038.1:0-17467 GCA_041653255.1 Sideroxydans sp. | reverse complement strand
ATAGGCCGATACCGATGGTGGACATCAGGTACAACCCCGCCCCGAACAGCAGCAGCCCCAGGCTGCCCTGGATCGGCACGTCGAACCAGTTGATCCCGATGAAAGTGACCACCAGCACATCGATGAAGCTGATCAGAACGAACGGCAGGGTCTTGCCGAGAATCAGCTCGAATGGCTGGATCGGCGTCACCATCAGTTGCTCCATGGTGCCGATCTCGCGCTCGCGTACGATGGCCATGGCGGTGAGCAACAACGAAATCAGCAGTACCACCACGGCGATCACGCCGGGGACATTGTAATAGCGACTCTTCAGGTCAGGGTTGAACCAAGCACGCGAGCGCAGCTCGATGGGATTGGTCTGCGGCGGTTGCGCCAGTGTGGTCAGCTCAACCGGGGCAGATCGTGCCCGGGAGAATTCTTGGGTGATGCGCTGGGCGTAATCCATCGCCACCGTGCCGGTGTTCGAATCGGTGCCGTCAACGATGGTCTGGATCGCTGCCTGCCTGCCCGAACGCAAATCGTCGGCGAAGCCGCGGTTGATCTGGATGCCGATGGTGGCCTTGCCGCGATCGAGCAGTTCGCCCAGCCGTTCGGGCCGGTCGGTGCTGTCCACCACGGTGAAATAGCCGGAAGCAGTGAAGCGTTCGATCAGGGCGCGGCTCTGCGGGCTCTTGTCGAGATCGCACACTGCGGTCTTGATATGGTCCACGTCGGTAGTCACGGCGTAACCGAACATGATGAGCTGGATTACCGGCATGACGAAGATGAGCGCCTTCATGCGCGGGTCGCGCAGCACCTGGATGAATTCCTTCACCAGCATGCGATAGATTCGTTCCCACATAGTCCCTCCGTCAGGCCAGCTTTTTGCGGAACTTGCCCAAAGCAACGGAGAACACCACCGCTGCGAACAGTCCAAGGAAAATCAGGTCGCCCGCCACGTAAGAAGGCGGGCTGGCCTTGAGAAAAATGTTCTTCAGCACCTCGACAAAATAACGCGCCTGCACCACATGGGTAACTACCTGCAAAAAGCGCGGCATGTTGTCGATGGAATAGAGAAAACCGGAGAGCAAAAAGGCGGGCAGAAAAGTCACCACCATCGCCAGCTGGCTCGCCACCAGCTGCGATTTGGCAATGGTGGAAACCATGATGCCGAGGCTCAGTCCGCCCACCAGGAACATCGCGGTGACGCCGAGCAGGAACAGAAAGCTGCCCCTGAGCGGCACGTCGAACACCCAGACCCCCATCGCCACCGAGAACAGCACGTCCAGTACACCGATCACGAAATACGGCGCCATCTTGCCGAGGAACAGTTCGATCGGCTGCACTGGCGTGGCGATCAGCTGTTCCATGGTGCCGCTCTCCCACTCGCGCGAGACGGTGAGCGAAGTGAGCAGCGCGGTGATCACCGTCATGATCACGGCGATCAGGCCGGGGATGATGAACCAGCGGCTTTTCAGCTCGGGGTTGTACCAGACCCGCAGGCGGTTATCCACGGCGAGCTCGATTGTGCTGCCCAGTTGCGCCGTGCTGAAACGATTGGTGATGGCCTCGGCATAGCCCATGGCGATGGTTGCGGTGTTGGCGTCGGAGCCATCGGCGATCAGTTGCACCTGCGTCGTTCGTCCCTGCTCCAGATCGCGCGCGAAGTGCGGCGGGATCACCAGCGCCAGGTGTGCGCTGCCACGGTCGATCAGGGCGCGCACTTCGGCGTGGCTTTCCGCCACGGCCACCACACTAAAATAGCTGGAGGCCGGGAAGCTCTCCAGGTAATTGCGGCTGGCGGCGCTCTTGTCCTGATCGTAGACCGCCAGATTGAGTGTCTTGATATCCATGGTGATGGCGTAACCGAACAGGATCAGCAGGATCAGCGGCATCAGGAACGCCATCGCCAGAGAACGCGGATCGCGGATGATGTGGATGAACTCCTTTTTCACCAGCGCCCACAAGCGTATCCAGGAAAAGCGACGGTTCGTCATGTTTTTTCTCCTTGCGCGCGCTGGCGGTCATCGAGTTCGATCAGGGAAACGAACACGTCCTCCATCGAGGGAGCAACCTGCTTGATGGACTGCACGGCGAAGCCCTGCTGTGCGAGGAAGTCGCTCAGCGCTTCGGTTGCCGTGGCTGCGTTGCCGACCACCGCATGCAGGGCATCGCCGAACAGGGCGACTTCCTGTGCCAGTTTCGAGGCTTCCAGCCGTTCCAGCGCCTCGAAGGGGCGTTCGACGCGGATCTCCAGAATATCCTCGGGTATCAGGGTCTTGAGTTCGGCAGGCTTGCCCTTGGCAATCATCTTGCCGCGGTAGATCAGCGCCAGCTCATCGCAGTATTCGGCCTCTTCCATGTAGTGGGTGGTGATGAATACGGTGGTGCCGCCGTGCGACATCTGCGCGATCGAATCCCAAAACTGGCGCCGCGACAGGGGGTCCACCCCCGAGGTGGGTTCGTCGAGAAACAGGATAGGCGGCTCGTGCAGCACCGCGCAGCCCAGCGCCAGGCGCTGTTTCCAGCCACCGGCCAGTGAACCGGTCAGGTTGCTTCGCTTGTCGGTCAGTCCGGCCATTTCCAGCACCCAGTCCTTGCGCGCTTTGCGTTTAGCCCTGGGCACGTTGTAGATACCGGCGTAGAAGTCGATGTTTTCCTCCACGGTGAGATCGTCGTAAAGCGAGAATTTCTGCGACATGTAGCCGATGTGCCGCTTGATGGTCTCGGACTCGGTCATGACGTCGAAGCCCGCCACCCGGCCCGCGCCGGAACTGGGCAACAGCAGGCCGCACAGCATACGGATGGTGGTGGATTTGCCTGCGCCGTTGGGGCCGAGAAAGCCGAACACCTGGACTTTTTCCACGGTGAGCGAGATGCGATCGACGGCGACGAAATCGCCGAACACCCGGGTCAGGTCGTGCACTTCCACGGCGTATTCCGTGCTCATGCCTCTTCCTCCGGTTCCTGGGACACCTGGTAAATGAACACGTCCTCCAGCGTCGGCGTGATGGTCTTTTCTGCCAGCACGGCGATGCCGGCCTCTTGCAATACAGTCCGGGCCTGCTCCACTTCTGCTTCATCGCCGGCATAAAGATGCAGCTTGCCGCCGAACAGGCTGATACGGTTCCAGCCCAGTTGTCCGGCAAGCGCTTCGCGGGCGACGCGCGGATGCTCGGTTTCCAGTTCCAGCAGCAGGCCGGGGATGCCTTCTTTCAGCTTTTGTGGTGTGTCGCACTGGATCAGGTGGCCGCGATGCATCAGGCCGACACGCGTGCAGCGCTCCGCTTCGTCGAGGTAGGCGGTGGAAACGAAAATCGTCACGCCTTCCTTGAGCATGGCGTAGAGAATGCACCAGAAATCGCGCCGCGACACCGGATCGACGCCGTTGGTGGGTTCGTCGAGGAACAGGATTTCCGGTTTGTGGATCAGGGCGCAGGCCAGGCCGAGCTTCTGTTTCATGCCGCCCGAGAGGTTGCGCGCCTGGCGCTTTCTGAACGGCGTCAGGTTGGAGAAGCCAAGCAGCCGTTCTTCCAGCGGCTCGCGCTCGCGCCGCGGCACCTGGTACAAGTCGGCGTAGAAACGCAGGTTTTCCTCCACCGAGAGGTCGCCGTACAAGCCGAAGCGCTGCGACATGTAGCTGATGCGAGACTTGATCTCCTCCTCGCCGCCCTGAATGGAAAAACCCGCCACGGTCGCCCCTCCTTCGCTGGCGGCAAGAATGCCGGTCAGCAGGCGCATGGTGGTGGTCTTGCCGGCGCCGTCCGGTCCCACCAGGCCAAAAATTTCTCCGCGATTCACTTCCAGATCGAGCCCGCGCACCGCCCACATATCACCAAAGGCGCGGCCGAGACCGCTGGCCTGAATGGCAATATCGTTCATGACATGTCTCCGTGTGCGGCGATCAGGGCTTCGCGGAGAGGCGTGCCAGCAATCGCGGCGGCGACTTCGGGGTCGAAACGGCTGCCCACAGACTGAGCAATAATGTTCAGCGCATCCTCCGCGCTGACGCCACTGCGGTAGCTGCGCTTGCTGCTCAGGGCGTCGAGAACATCTGCCACCGCGATAATACGTGCCGCGAGGGGGATGTCCGCGCCGCGCAACCCGTCGGGGTAGCCCCTTCCGTCAAACCGTTCGTGGTGATGGCGCACCGCCTTGGCATGGCGACGCAACTGCGGGATGGCACCGAGAATGTCGGCGCCGGCAGCGGGGTGGCTCTGCACCACGGCGAATTCTTCACTGGTGAGATGCTCCGGTTTGGTCAGGATGTGATCAGGAATCCCGATCTTGCCCAGATCATGCAGCAGCGCTGCCTCGCTGGCCGAATCCACCTCGGCTTGCGGCAAGCCCATGGCCTCTGCAATCAGGCGGGTGTAATGCGCCACCCGGCGGCCATGGCCGCCGGTGTAGGTATCTTTGAGTGCTAGAGCGCTATCGTAGGCAAGCAGAATGGATTCATAGCCCTGGCGTTTTTCCTGCATCAGGCCGGCCATCATGCGCCGGTTAGCTCTTAGCAAGACAGCCCATATTGCTGTGGTAAGCAGCAGGTAGATGACGCCGCGCAGCAGCAAAGGCATGAACCCGAAACGATCAAGCATGTCCAGATAAAAAGCTGCTGCCTCACCCACCACCACTATCACCGTGCCTAAAATCAGGTAGAGCAACAACAAATTGCAGTCGCGCCGTAGCAGGCGCTGCAGCATCTGTCTGTCATGATCAAAACTGGCTGAGGGAATCACTGTACAACTCCGTCCTCATTCGCGATGTAAACATCAGCCGGCATGCCGGGCTTGAGTGTGCCGTCGCGGTTGTCCAGGATCACGTTCACCGCGAACACCAGCTTCACCCGTTCTTCCTGGGTCTGCACGTTCTTGGGCGTGAATTCCGCCTGTGAGGAGATATAGCTCACGCGGCCATCGAATTCCCGGTCGGGGAAGGTGTCGACCTTAATTTTGGCGGTGGCACCAAGGCGCACCTTGCCGATCTGGGTTTCCGGAATGTAGACCCGCACCCAGGGCATGGAAATATCTGTGATCGTCACTACCGGGCGCCCGGCGCCCAAGGTCTCGCCCACTTCGGCATGCTTGCGGGTAACCACGCCTTCCACCGGGCTGGTTACCTGCAGATCCTCCAAGGCAACACGCGCGGCAGCGACTGCGGCCTGCGTTTCCTCGAATTGCGCGCGCGCGGCGTTGATAGTCTCGGAGCGGTAACCGCTTTGTAATAACTTGAGGCGTTCCTGCGTGGCGCTTAGTTGCTGGCTGGCCACATCGGCGGCGGTGCGGTCCTTGTCGCGCCGCTGCTGGCTGGTGGCGCCCCCGTGGAAGAGCACCTCGGAACGCCTGGCTTCTTCTTGCAGATTGCCCAGGTTGGCGCGCGCCTGTTCGACCTGCGCACGTGCTTCAGCGATTTCCTGCGGGCGATAACCTTGTTCCAGATCTTTCAGGCGCGCTTGGGCGGCCTGCTGCGCAGCTTCCACCTGGTGCAGCCGGGCGACAGTCTCGCGCTCGTCGAGCGCGGCCAGCAGTTCGCCCGCCTTGACACGGCTACCCTCATCTACCGGCCGCTTGCGCAAAATGCCCGGCACACGGAACGAGGCGGCAATTTCAGTTGCATCCACCGTGCCCGAGGCGAATACCGTGCCATCATTAGAACGTGCCGCCCAAGGCGCAAATTTCCACAACACGGCGGCGCCGATGACTGCGGCGAGAATGGCGGCGATTACAATTTTTTTGTTCATAGTCTTACTCCTTGCAGGATAGAGTGCCCCGGAAGATTTGTTGCGGCGAGCCTTTGACGTGGTGAAGTGCTGGCATTCGCGTTCTGCCCGGCAGGCTTGCCGCCGCAGGTCAAACCGCAGCGATGCCATGTGAGGTATTGCACGAGGGTGTGCGGGTCAATGCCGATTGATGAATGCTCAGCGCCAGATTTCTTACTTGTGGCTGCGGGCCTGAAACTGTCCGCAGCGAGTTCGCCGGTGGCGCGCAGCAGCCGCGCCTGACTCACGGTGACGTCATACCCAGCCTGGAGCCGGCTCGCAGTGGCAGACCAAAGTGCGGATTCGGCGCCAAGCAGGTCGGTGATGGTGTTCTCGCCGCTGTGGTAGCGCAGGGTTTCGATGCGTAGTGCTTCGTTGGCCTCGGCTTCGCCTTGAGTAGCGGCTTCCATCCGGGCGCGGGATTCGGACAAGGCGCCGAACGCCTGCTCGACCTCGCTGGCAATACGATTACGGGCATCTTCCTGCTGCAAGGCATTTTTCCGCTGCTCGAGACTGGCCTGATCTACCCGGCGCTTGCGGATGTTGCCATCGAACAATGGCAGAGAAAGCTGTACGCCAATCTGCCAGTCGTCATAGCCCTCCCAGTTACCGCCGGCGCTTTCTTGCACCTTGGTCACTAGATTGATTTGCGGCAACCGGTCGCCGCGTGCAATAGCGGTTTTCTGCTGCGCAGCCTTGCCGATGGCATCTAGCCCCAGGATATCCGGGCGCTGCTGCATGGCGTGACCCATTGCCTCTTCAGCTGAAACCGGCAAAAGCGGCGCGGTTGTACCCAATTCAAACAGAATCGGCGCATCCCCGCTCTCACCCAGCAGGGAAGTCAGCAGCGACAGCGCATCTTTCTCGCCCTGTATGACGGACACCTTGTCGTAACGCGCCTGGGACAACTGAGTCCTGAGTCGGATCAATTCCAGCCGGGCTGCGCGCCCCTGCTTAATACGCAATTCGATGTCGTTTTCCTCCTGCTGCAGCGCCTTGATGCGGGCATCCAGCACCTTTATGAGTTGGCGAAAATGCAGCGCCTTGGTGTAGGTGGCGGCAACATTGAACAGCAGGTCCTGCCCGCCGCCGCGCAGCGCCTGGACGGAAGCCTCGCGGTTATGGGCGGCCAGCGCCTCGCCCGCCACCAACTTGCCACCGCTATACAGAGGCAGGCTCAGAGCCAGGTTAATATTGGCAATATCCCTATCCATCGGGGGAAAGATACCTGTCTCGCGGATCGGCGTAACAAAGGTGGGGTAGGCATAACGGGAGTAAGACGCGTTCAAGTCGATTTTGGGTAAATGCTGGCTGCTAGCGATTTCCTGCTCCAGCGTTCGCTGGCTGACCTCGACCTGCTGGCTTTTGATAACGGGATTGGATTGCGCGGCTCGCTCCATGGCTTCCCACAGAGGCAATGAATCCACCGCAAAGGCCGCTTTCCCGGTAGAAATAAGAAAGGTAAACAGCAGCAACCGTGACAAGCGCTTCATATTCGTCTCCATCCTTTATTTTATTTCTTGCTTCAACATACTAAGTAAGTAATCGGATACTAGCTTAAATATGAAATTAATTTTTGTCAACAACAATATTAATTTCTAATATTATGCAATAGAATATTGCAATATTCTGTTTTATATAATCTATTTCTAACAATTATATTAATAGTTGCTTATATGAAATATGGGATTTAGGCTACCATTCGGGTAGTGCCACATGGCCTAGGCGCAGGATATTTCACGTGGCAATTTGTTGCGCAGGATATGGCCATGGTGGTTACAGAAAGGTAGACACCGACCTTCAGGCCGGGAGTAGTGCCTAACATTCATGGCGCAACACCACCCCAAATGATGAAACCTGTCACCACTTCCCTCTTCCACAAGGGAGGTGGCACAGAATGCAGGGGACACCCACGCATGAACTGCAACAGCTTGGCGGATGGAAAACAGGCGCAATGGTGGAACGTTATGCACACCTTGCACCTGACCATCTGGCAGCAGCAGCGGCTCGATTAGATTCTGTAGTGATTGGCTACGATTTGGCTACGGTCGCCAAGAAATAAATAAGGCTTGCATCGCTGCAAGCCTTATTCTGATTGGTGGGCCCTCACGGACTTGAACCGTGGACCAAAGGATTATGAGTCCTCTGCTCTAACCAACTGAGCTAAGGGCCCGGGGACTCAACTTTCGCCGTCGAGAAAACTCTTGAGTTTTTCCGAACGTGAAGGATGGCGCAGTTTGCGCAATGCCTTTGCTTCAATCTGGCGGATGCGCTCGCGGGTGACATCAAATTGTTTACCGACTTCTTCTAGGGTGTGGTCGGTATTCATCTCGATGCCGAAGCGCATGCGCAACACTTTGGCTTCGCGCGGGGTCAAACTGTCGAGGATGTCTTTGGTCACGTTGCGCAAACTGTCGAACACCGCAGCATCGATCGGCGCCAGCGAGTTGCCGTCTTCAATAAAATCGCCCAGATGCGAATCATCATCGTCACCCACCGGGGTTTCCATGGAAATCGGTTCCTTCGCGATCTTGAGGATTTTTCGGATCTTGTCTTCCGGCATTTCCATCTTGATCGCCAGCGTCGCGGCATCAGGATCCTGGCCGGTTTCCTGCATGATCTGGCGCGAGATGCGGTTCATCTTGTTGATGGTTTCGATCATGTGCACCGGAATACGGATGGTGCGTGCCTGATCGGCGATGGAGCGCGTAATCGCCTGGCGGATCCACCACGTGGCATAGGTTGAAAACTTGTAGCCGCGCCGGTATTCGAATTTGTCCACCGCTTTCATCAGGCCGATATTGCCCTCCTGAATCAGGTCGAGGAATTGCAAGCCGCGGTTGGTGTATTTCTTCGCAATAGAGATTACCAAGCGCAGGTTGGCCTCGATCATGTCTCGCTTGGCACGGCGCGCCTTGGCTTCGCCATTGGTCATCTGGCGGTTGATTTCTTTCAGGTCGGCAATGGGGATGCCGACCCGTTGTTGTAGCGCGATCATCTGCTTTTGCTGATCCACGATAGCTGCCTCGTGGCGCGACAAAACTTCACTGTAGGTCTTTTTGGCGGCAATCTCGCGCTTGACCCATCCCAGATTGATTTCGTTGGAAGGGAAACTCTTGATGAAGTGCTGACGCGGCATGCGCGCCTTGCTCACACACATATCCTGAATCGCACGTTCACTGCTGCGCACATCCTCCACCAGATGCCGCATGGTGTCGCACAGTGCATCCACCTGTTTGGCGGAAAAACGGAATTGCATCAACTCATCCGAAATTTGCTGTTGCAATTTATCGTACTGCGTGCTGCGGTAACCGAATTTTTCGTACGCCTTGCCCATCTTGGTGAACAGGTCGCCGATGCGTTCAAAACGAGCCAGTGCATCCGCTCTTAATTGTGCCAGATTGGCCGCTGCAACAGCAGCAGCCGCTTCTGCAGCAGCCTCTTCATCCTCTTCTTCGCTATCGTTATCTTCCGAATCATCATGCTCGGCTTCTGCTGTATCTGTCGCCGCCTCATCCTCGTCGCTACCGATTTTCGCCTCATCTTCGCCATCGACAAAGCCATCAATCAGCTCATCGACACGCATCTCATCCTTGGAAATCTTTGTGGCCAGCACAAGGATTTCGGCGATCGTCGCGGGGCAGGCAGAAATCGCCTGAATCATGTGCTTCAGGCCTTCCTCGATCCGCTTGGCAATCTCGATCTCATCCTGCCGTGTCAGCAGATTGACCACCCCCATCTCGCGCATGTACATGCGCACCGGGTCGGTAGTACGGCCAAATTCTGAATCGACTGTGGAGATTGCGGCTTCCGCTTCGGCAGCGGCATCTTCATCGGCAACCGGTGCCGCCGAATCATTCATCGTCAGGGTTTCCGCATCCGGTGCCACATCGCATACCGAAATACCCATGTCGTTGATCATGCTGACCACGCCTTCAACCTGCTCGACTTCCAGCACATCAGGCAGATGGTCGTTGATTTCCGCAAAGGTCAGATAACCGCGTTCCTTGCCCAGCAGAATCAGGGCTTTCAGGCGTGTACGGCGTTCTTCCACATCTTGTGTGCTGTCCACTGCTTTCGCGGCAGCCGCTTCGCCAGCCTTGACGCTGGCTTTCTTTTGGGCGGCTATTGCTTTGGCACTAGCCGCCACCTGCCCGGCTTTTGCACGCTTGGTAGTTGCAGTTGTGGGTGTTTTCTTTTGCTGGGTTGCCATGCTCGATTCCCGAAAATCAAGTTAATCGTTGGCGGGTTGTACCGCCGAAGGGGCGCGGATTATACCCGAATTCCTAAAACATTTCCGGCGCTTAAGTCACGCCAAGGTGCTTTGCCTGGTGCGGGTAAAATGCCACTCAATTCGATGCGTTCTTGATTCGCCGCAATTGCACGTTCAACTCTTCGTAGCGCGCGCGCTCCTGCTCCGACATGCCACCCAGACCTTTTTCCTGCAATGCAGACATCTCTGTGTCGACCGATTCACGCCATATATTGTTCAGAATATCGGCAAACTCGGTTGCCACATCAAAATCATGGCCGAGATGGATGACTTCGGCCTGGGCTGCTGCAAATGCCGTTTCGTGCATCGTCCCCTGAAAATGCTGGATGAGTGCCGCCGTACTCGTTTCTTCCGCTGATTCACGCAACCAGTCGGCCAGTGCTGTAATCGCCGCACCTTCAGCGCCTTCACCCTGCCATGTTTGCGGAAGCTTGTGTGCCAGCTCCGGCTGGATGACCAAGCAACGCAGCATGGCCCGCAGGCTGGAAGGGTTGGCGCGCTTGACTCTCTGCGCCACCTGGCGCTGCGGAGCGGCAACCGGCTTGACTGCCCACAATGCCTCCAGCTCGGCTTGCGTCACCCCCGCCAGCGCCGCCACTTCCTTGCGCAACAGAAGTGCAGTGGTCGGTGCGGTGATCGCAGTGACCAGCGGCTGCGCGTGTTTGAGCAGGGTACTACGTCCTTCCTGCACATGCAGATCGACTCGTGCCGTCAGTTCACGCAATAGGTAACCGGAGAGCGGCATGGAATTCTCCACCTCATGCTCGAACGCTTCAGTGCCGAATTCGCGGATATAGGTGTCAGGGTCGTGCGCTTCCGGCAGAAATAAAAACCCAATCCGCTTGCCGTCCTGCAATTGCGGCAACGCATTCTCCAGCGCGCGCCAAGCGGCTTTTTGCCCCGCCTTGTCCCCATCAAAACAAAACACAACCTGGTCGCACAAGCGCAACAATTTTTGCAAGTGATAAGGCGTGGTCGCGGTGCCCAGCGTGGCGACGGCATATTCCACACCGTGCTGCGCCAGTGCCACTACATCCATGTAGCCTTCGACCACGACCACCCGCTGCTGCGCGCGGATGGGTTTCTGTGCCTGAAATAGACCGTAGAGTTCATGGCCTTTTTCGAACAGCGGCGTTTCCGGCGAGTTGAGATATTTTGGCTCACCACGGTCCAGCACGCGCCCGCCGAAGCCAATGACCTGTCCGCGCACATTGATAATCGGGAACATGATACGGTCACGAAAACGATCATAGCGTTTGCCTTCACCCTCGATCACCAGCCCGGTCTCGACCATGCCGGCATCCTGATAATTAGGCACGGCACTTTTCAGATTCTGCCAGTCGTCCGGCGCATAGCCGATACCGAATCGCGCCGCCACTTCACCGCTCAAACCGCGCCCCTTGAGGTAGTCGATGGCGCGGGGGGTTTTTTTGAGTTGCTCGCGGTAGTAGCGGGTGGCGGTCTGCATCAGCTCATACATATCAGGCGCAACCTTGTGTTGTGCGACCTGCGACTGGTCCTGCGGCACGGTCAACCCCACGCCGCGAGCCAGTTCCTCCACCGCCTCGACGAAGCCCATACCGGCATGCTCCATGACAAAGCCGATGGCCGTGCCATGTGCACCGCAACCGAAGCAGTGATAGAACTGCTTGGATTGGCTGACCGTGAAAGAGGGTGATTTTTCGGTATGAAAAGGACAGCAGGCGACGTAGTTGGCACCGGCTTTTTTGAGCGGGACGTAGCGCTCGACCACGTCCACAATATCGAGGCGATTCAGCAGGTCCTGAATGAAACTTTTTGGAATCACACCAGCCCCCGCGCCTCAAGAGAACCACTGAATTCCGGCCTGCACCGGAATGACGTAATCAATGCGACAGCTTTGCCTTGACCAGCCCGGATACCTTGCCCAGATCGGCGCGTCCGGCCAATTGCGGCTTGAGTATTGCCATCACCTTACCCATATCCTGCACGCCAGCGGCGCCAGCGGCGGAGACGGCCTGACCAATCGCAGCAGCGATTTCAGCTTCGCTCATCTGCTGCGGCATATAGGTCTGCAACACGGACACTTCGAATTCTTCGACATCCACCAGATCCTGGCGCCCCGCCGCCGCGTACTGGCTGATCGAATCACGGCGCTGCTTGAGCATCTTGTCGATGATGGACAGCACATCCGCGTCGGTCAACTCGATGCGCTCGTCCACTTCGCGCTGCTTCATCGCCGCCAGCAACAGACGGATCGCCCCTAGGCGCGCAGTCTCTCTGGCGCGCATCGCGGCTTTCATGTCTTCAGTGATTTGCTGTTTCAGACTCATGGCAATCCGGTAAATAGCAAAAGGAAAACGCCGCAACCCCCAGGAGATTGCGGCGTCGGGTCAAGAATAAATCAATACAGCTTGGGCGGCAGTGTCTGGCTGCGCAGGCGCTTGTAGTGGCGCTTCACTGCGGCTGCCAGCTTACGCTTGCGCTCAGCGGTGGGCTTCTCGTAAAACTCGCGGGCGCGCAACTCGGTCAACAGACCGGTCTTCTCCACGGAACGCTTGAAGCGGCGCATTGCTACTTCGAACGGCTCATTCTCTTTTACACGTACGGTTGTCATGGACGAACTACCTTTAACCTAAAAAATCGAGGGCGCGATTCTACCGAACTCGCCCCCGGCACACAACCTGAATTTATTCGACGGTTACCCGCGCAAATTTACGTTTGCCGACCTGTGCCACCACTACCGCGCCGATCTTGAGTTGCAAGGTTCTGTCGCTCACCTTCTCGCCGTCGAGTTTGACCCCGCCCTGATCGACCATGCGCAACGCCTCGGAGGTGCTGGCAGCCAGATTGGCCTGTTTAAGCAGGTTGGCGATGGCGATGGCGCCGTTGCTGGATTGAACCGTAATCTCCGGCATGTCATCCGGCAGAACACCCTTCTGGAAGCGTGCCTCGAATTCCGCCAGCGCATCTTCGGCGGCTTTTTGCGAGTGGAAGCGCGCAACGATTTCCTGCGCCAACAGGACTTTGATATCGCGCGGGTTGCGGCCATTCGCCGCTTCTTCCTTGAAGTTGGCGATTTGCGCCAGGCTGCGGAACGACAGCAGGTCGAAATAACGCCACATCAGATCGTCCGAGATGGACATCAATTTGCCGAACATGTCCTGCGGGGTGTCAGTCACGCCAATGTAGTTGCCCAGCGACTTGGACATCTTGTTGGTGCCGTCCACCCCTTCCAGCAGCGGCATGGTGAGCACGCACTGCGCCGGCTGACCAAAGTGCCGCTGTAATTCTCGCCCCATCAGCAGGTTGAATTTCTGGTCGGTGCCACCGAGTTCGATATCGGCCTTGAGCGCTACCGAGTCATAGCCCTGCACCAGTGGATAGATGAATTCATGGATGGCGATAGGTTGGCTGGCCCGGTAACGCTTGCCGAAGTCGTCGCGCTCCAGCATCTGTGCCACGGTATGTGTTGCCGCCAGCCTGATCAGATCCACCGCGCTGAACTTGTCCATCCAGCTTGAGTTGAACACAACCTCGGTCTTGTCCGGGTCAAGTACCTTGAATACCTGTTCGCGATAGCTCTCGGCATTAGTGAGTACCTGCTCGCGCGTCAACGGCGGACGGGTCGTATTCTTGCCGGTGGGGTCGCCGATCATGCCGGTGAAGTCGCCAATCAGAAACAGGGCGTGATGTCCCAAGTCCTGCAACTGGCGCATCTTGTTCAACAGCACCGTGTGCCCAAGGTGCAAGTCGGGTGCGGTGGGATCGAAACCCGCTTTGACACGCAAGGGCCTTCCTTGCTCCAGTTTTTTTACCAGTTCTGCTTCAAGCAGTAACTCTTCGCTGCCACGCTTGATTTGATTGAGGATTTCCAGTTGACTCATATCGAAAGACCGCTTGTCTGTTGCACGCCCGCCGCCTGAACGGATTTTGAGGGGGTTGAGCTTTCTGTTAAAGTGGCACCCGGATTTCAGCCGCTTGCTGTGTCCTGAACACTGAAATACCGCCGCCCCGGGAGGCGCGAATGTTACCTCAAAACTCTTTATTACACGCGCACAAGATGAAGCTGCGCTGGTTCGTCGCCCTGTCCACCCTGCCCTTGCTGGGGGTGGTGGCGGCTTTTGGTATCATGCCGCAGCAGGAGTCGATGCCAGGTATCCAGCACACATTCACGGCAAATATCGAGCTGCCACCTGCGACAGAAACTGTTACGACGAGCCCAACCTACTGGCACAGCGAATGGGTTCAGCGCGGCGATACAGTGAGTGAATTATTGCGCCGCCTGAATGTGCAGGATGATGCTGCCGACAATTTCCTGCGGCGTGCTGCAAAAACCGGTTCACTGCGCCAATTGCGTCCGGGCAAAAGGATTCAGGCTAAAACATCCACAGACTCGCACATGCTCGCCTTGTCCTATGTTGACAATAACGGCAATCAAATCACCATTACCCCTGATGGAGAGCAGTTCAAGGTGGAATCACAGCCCGCGCCGGCAGAGCACAGAGTGTTCGTCCAGACGGGTGAAATCAGCAGCAGCCTGTACGCGGCAACAGACGAAGCAGACTTGCCCGATACCGTGGCGAACCAGTTGGTAGAGGTTTTTGGCGGCGATATCGACTTTCATCGCGACATTCGCCGTGGCGACAAGTTCAGCATCATTTATGAACAGCCATTCCTCAATGGCGAGGCGACTCGCAACGCGCGCATTCTGGCTGCCGAATTTGTCAACCACGGGCGCACCCTGCAGGCTTTCTATTTCGAGAACACCAGTCACGGCGGAGACTATTTTTCGCCGGACGGCAAGAGTATGCGCAAAGCATTCCTGCGCTCTCCTATCGAATTCTCACGGGTCAGTTCCGGTTTCAGCAAGTCGCGCTTCCATCCGGTGCTCAACCGCTGGCGCGCGCACAAAGGTGTGGACTATGCCGCGCCCATCGGCACCAAGGCGCGGGCAACTGCGGATGGCGTGGTTGCCTTTGTCGGCAGTCAGGGCGGGTATGGCAATGTGGTGATACTGAATCACCAGGGAAGATATCAGACGGTGTACGGTCATCTGTCCAGGTTTGCCGGTGGCATCCGTCGCGGACAACGCGTAAGTCAGGGTGAGCTCATTGGCTATGTCGGCAAGACTGGTCTCGCCAGCGGGCCGCACCTGCATTACGAATTCAAAGTCAGCGGGGTGCAGCGTGATCCACTGAAGGTTGCCCTCCCGGACGGGAAGCCGGTCAGCGAGGCACAGCAAGCGGTATTCACTAAAAATGCCAGAGCGTTGCAAACCCGCCTGTCTCTCCTGCGCAATACGCGCATCGCTCAGCTCGATTAAGTGCAGAACAGTTCAGAGCTTTACCTTGGCATCATGTCCGGCACCAGCCTGGACGGTGTTGATGTCACTCTGATCGATCTGACTGCTGCACCCTCCATCGTCGCCAGCCATTTCCAGCCTTATTCACCGGGCTTGGTTAAAGATCTGCTTGAGATGCACACATCCGGGCCGGATGAGTTGCATCGTGCCCAGCTCACGGCCAATCAATTGGCCGGACACTACGCCGACGCTACCCGCACACTACTGCAATCAGCCGCAGTTAAAGCACACCGGGTTCGCGCCATCGGCTGCCACGGGCAGACCGTGTGCCACCGACCGGAACATGGCTACACCTTGCAACTCAATAATGGCGCGCTGCTGGCAGAATTGAGCGGGATCACCGTCGTCTGCGACTTCCGTGCACGCGACATTGCGGCTGGCGGACAAGGCGCGCCGTTGGTGCCTGCTTTTCATAACCACGTCCTGCGCCACCCCACCCTGCACCGTACCATCCTCAATATCGGCGGCATTGCCAACCTGACCGATCTCGCGCCAAACCGACCAACGACCGGCTTCGATACAGGTCCCGGCAATCTGCTGATGAATGCGTGGATTGGAAAACACCGTGGGGCTGCTTATGATGAAAACGGTGCGTGGGCGGGTAGCGGAAAGATTATTCCCGCTCTGCTGCAGGCGTTATTGGCCGAACCTTACTTTGCGACAACACCCCCAAAAAGTACGGGGCGAGACCTGTTCAACCTGGAATGGCTGGAAAGTCATTTGAACGGGAATGAATCACCCGCCGATGTGCAGGCAACCCTGCTGGCACTCACTGCCGACAGCATTGTCAGTGCCATACGCCGTGATTGCGCAGGAGCGGAAGAAGTTTATGTATGCGGCGGCGGGGCACACAACGCTGCGCTGATCACCCGTTTGCGCACTGCACTGCCGGAATGTCGCATGCAAAAAACTGATGTGATGGGTATTGCCGCCGACTGGATGGAGGCAGCCGCCTTCGCCTGGCTGGCTCAGCAAACACTCCATCTGCACCCTGCCAACTTGCCCGCCGTCACCGGCGCGCGCCACCCCTGCATTCTGGGCGCGATCTACCCGGCATAGGCCAGAAATCCCAGTCAGCCAAGGACTATGCGGATAAAAAAACGGGGCACAACGTGCCCCGTTTCCAGAATTGGCAAAGTATCAAACGGAGAATGATGACCCGCAGCCACAGGTTGTCGTGGCGCCCGGATTCTTGATGACGAATTGCGAACCTTCCAATCCTTCGCTGTAATCTATCTCGGCACCAACCAGATACTGGAAGCTCATCGGGTCGATCAGCAACTGCACGCCGTTTTTGCTCATCACGGTATCGTCATCGTTGACTACCTCGTCAAACGTGAAGCCATACTGGAAACCGGAACAACCACCACCACTGACGAAAACCCGCAACTTCAGTTCAGTGTTGCCCTCTTCCTCGATCAATTGCTTCACTTTGTTCGCCGCGCTGTCGGTGAAGAACAGGGGGTCTTGCGTTTCGGTCACTGCATTCATGTCATTTCTCCTTAAGGTTATTTAGACTCGGCACCACTCACCTTCAGCGACACCACCTTTTCAGTTGTTTCGTTGATATGTGCCAGCTTGCCTTCGACGATGGCACCCAGCTGAATCTCCAGTGTTTTGTATTTTATGTCACCTGTGACCTTGGCCTTGCTCTGTAGTTCCAGATACTCACTCGCTTCTACCGGCCCTGTCACTGTGCCGTTCAGAACCAGATGAGTCACGCGAATCTCGCCATTCACCCTGGCCTGTTCGCTCAAGACTAGAGTGCTCGCCTTTCCCGGGTCGGCAATGACGCTGCCACAAATTTCACCATCCACGCGTAAACCTCCGGTGAAATGAAGATCGCCCGTCACTCTGGTGCCGGCTCCTATCAGTGAGTCGATTCGACTCTGCGGTTTGCTGTGCTTGCCAAACATCTATGTCACTCCGTTATGAAAGCAGTACCGTCTGCGTGATCTTTGGTTCCTGCATGCCCTTTTCGAATACCCTGATCTGCACGCTGTCGACCTGCATCCCCTCAGGCAAACGGAAGATGCGCTCGACGCGCTGGTAATACTTGAAATTCAGGCGCTGCGCGGCAACTTCCGCAGAATTCGGTGGCGGGAATTGTAAC
>JBAZFV010000037.1:0-17551 GCA_041653255.1 Sideroxydans sp. | reverse complement strand
CCCTGCATACCAACGACGCACCCTCCGCCATCACCCGCCTGCTCGATCTGGGCATCCCGCCTTATCTGCTGAACGCAACTCTGCTCGGTGTCATGGCACAGCGCCTGGTACGCACGCTTTGTCCGCATTGCAAACAACCCCATCCGGCGCGGGACAGCGACAATGAATTATGGGATCACCTGGTCACGCCGTGGAAAGCAGCCAGACCAAAGCAACTGCAGCGCCCGCAAGGCTGTTTGGAATGCCGCATGACGGGTTATTCCGGGCGTATTGGCATCTATGAGATTCTGCTGATGTCACCCGAATTGCGTAAACTGGTAAATTCCGAAATGAATCTCGCCAGCCTGCGCGAACAGGCAAACCGGGAAGGAATGAAACCCTTGCGCATCTCTGGTGCGCAAAAGGTCGCTGCCGGGCTGACAACACTGGAAGAAGTGCTGAAAACATCGCCGCCTGCCGACCAGACTTGATTTTAAGAGGAGGAAGAAATGAGTATCCTGGACTTGCTCAACCAGCGTCACGCCATCGAAAACCATGTTCAACTGCGGGAAATCGCCGACGGTGTGATCATTGTCGAGGTTGCCAACCAGCACGCGCTCGCCAACATCGCCCTGCAAGGTGCACACATTGCCACCTTCCAGCCGCGCGGCGAAGAGCCGGTGGTCTGGTTGTCGCCGCAGGCGAAATTCGTACCGGGCAAATCCATCCGTGGCGGCGTGCCGATCTGCTGGCCATGGTTCGGCCCGCATCCAACCGACAGCAAACTGCCCGGCCACGGCTTTGCCCGCACCGTGCCGTGGGAATTGCTGAAAACCAAAGCGCTGGAGGATGGCGGCACCTTCCTCCGCTTCGGTCTGATCGAAAACGACACCACGCGCGCGCAATGGCCTCACCCATCGACTGTGCAACTCGAAGTCACCGTGGGCAAGGCGCTGCGGGTGGAATTGATTACTACCAACACCGGTGCTACACCGTTCGAGTTGGGTGAGGCTTTGCACACCTATTTGCACATCAGTGATCTCGGCAACATGATCATTCGTGGCCTGGAAGATTGCGAATACATGGACAAGGTGAATAACTCCGCACGTTTCAACCAGAAAGGCGGCATCGTTATCGAAAGCGAAGTGGACCGTGTGTATGTCAATACCGAAGCCGATTGCGTAATCGAGGACAAGGGGTTGAAACGCGCTATCCGCATCCACAAGGAAGGCAGTCATTCCACTGTGGTATGGAACCCGTGGGTAGAAAAAGCCAACAAGATGGGCGACTTCGGGGACAACGGCCATCGCGGGATGGTGTGCGTGGAAAGTGGTAACGCGCTCGAGAACACAGTTACCCTTGCACCCGGCGGGACACATGGGCTGGTGGCGGTGTACAGCGTGGAAAAATTGTAACCGCGCATCATTCTTGTACAGCAATAAAAAAGAGCCGCTGCACAGCGGCTCTTTCTGTTACGGCAGAGAATAAATCTAGTTCGCGCGCTTCCTGAATTCGTTGCTGCGCGTATCAATCTCGATCTTGTCGCCAATCTCAATAAATGCCGCCACCGGCAGCTCAAAGCCGGAACCGACCAATTTGGCAGGCTTCATCACCTTGCCGGAAGTATCGCCGCGCACCGCAGGCTCGGTGTATTCGATCTCGCGCACGATAGTGTTGGGCAGTTCGACCGAGATCGCCTTGCCTTCATAAAAGGTCACTTCGCACTTGTCTTCCATGCCGTCCGACAGATAGTTCACCACGTCGCCGAGGTTTTCTTTCTCCACTTCGTACTGGTTGTATTCCTCATCCATGAACACATACATCGGATCGGCGTAATAGGAATAGGTGCAATCCTTCTTGTCCAGGATGACCTGGTCGAACTTGTCGTCGGCACGATAGACCGCTTCGCTCGGTGTATCGCTGAGCAAGTTCTTGAACTTGAATTTCACCACCGAGCCGTTACGGCCGGAGCGTGTGTATTCCGCCTTCTGCACGACCAATGGTTGGCTATTCACCATCACTACATTGCCGGCGCGGAGTTCTTGTGCAATTTTCATAGCAGTCTGCCCAAAGCAAAATTTCGAAGGCGCGAATTCTATGCAAGTCGGCGCGAAAAATCCAGTAAATTCAATGCAAGATTGTTCGACGACAGGCGTTGGGCCCAATCTTTGCCATGCTGGCCCAGCACCTGACGCTGGGTCAGCAGATTCAGCCATGCCGCGCCAATCTCCGTTCCGCCGTTCCACGCCATCCACATGGCGTGCACGGCTGCCGCCGCATCGGCGGGCAAACCCGCCGCATAATGCGCGCGCAACGCCTCCAGTTTCGCCAGATGCACCCCGTCATGCTGCGGGTAGATGTGCCACACAAAAGGTCGCGCCGCCCATTGCGCCCGGACGCAGGAGTCTTCGCCGCGCACGAAATTGATATCGCACGCCCACAACAATCGGTCGTATTCCTCCTGTTCAACAAAAGGCAGTACGTATACATGCAAATTACCGCACGAATAATGTGGGCCGGACTTCGGCCCGACAAGACCTGTCGGACTAAAATCCAATCTGCACAGAACATCACCCCCGAAATACTCTTTTATCTGCGGTAATGCGCGCCCTTCCGGCACCAGGCAGGTAATTAGCTGCGCACCATGCTCCCAGACGTGCAGTAATTCCGCCATCGCTTCATTCTCATAGCTGAACAAAGACACCCGCAACTCATCCGTCACGCGCTCCGGGACACCCAGATTATTCCAAAACTCCATCTGTACCACCTCATCAGACTGAAACGCATCGCGCCGCACCAACAGATCACGCTCCAGCAGCAGCCCACCGGTCTTTTCAGTAAAACCCGGGAAGAAAAAATACTTGGTCAGATGCAAGGTCGGGTGCGGTGACGGCAGCTTGTGGCAGCCATCCACCCAGTCTTCGGCGCTCAAGTATTCGAGATTGACCCAGACAGGTTGCTTGTCGCGGTCATCCATTGCCGCCACATAGCGCGGCGGCAAGCGACAGGCGAACGCTTCGATTACCAGCGCTGCCGGCTCGACTGGCGGAAACTCGGCGGGCCAGCGCCGCACTTCAACGCCATGCTGATGTTGCGCATCCAGCATCACATCCGCCTTGGGACACAGGCGGGCGAAGCTGGCCAGATCATCCACCCATAAGCGCACGTATACGCCGTGTTCATTCGCCAGTTGCCGCGCCAGCCGCCAGCTCACCCCAATGTCACCGTAGTTGTCGACCACGGTGCAAAAAATATCGCAGGTATCGTCGCTATACTGCATCGGGTTCACGTCCCCTGCTGCTCCAGCACAAAACTTCCCTGGCCATCCTGCCCCAGACGTGCCGCCAAGACCGGCATCACCTCCTGCAACGTAGCATGCAAAGTCCACGGCGGATTGATGATGAACAGGCCGCTGCCATGCATGCCGAACCCGTCTGCCGCAGGCGCTTGCACGCTCAAGGCGACATGCAGCCAGCGTTGTGCCGGAAGCCGTTGCAATTGTGCGGGCAGCTGCATCGCCTCACTGCGCTGTAGCTGCGGATACCACACGGCGTAAGTACCGGTGGCAAAGCGTTTTAGTCCTTCTTGCAGAGCGCCCACCACACGCTGGTAATCCTGTTTCTCTTCATACGGCGGATCGATCAGCACCAGTGCGCGGCGTGGCGGCGGCGGCAACAGCGCTTTCAGCGCACCAAAACCGTCCGCCTTCTGCAGCAGTACTCGCGCGCCCTGTCCGGCAAAGTTTTGTTGCAGCAGATCGTAGTCGGCCGGGTGCAGTTCGATCAGGCGCATCCGGTCCTGTTCACGCAGCACGGATTGCGCCACCAGTGGCGAGCCGGGATACAGCCGCAGCACACTATCCGGATTAAATTTCCGGACCATTCGCACATATTCCACCAGAGGCGCAGGCAGATCAGCGGTATCCCACAGACGTGCAATGCCGCTCTCGAACTCCGCATTCTTTTCGGCGTACACGCTATCCAGGGCATAACACCCGGCACCGGCATGAGTATCGATGTACCAGAACGGTTTATCCTTCTGCACCAGATAACGCAGCAGCTCCAATTCAACAAAATGCTTGAGTACGTCGGCATGATTGCCGGCATGGAAGGCGTGGCGATAACTCAGCATGGGTGATCCGTTGGTTGATATTCGTTATTCTGCATGCAAGGCCTCAACCGGGTCGAGCCTGGCAGCGCGCATGGCAGGGGCGACACCGGCAATGAGTCCGATACTGACCGCGGTCAGTTCGGCCAGCACGGCGAACAGCCAGGGTGTATGCACCGGCAGCGCAGGGAAGAGCAGATGCAGCGCCTGCGAAATGCCTACACCGATGAGCAGCCCCATCACACCACCCAGCGCGGACAGGAACATGGCTTCACTGAGGAACAGCACCAGCACCTGCTGCTCCCGTGCGCCGAGTGCCCGCAACAGCCCGATCTCGGCGGTACGTTCACTTACCGCCATGGTCATGATGGTAAGGATGCCGACCGCACCGACCAGTAGCGAGATACCGCCCAGTGCACCGACCGCAAAGGTGAGGATGTTCAGCACCGAACTCAGCACCTCCAGCGCCTGTTCTTGCGAGATGATGGTGAAATCCTCACGTCCGTGCCGCTCGATCATGCGCGTCTTGATCAGTCTGATCATCGTCTCGGCGGGGACGTCAGCGCGATAACTGACGTTGACCTCCATCAGCCCGGGGCGGTTGAACAGTTCCATCGCCCGTGCCGCCGGAATGAACACCGTATCATCCATATCCATGCCGAGGATCTGCCCTTTCGATTCCATCACGCCGACCACGCGATAGCGCTGACCGCCGATGCGCAGATACTGCCCGAGCGGGTTCTGCCCGACGAATAATTCCTGCTGAATCTTGGCGCCGATCACTACCTGCGCGCGCGCCTGCTCATCGTCCGCGTCCGTCCAAAAACCGCCGCTCTGCACCTTCATGGTGAATGCACTGCCAAAATCGCGCCCCTCGCCCAGCACCATGGTGCGTCGCGTGCGCCCCTCGTAGCGCACTTCCGCATTGCCGACCAGACCGGGGATGACGTGCTCAACATAAGGCAAGCGGCGCAGTGCATCCGCATCCTCCAGTGTCAGCTGCCGCACCGAGCCGAAGATGCCGACGTTGCTGCCCTGCGTTTGCGTCTTGCCCGGCTGCACGCTGATGATGTTGGTACCGAACTGTGAGAACTCGGCCAGCATGAACTGGTGCAGGCCCTCGCCGATGGAAGTGAGCAGGATCACTGCCGCAATACCGATAGCAATCCCCAAACCGGTGAGAAAGCTGCGCATCCGGTAGGTGAGGAAGCTGGAGGTGGTAAGTGTAATGAGATCGCGCAGATACATGCTCGTCATTCCGGCGCAGGCCGGAATCCAGCAAGGTTATTTAATATGAAACTGGTTTTTATCCTGTTGTGCGGGGATGGTTCAATTTGCCAGATTCCTGCCTGCGCCGGAATAACGGAATTGTTGCAGTTAAGTTTATCCATCATCGCCCCGCCAGTGCCGCCACCGGATCGAGTTTGGCCGCGCGCCGCGCCGGCCAGACGCTGAACAGGATACCGGTGCCGAGTGCGGTGGTGGTGGCAGCCAACACCGCCCACCACGGCGGCGACACCGGCAAGCTGGGGTATATCTGGCCGATGATGGCGCTGCCCGCATAGCCCAGCACCAACCCCAACACACTACCAATTCCTGACAACAGCACCGCCTCGGCAAAAAACAAATGGCGTATCTGCCTGCCCGGCGCGCCCAGCGCCTTGAGCAGACCAATCTCTTTCACGCGCTGTGCCACAGCGATCAGCATCACATTCATGATCAGCACACCCGCCACTGCCAGACTGATAGCGGCGATACCACCCACCGCCATGGTCAGCGCACCGAGGATACGGTCAAAAGTCTGCAACACCGCATCCTGCGTGATGACGGTCACGTCCCGCTCGCCACCGTGGCGCTCGACCAGAATGGCTTCGGCATCCTTCGTCGCCTGCTCGATTGAGTCGCGGCTGCGCGCTTCAATCAGGATGCGGAACAGACCAGATGTATTGAACAACTGGTGCGAGGAAGCGACCGGGATGATGACCAGCTCATCGGTGCGCATCCCCATGGATTCACCTTGTGGCGCCAGCACGCCGATGACACGGAAGCGGCGGTCGCCCAGTCGCACCCACTGCCCCACCGCCTGCTCGTTGTCGAACAGCTCACGCTTCATCTGGTTGCCTAGTACACATACCGAGGTACTGTCATGGATATCGCCGGCCGGCAGGAATCGCCCGACGCCCATACTCATGTGGCGAATCTCAAGCATGTCTGCGGAAGATCCGGCCACAACCACTTCGCGATTCAATGCACCGCGCGACAACGTGGCAGACCCGACCGTGAGCGGTGCGATGCGTTTGATGGCGCGACTGCGCAGCAGGGCCTGCGCATCGTCCAGCGTGATGTCGCGCGGCGTCTGCCCTGACATCAGGCCGGGGCCAACACCGGCGGTCTCGGTACGCCCGGGCAGTACAATCACCAGATTGGTCCCCAATGAGGCGAACTGGTCGATCACATAGCGGCGCGCACCCTCTCCCAGCGCGGTAAGCACCACCACCGCTGCCACGCCGATGGACATCGCCAGCATCATCAGCAGCGTGCGTGTCGGACTGCCACGCAAGCTGCCGGAGGCGAATTGCAGAGTGTCGGTGAATTTCATCGTGGGTTGTTCGTTATGGTGGGGGAGTTGAGCGCGTGTTGTAGTGGCTTTAGCACCTTACAACCACGGCCGGCCCCTTGCGAGTGAACCCCGACAGCCCGTGTCTGACTGAAGTCAGACTCACAAAAGTCTGCCGTGAACTCATGCCTTGCTTGACTCATCAGAAACAATCCGGCCATCCAGCATATGTATCCGGCGCTGCGCGCGCGCGCCAATCTCGGCATCATGGGTCACCACTATCAGCGTGATGCCTTGCTCCAGCAGACTTTCCAGCAACTTCAGCACCTCCCAGCCGGTATGGCGATCCAGATTGCCGGTCGGCTCATCTGCCAGCAACACGCTCGGGTTCATCACGGTGGCACGGGCGATGGCAACACGCTGGCGCTGGCCACCGGAAAGCTGATCCGGCCTGTGGTCTGCACGCTCTGCCAAACCGTAGTTCTGCATCAGTACCTGCACGCGCGTCTTGCGCTCCTCAACCGGAATACCGGCAAGAATCATCGGCAGTTCAACGTTCTGCGCGGCAGTGAGGCGCGGCACAAGATGAAAGGATTGAAACACGAAGCCGACCTTTTCGCGGCGCACCTGCGCCTGTTGTGCATCATCGAGATCGGTGACATCACCGTGATCGAGCAGATAAGTACCGCTACTCGGCCGGTCGAGCAGGCCCAGCAGATTGAGTAAAGTGGATTTGCCGGAACCGGACGGTCCCATGATGGAAATATATTCACCTGCGCCTAAACCCAGATTGACATCCCGCAACGCGGCGACTTTCTGGTCACCAACGATAAAGGTGCGGCAGACGTTCTGCAGCTCGATCATTTTGCGGCTGATGCAGCTTCCGGTTCGGCCCGCACCCCAGCCTTGATGCCTTCCCGATCCAGTGAAGTCACAATGCGGTCGCCTTCAGCCAGCCCCGCGCTCACTTCGACATATTCCCAGTTGGATAAACCGGTAGTCAGCTTGCGCTCTTCCAGCATCCCGGCATCACCGTAGTACAGCACACGATTACCTTCGAGCAGCGCCCGGGTCGGAATGCGCAACACCTGATCGTGCACGTCATACACGATCTCAACATCGGCACTGTAGCCGACCAGCAGATTCTCATCTGCTGCCAATTTACCGAATTCGACCTCCACCTCGACTGTGCGCGCCTGTTTCTCCAGGTCAAGCACATAAGGTGCGATGCGGCGCACCTTGCCGCCGAACACACGGCCTTTGATCGCATCCAGCGTGATGCGCGCAGACTGGCCGATCTTGAGTTTTGCCGCATCCACCTCGTCGATGGGTGCGCTGACATACAGGCAACTGTCGTCAATCAGATCGATGGCGGGAATGGTCAGAATACCGGGCGGCGATGGCGTGGCGTATTCGCCCAGTTCACCGCTGATGTCCGCCACCACACCATCGAACGGCGCGCGCAACACCATGCGCTCCAGCGTGGCCTGCGCGACCGCGATACGCGACCTGCTCTGTTTGATATCTCCCCTGGCCGAAGCGCAGGCCGACTGTCTAGCGGAGGCTTCCGTCACTGCGCGGTCGAGCTGCTGTGCGGAAATGAAACCCTGGTCGCGCAATTCCTGCGAGCGGGCCGCATCGCGTTGTGCGGCAGCAGCCAGAGTGCAGACCTCATCCTCCCTCGTCAGTGAAACCTTGAGCTGCTCCTGCGCCAATCTTTCCTGCGCGTGCAGATCGTCGTTCCACAACTCCAGCAACACCTGCCCCTTCTTCACCCGTTGGCCCTTCTTCACCTGCAACTTTGAAATCTGGCCGCCCGCAGAAGGTGACATCTTGGCGCGGCGGCAGGCATTCACCGTGCCGGCACGTGTGTTGCTGACCGATGCTTCGACGAGACCGCGCTCCACCTTTTGCAACACGACAGAAATCGGCTTGGCGCGTGCCATCCAGGCGAAGATCGCGGCAAGCGCAGCCACCAACAAAAGGGCGATAACGAGTTTTTTATGGCGGAATAGAAGCGAACTGGAAGGCGGCAAAGTCATTAGATCTCCTGACTGTTCGCTGCTGCATAGCGAAGAAATATGGTGCCGATGGCCGGAATCGAACTGGCGACCTACGCGTTACGAGTGCGTTGCTCTACCAACTGAGCTACATCGGCATTCCGGCGCGGATTATAAGCGGATAGCGCACCCACGGGCAACGACTAACGCCAGCGATACGGTGAAACATCGAGTGTTTGCGGCCTATCGAATATTTTATTGAGCAGCACTTCCGCACTGGCCGGTGCCATGGTGACACCGTAACGGAAATGGCCGCCGTTGATATACAGATTGTCCAAAGCGGGATGGCGATCTATGGTCGGAATGTTGCCTGACGATCCGGGACGCAAACCCGCCCAATGACGCACGATGGGCATGCCCTGCAATCCCGGCAACAAAGCAACGGCTCGCTGCAACATCGAGTCGCGCGCCGATTCCGTCGTGGATTTATCGAAACCTACATCTTCCAGCGTACTGCCGATCAGCAGATGGCCGTCCTTACGCGGAATGAAATACAGATCCCCCTGCAGCAGAATATGCGGCAGTGGCGGCACCTCGAACTTGAACAACAGCATCTGCCCGCGGATCGGCTTGATATCCAGCTGCTGCGCGTGCTCGCCCAGTAATGCCTTGCTCCAGGCGCCTGCCGTCAATACGTAGTCGTCGGCCTTGAAATCCCCCTGACTGGTGCGCACATAACGCACCCTGCCCGCTTGTGATTCGACCGCCAGCACCTCGCACTGCTCCACGATACGCCCGCCAAGCTGAAGTACACGTTCACGCAGGGCGCGCAGCAGTCTAGGATTGCGAACCTGGGCGATCTCGGGCAGAAAGATCGAATCGTCGGCAAGTTCGTAATCCATGCCATGTGCATCACACCAGTCGATAGCCACTTTTGGATTGAACGGCGGCAACACACGCATGCCGCAACGCAGATACTCGGTATCCACCCCTGTCTCGTCAGTCAGCTCAGCAGTGAAACGCTCGAATCGCGCCATTCCCAGCAATGCCAATCGCGTGACTTCATCGGGATAATCCCAGGGACACAACGGCGACATGATGCCGCCCCCCGCCCAAGAGGCTTCCTGCCCAAGTTCCCCGCGCTCCAGCACGGTCACTTGGGCGCCCGTCTGCAGTATGGCCTGAGCGGTCGCCAAACCGACCGCCCCCGCACCTATCACTATGAAATGTTTTGACAAAATCACTCCCTATGTCACACCGTTAGTCAGGGAAAAATGCCACTCATCGGCAAATGCTGGCTTCGCGCGTGAAGCTGCCTTACTTTTGCCTCACCGAACAAATCTGGAGTGCAGAATGAAACAACAGAACGGCTTCACCTTGGTTGAACTGATGGTCGTCGTCGTCGTCATCGGGATACTAGCATCCGTGGCTATACCCGCCTATCAGGACTATGTCACCCGCGGCAAACTGACGGAGGCCACGTCAAACCTTTCCAATGCACGCGTCAAGATGGAACAGTCGTTCCAGGACAGCCGTACGTATGACCCTTTCGGCGACGGCACCACCTGCCCGGGCGCAATCGCCTTGTCCAGCGACAATTTCAACTATGCCTGTAGCAACCTTTCGAATTCGACCTACCTGATTTCTGCAACCGGCACAGGTGGTCTGTCTTCCTTCGGTTATTCCATCAATCAGGACAACGTCAAATCATCCAACACACCCTGGGGTAACGGCACATGCTGGATCACCAGTAAGGGGGGATCGTGCTGAACAGACGCAGTCATTCTTTGCAGAACGGCTTCTCGCTGGTCGAGTTGATGATCGGCGTGGTGATCCTGGCCATCCTGTCCGCTGTCGCCATACCCAGCTTCCAGTCCTGGTTGCTGAACACGCAGATACGCAATGCGGCCGAGTCCATCTCGAACGGCCTGCAGCGTGCACGATCAGAATCAGTGGGGCGCAACACCGACATCGAATTCGCACTCTCTGCCGACTCGACTTGGGTGGTTCGCATACCGGGTGGTGCCGATATCGAAACACGCTCCAGCAACGAAGGTTCGAAGAGTGTCGCCGTGACATTCACCCCCCCCGGCACCACCACCGTCACCTATAACGGCTTCGGCGGCATCAAGGGAGCCAATGCGGACACCTCGGCTCCCTTTACCCGGATCGATGTCGATTCCACTGAACTTTCTACCGCAGAGAGTCAGAATCTCGCCATCACCATCGGACTTGGCGGCAACGTCAGGATGTGCGACCCCAACGCGCCGGGCGGCAGTCCGCGTGCCTGTTAACCGAAGGAATGAACATGAGACTTCATAACGCACCGGGAATACCCAGCCAGCAAGGTGTGGTCATCATCGAAACAATGATCGCCATCCTGATCTTCTCCATCGGTGTGCTGGGTATCGTCGGCATGCAGGCCAATATGATCAAGAACACGTCCGAATCAAAGTTCCGTAATGATGCCAGTTATATTGCTCAGCAACAGATCGGTATCCTGTGGACCTCGCCCGACAGCTTGCCTGCAGACGGCAGCACGGCCAACACCAACATTGCCGACCAATTACCTAACGGTTCGCTCACCATCACGCGCACCGGTGACCAGTACACCCTAGTCATCACTTGGCAACAGCCGGGCGAGGCAGTGCACAACTACACCACCGTTGCTACCATCAGCGGAGCCTGAACGATGACTCCCAAAGCTCACCACATCTTGAAACGACACAGCGGCTTCACTCTGGTGGAGATCATGGTCGGACTTGCCATCGGCATGCTGGCCACGCTGATCATCCTCCAGGTCATTTCCATGTTTGAGGCGCAGAAACGCGTCACCACCGGTGCCGCAGACGCACAAACCAACGGCAGCATCGCGCTGTTCAACATCGTGCGTGAACTCAATCTGGCCGGCTACCCGCTGATGCCGATTGCCGATTCACCGCTGGAATGCACCACCGTCACCTTTGGCACGACGGGCATCACCAGCATCACCCCGGTCACCCTTACCGATGGAGCGAGTGGCGCGAGTGATGCGATCACCCTCCGCTACGGGAATTCCGCGATGGGCGGCATCCCATCCACCATCGAGGTGATGGGTTCCCCCAACCCGAACGACGCAACCGTTGGCAATAATTTCGGCTGCGCAATCGGCAATATCGCCCTCATCTCGAACGGTGCCACCTGCGCTCTGACAGCTATAACTGACATCTCCCCCGCCAGCACGGTACCGGCAACCATCACACTGACCGAGACTACCAACGCGACTTCCGGTGCCAATCTCGCCTGCCTCGGCAACTGGAGTGAGGTCGATTTCGCCGTCAACAACAACAATCTGGAGCGCGAGGGCACGCCCATCGTCGCTGGCATCGTAAGTATCCAGGCCCAATACGGCCTATCCGCCTCGACCAATTCCAATCAGGTCACACAGTGGGTGGAGCCATCCACCATCAATATTGCCAACATCGCCGACCGCAATCGCATCAAGGCAATACGCATCGCCATCGTGGCACGCAACGGCAAGATGGAAGCCGGCAATGTAACGACAGCCCTTAATGCGTGGACGGGTAGCGTCTCATCACCCGCGCCAACGATTGACTTGAGCACCGACGCTGATTGGCAACGCTATCGCTATCGAGTGTTCGAAACCATCGTGCCGTTGCGTAATATGATCTGGGCAAGGGATACACTATGAGCACATCTTCGATTCGCGGGTTTGGAACCGGTCGTGCAATCAGGCAGCGCGGCGTCGTGTTGTTCTTCGCACTGATCGCACTGGTCGCGATGTCACTGGCGGCAGTCGCACTGATTCGCTCGGTCGACACCAGCACCATCATCTCCGGCAACCTTGCGTTCCGGCAATCGACCCTCAGCGCCGGCGATGCGGGTATCGATGCCGCCATGGGCTGGCTGACCAACGTACAGGCTGCCAATAGCGGACTCAATGTATTGAACGACGCCTCGCATCCTTTCAATGTCACAAACCTGGTGACAAACCCCGGTTACCACTCCAATGCCAATACTGCCCTGGATCTGTTCGCCGAAACGACCTGGAACAGTACGGACAACAACAACGCACTCGCGGGAACCAATGCAGCCACCGGCAACACCACGCGCTACGTCATCCAGCGCATGTGCCGCAATGCCAACCAGGTCCCCAGCGTCGACCACTGTCTCTTCAGTTCGGCCGTGCAGGATAACAACGGTCAAAATGTCCCGTTGCCGCAAGAGATATGTACCGGCACTGGCTGCCCGGTCGCAGGCCAAGCACCGCAGATCCGCATCACCGCCCGCACCCAGGGGCCGCGCAACACCGTCAGTTACGTGCAGGCATTCGTCTACTAGGAGGTCACCATGAATCACTTCCACAGCAAGCCTCAATACCCCCTCCGCGCAGCGCTCCTCGCGTTGCTACTATCCACAACCGTCACCCAGCCAGCATCTGCCGCGCCGATCACGCTGGCGACCGTGCCGCTGGCTACTTCCACCACCTCCACGGTGCAGCCCAACCTGTTGTTTGTTTTGGATGACTCGGGGAGTATGTCGTGGACTTTCATGCCGGATACCGCCGATGATTTCCGCGGTAAAGTCGGTTATCTCAGTAACCAGTGTAACGGCGTCTATTACAACCCGGGCACCACCTATAAGCCTCCAGTCGATGCCAGCGGCACTGAATATACTGACGCCAGCTTCACTGCGGCGCGGGATGATGGCTTCGACTCCGGATCGACCGCCAGGAATCTCAATAGCGCGTTCATCGCCAACCGGTTCAGCCCCGACTCTGCCAACTCAACTTATAAGAATTTTGGTTCATATACTCTCGAATCACTGGGCCCCTACGAAGCGCAGTACTACAACTATAGCGGATCGCAAACCACAAAAAGCTACCTCAACAGCAGCTCGACCTTCTACCAGGAATGCGATGCCGGATTCGGGGAAATTGCAGGCAACGGCAGTAATAAATTCACCCGTATCGTTCTTTCTAGCAGCGCTGCTGCCACAAGCGCCACGATTGCCATAGGCGGGACCAGCAGCACTTCGGTCAGCGGTATCAAGGTGAACGGTACACAGGAGATCATGTCCGGCACAGCCTCCGCCAGCACGAGCAGCAGCACTGTGGCCAGTAACATCGCGGCCCAGATCAATCTTTGCACCAGCGCCAAGGTCGGCAACTGCACCACCGTGGGCGGGCATGGTTACACTGCCGCCACTTCTGGCAGCAGCACAGTGACGATCACCGGGCTGGCAGCCACGGCCAAGACCCTTATCATCACCAAGGGCAACACCGGTACCATGACGTTGTTGCCGACCATCTTTCCGATCGCCGACAGCAGCAAGCTGACCAACTTCGCCAACTGGTACAGCTTCTACCGCACGCGCATGCTGATGATGAAAAGCGCCTCCGGGCGCGCCTTCAGCAGCCTTACCAACCAGTACCGCGTCGGCCTGTCGCGGATCAACTCGTCCGATACGCCGGCCCTGACCATAGGTACATTCGAAAATACACAACGGACGAATTGGTATAGCGCGCTTTACAACAGCGATCCGAGTGGTAGCACCCCTTTGCGCACGGCCTTGGCGGATGCGGGGAGATATTATGCAGGGGAGCTGGCAAGCGATCCGGTACAGTATTCCTGCCAGCAGAACTTCACCATCCTTTCCACTGACGGTTACTGGAACGACGACAATAATCCCAATAGAATCGATGGCAGCACTGATATCGGCAACCAGGATGGGACCGCTGACAAACCGATGTGGGACGGTGGGGTAGCAACCGGCAGCAATACCGTCACGATCACTTACACCCGAAACGACTACAGCTGCGGCGGTTGCGCGTGGTCCACGAACCAACTCCGTACCCAGCCAGAGATCGGTTCATGCAATGTGACGGTCAGCGGAACTCCGACCGGAGCGGAGAGTTGTAATCCATCCAATTGGTCGGATAATGGGTCAAGAACAGTTGGTGCATGTGTGTCAAAATCTGCCTGCTCTGATTCCGTCCCCTCCCCTGACCCAAGTACCAAGGTTGAGATCAGCAGAGCAACATCGACAAGCGTAAGCGGCGGTAGCAGTAACAGCTTGGCGGATGTCGCCATGTATTACTACCAGACTGACTTGCGTACTTTGGACCTAGGCAACTGCACCGGCGCACTAGGCGCAGGCGAGGATGTCTGCATTAACAATGTGTTCCAAAGCAGCACGGACAGCAACCTTCAGCAGCACATGACCACCTTCACCCTCGGGCTGGGTGCCAGTGGCAAGATGACATATTCGTCCAGCTATTTGGGTGACACTTCTGGCGATTTCCACAGCGTCAAGCTGGGCAGCACTGCCAGTTCGACGGTTTGTACCTGGCAAACAGCCGGTACGGTCTGCACTTGGCCGATTCCCAGCAGCGGTGCTGTTGCGAACATCGACGACCTGTGGCACGCGGCGGTGAACGGCCGCGGTGCTTATTTCAGCGCCTCCGATCCGGATTCACTATCCAGCGGCCTATCCAATGCGCTGGCCGGCATCAATGCCCGCAGGGGTGCGGCGGCAGCCGCGGCAACCAGTACGCTTAACCCGGTGGCGGGCAACAACTATGCCTTCGTCGCCAGCTACACCACGGTGGCCTGGAAAGGCAATCTGGAGGCACGCGGCATCAATACCGAAACCGGTGCGGTAAGCGAGAACGCCTCTTGGTGCCTTGAGAACGTGGTAGCCGGCAACTGCCCGTCTCCGGGCAGCGTTGTGCCAGAAGATGCCGGCGACACCACGACCTACTACTGCGTCACGCCCAACTCTGTTATCTGTAACGATGGCATTCTGGACGGCACCGACTGCAAGGTGCCGGTGGCGACCTCATGCACCGGCACCATGAGCAACAAGGTGGGCGATGTCAACGACACTCGCACGATCAAGACCGCCAACAGCAGCGGCACGGCGCTTATCGATTTCACCTATGCGAATCTTACAGCTTCGCAGCAGGCCTATTTTGCAGCCGCGAATATCGATACGCTCAACCAGTGGTCCACCCTGACCGCGACGCAACAGACCGCCGCAGAAGGTACCAATCTGGTCAACTACCTGCGCGGACAGCATGGCTATGAGAATCGCTCGGCCAATGCGGTCGATAACCGCCTGTACCGTTACCGCGAGGCAGTGCTGGGAGACGCGCTGGAATCGGAGCCGGCCTTTATGGGTCCGCCTGTGTTCAACTACCCCTACCCCGGCTACACCAGCTTCAAGTCTGCGCAATCCGCCCGCGATGGTGTCGTGTACATGGGTAGCAACGACGGCATGATGCATGCCTTTTACGCACAGGATAGTGCAGGAGCTGGAACACCCTGTGTGATCGGCGCCATCGCCGGAGAACACTGCGGCGGCGAAGAAGCGTGGGCCTATGTACCCAGCATGGTGATTGAAAATATGTGGAAGCTGGCCGACATCAATTACTCCACTCTGCACACCAACTATGTGAACGGTAGTCCAATCACTTCGGATGTGTGCACTGCGAATTGCTCGGATGCCGCCACTGCCGTGTGGAAGACCATCCTGGTGGCCGGATTAAGCGGCGGCGGACGGGGTTACTTTGCGCTGGATATCACCGACCCAGCTGCCCCGTCCCTGTTGTGGGAAATCACCACCTCCGCCGGCATCGGTAGCGTGCAGGATGACGATATGGGTTACAGCTTCGGCCATCCCATCATCACCCGCAAACAGGATGGCACATGGGTGGTGCTGGTCACCTCCGGTTATAACAACATCAGCCCGGGTACAGGCAAGGGCTTCCTCTATGTTCTGAACGCATCTACCGGCGCAATCATCAGCAAGATCGGTACCGGCATCGGCAGTACCACCACACCAAGCGGATTCAGCCACATCGTCGGATGGAACGACGAACCGGCGGGCAATCAGGCAGGCTATGTCTATGGTGGCGATCTGCAGGGCAACCTGTGGCGCTTTGACATTAATAGCACTGTGGTCGGGTCGGTTGCGGCAGGCGAGATCGGCAATGGCGATGTAATGTTGTTTGCCACACTCAAAGACCCGTCCGGCGTAGTCCAGCCCATCACGACCACCCCGGTACTTGGCAAGATAAACGAGAAACGCGTGGTATTCGTGGGCACAGGTAAATATCTGGAAACCAGCGACCTGACCACCACACAGGTGCAGTCTATCTATGCCATCAAGGATGACAATGCAACGAGCACGCTCGTCAATGCTCGCAATTCCCTGATCCACCAGACGCTCGCAAATAATATTGACGGCTCTGCTTCACGAACCTCGGGTAACGTCAATGTCGACTTCTACACTGACCGTGGCTGGTATATCGATCTGCCGGATGCAGGTGAGCGCGTGAATATTGACAGCACCTTGGTGCAAGGCACCCTGATCGTTCCGACCATCGTTCCATCCAATACAGTCTGCTCCCCGGGCGGTTATGGCTGGCTGAACTATCTGGATTACCGGACAGGGGGGGCAGTCGACGTTTCGACAAGTCTAGTCTCTGAAAAGTTGGATTCGACAATCGTCGGCGTGAACGTGCTCTATATCGATGGCACACCTAAGGTCGGCGTCGTTACTTCAACCAATCCGACTCCGACCCTAATTGATGCTGTGTCATTTGCCGCCAACGCTCCAGTCTTCAGTGGCAAGCGTGTGATCTGGCGCGAGTTGATCCCTTAAGCGGAGGTTATGCCAGAAACACAAAAGCGGCCAAATGGCCGCTTTTGTGTTTCTGCAAGCGAAAAGTCAATGCAGCTATTCCATCAGCGCCTTCGGAATCGGGAACACCACATTTTCCTCTATCCCGCCCAGCTCCTTTACCTCACCCGCGCCGAGTTCATGCAGACGGGCGATCACCTCAGTAACCAACACTTCAGGAGCAGATGCACCCGCGCTGATGCCGATGTTCCGTTTACCTTGC
>JBAZFV010000036.1:0-18060 GCA_041653255.1 Sideroxydans sp. | reverse complement strand
CGAATCGACCCCTGATGGGGTGATTTCCACCCAATCCGAATATCCAAAGCTGAATGTGAGTGCATCGTGCTCATTTGTTGTTACTTATTCAGACATTCCCTAGTGCTAATTCCCTTGTATCTGATCAAGCTGCGTAATCAACTCAACCAGGCAGTGGAAAGCGCAAAAGAAGCAAACAAGGCCAAAAGCCAGTTCCTCGCCCACATGAGCCACGAGATGCGCACGCCGCTGAACGGTGTGGCCGGAGTAGCCGATCTGTTGACCGCAACCCCACTCAACAGCGAGCAACACGATCTGGTCAACACCCTGAAAAACTCCTCCGGCATCCTGCGCCAGTTGATCGACAACGTGCTCGACATCTCCAAGATCGAGAGCGGCAAACTGGTTCTGGAAAAGGTGGATTTCGACCTGCATGAACTGGTCAACAATGCAATCGGCATGTTCTTGCCGCAAGCCAACACCAAGGCACTCCATCTACATGTCCGCTTTACCCCGGACACTGCTTTCGCCTTGCATGGCGATGCCTTGCATCTGCTGCAGGTACTGATGAATCTGCTCGGCAACGCCATCAAGTTCACCGAAAAAGGCAGCGTGGAATTGCGCATCAGCACCGTGCAGCAATCCATTGCGGACGCACACATCCGATTCGAGGTCATCGATACGGGGATCGGCATCTCCCCAGAAGCACAGCAAACCATCTTTGAACGCTTCCGTCAGGCCGACTCCTCCATCGCCCGCAAATACGGCGGCACCGGACTGGGCATCACGATCTCGCGTGATCTGGTCCGTCTCATGGGCGGACAGATCGGCGTTCATAGCGAAGCGGGGATCGGCAGCGCGTTCTGGTTCGAGCTGCCGCTGCAAAAACAGGCGGTCGATCTGGGTGCCATAGCACCGACCACGCTGGCACAGTTGCGTGTCATCGGCTTCGGTTTTGCCCAATCTGAAAGAAGCGCACTCGCCGCCACACTGGCCGGCTGGCAAATCCGATTCGAGCATAAGCAGTCTGCGCAACACCTGCTTACCCGCCTGCACGGCCTGCCTCCGTCCGGACAAAAATCCACGGTTGTGATGTGTTCGGCCCCGCATCTTGGCATGGGTACCGCCGAATTCGCCCGGAGCGCACTCGACAGTGCGGGGGATGTTTCGTTGATACTGATAAACCCCGATGCACAGGCGGAGAACAGCGCAGATTATCTAGGCATGGGCTACGCTTGCGTCCTGCACTCACCGCTGGACAAGGCGTTGCTGTTCAATGCCCTGCACGGCGTGATGACTCCGCGCCCGGTACCCGGCGTGATCTCTTTCCGTGAACACTACGAGCGCAACATCCGCGAGCGGCGTGGCGTGCGCATCCTGGTTGCCGATGATAACGGTACCAACCGCAAGATTATCGCGCGCATCCTCGAACATGGCGGACACACGGTCGAGCTGGTTGAGAATGGTGAACAGACACTGGACAAACTGGAACAGGGGCGTTTCGACCTGATGATCCTTGATAAAAACATGCCTGATATGGGGGGTCTGGACGTCATCAAGATCCATCGCGCCACCTCACTGCGCAGCCCCCCCGTGCCTGCCATCATCCTGACCGCCGATGCAACAACCGAAGCAATGCGAGATTGCGAAGATGCTGCGGTGGAGGGATATCTGACCAAACCGGTGGATACCATTGTCCTGCTCGACACCATTGCCAGACTGACCTCGACCCGCCGTAGCATGGATGCAGTCGAATTGGCGGAACAAGGCATCGCCAATGAAGATGCTTCAGACTCGGCCATCCTGAACGAACAAACCCTGCATCAGCTTGCCATGATCGGACAAGGGCAAACCAGCTTTCTACCTTTGGTGATCCATGGCTTTATCTCGGAAACGGAAAAACTGCTGGAGGCGATGCAGACTGCATTGGCCAATCGGGAATATGCCACGTTCAAGGAGTTGGCACACATGATCAAGGGTAGCTCTGGCAACATCGGCGCTGAAGCGTTGCATCGAACCTGCGGCAGTATCTTGTCCGGCAATCCGACTGAACTTCAGGCCAAAGCACCGAGATTACTGGATGAAGCCCGAGCCGGCTTCAAATCGGCCCGGATACTGCTGATTCAGCATCTGGGCGATAGCAGTCGGCAGTCAATGTGAGCTTCAGGCAGCGTAGAGCCGAGGCTGCTCTTCACGGGAGTGAACAAAGTTGCGTTCCTGAGAACGCACCAGCCTATCCATCACCTTCAGGTCTTTTTCGTTCAGCTTAAGAGCCGCTTCCACCCAAATGGTGGTGATATCGATAAGTTCTTGATAGGTTACAGGGTTGTATCTTTGACGAACTTTCTGAATCGCACGGAAGCCATTCGCTCGACGTTCTTGCTTTTTGATGAAGTCATGTACGGCTTTCTCACCTTCACCATCCTCTGCCAATACATCTACCAAACCAATTTCGTGCAACTCCTGGGCGGAGTATATCTTCCCGCTTAACATCATTTTTTCAGCCAGCCTGTTCCCGACTTTTCTCGCGATCAGGCTGTATGCACCCATGCCAGGAAACAGATTAAACAGTATCTCCGGGAAACCCATCTGACAATGACGCTCTGCGATGACAATATCGCTAGCCAGTGCCGCCTCGAGCCCACCGCCCAGCGCATCCCCCTGAATCAGCGTGATCGTGCACAACGACGAATCAAACCTGCATATTCTGGGAAATATCACATCAATGCACTTTGTCGCATATGCCAGCAACCCGGCCCGGTCGCGACGGTCGATCAACTTCCTGAATAGTGCCAATTGGCCGCCCAGATTAAACACATCAGGCGTAAGAGAAGCCATGACCGAATATCGAATATCGAATACTCCGTTCTGCAGCAAAATCTGGCCATCGCATTTTTTGATGGTGTCATGGTGATGCAAAAGATTCTCGAGGAGCTCGTTCGTCACACAAGGCACTTCGTCCTGGCTAACTAACGTCCAAAGAACCCCGCTTTCCGAATCAAAACAAGTCCTTAACTCTGAATATTCAGTCTCAAGCAGTAGTTTCGAACATTCAATCAAGCTCATCATCATGCCCCCTTAGTTTGGCTAAACAGAATACTACCCTTTGAGCAACCGAAAGCAATCCAATGGAAAGAATGGTAATTGCAATCCAATTCGGACATTTCCCCTGTCCGGCATGATCATACGGGCAATTCTGGCTGGGCTACAACTGCAACAATCAGATCGGCTCGAGATGGGTAATCACATTACCACCCGGTACGATGGTGCGGATATCCGCCTCGATCCGCTCCAGCCAATCGTGGCCCTGCGTCACCGTCCATCCGCCGGGAACCCGCACGTGCAGGGAAATGAAGGCCTGCATCCCCGCCTGACGGGTACGCAGCTCCTCGAAAATCAGTCCCTGTTGCCGGTAGGTATCCAGCACCTGCTCGATCGCCGCCAGTTGTTGCGGCGGCAACACTTCATCCATCAGACCGGAAGCGGAACGATGCAGCAATTGCCAGCCGGTCCACACGATGTTCGCCGCGACCAGCAAGGCAATCACCGGGTCCAGCCACAGCCAGCCGCTGAGCCAGACCAGTCCCACACCGGTGATGACACCGACTGAGGTCCACACATCGGTCATCAAGTGCTTGGCATCGGCTTCGAGGGTGATCGAGTTGAACTGGCGTCCCGCTTTGAGCAGTTCGACTGCGGCGAACAGATTGATGAGCGAGGCGGCGACCGACACCAGCAGGCCGACACCAATCGCCTCCAGTACTTGCGGGTGCAACAAACGGTCAATTGCGGCGTAGGCGATGCTGGCCGCCGCGAGCAAGATGAGGAATCCCTCGAAAGCGCTGGAAAAATATTCAGCTTTGCCGTGGCCGAAGTCATGCTTGTCGTCCGCCGGTGCGGCAGCCAGCGTCAGCATGGCGAACGCCATCAAGGCGCCTGCCAGGTTGACGAATGATTCCAGCGCATCGGACAAAAGACCGACCGAGCCGGTCAGCCACCACGCGACCCCCTTGAGCAGGATGGTGGCGATGGCCGCCGCAATGGACAACCAGACGTAGCGCTTCAGGCGGCTATCCATATTTTCGCCCTTACGCTTCTGCGAAGAGGCCGACCAGAGCAACGGTCGCCACGCCGAGCATGATCAACAGCACTTGCTGCACGGTGTCGCGCATTCTGGTGCGTTTGTGCAGCCCGGGAATCAGGTCGGCTACTGCAACGTAGATCATGCTGGCGGCCGCCAGGGCAAGGATATACGGCGTCCATGCCTGCAAATCTTGCAGGGTAAAGTAGGCCAGCACCCCGCCGACCAGCGTGGCGAGACTGGAGATGAGATTGAGCTGGAAAGCGCGCAGTTTGCTGTAACCGGAATGCAACAGCACCGCAAAGTCGCCCACTTCCTGCGGGATTTCGTGCGCAATGATGGCCAGCGCGGTGACGATGCCAAGTTGGTTGTCCGTCAGAAAAGCTGCCGCGATGATGATGCCATCCACGAAGTTATGGAAAGTATCGCCGACGATGACCATGGTGCCGCTGCGCCCGTGGTCGTGTGCGTCTTGCACTTGCGGCTCGTGCACCTCGCAATGGTCGTGATGGCAGTGGCGCCAGATCAGCACCTTCTCCAGGGTGAAGAACAGCAGGATGCCAAGCAGTACCGTAGCAGTCACGCTACTCACATTGGTCGAAAGTGCGATCGCTTCCGGCAGGACGTCGAGGAATACAGCGCCCAACAATGCACCAATCGCGTAACTGACCAATGTACCGATCCAGTGCGCACGCGTATTCAGCGCGAACAGCGCCGCCGCGAGTATGCTCAGCACACCGCCGAACAGGCTGGCAACAATGATCCAGGTCAGAGTAGTCATATCGGATAAGACATTTTCAGGGGGCGCATTGTAACTTACACACTTGCAGGTCGGAATTCATCCCGACATGTCGGGCTGTCCCGCAGGGGTTCTCTCACCTTTTGGGTGAAACCCGACCCACAACATCATTCATGCAGGTTCACGTCTTTCGTCTCCGGCAGGAACAGCAGTCCGACTAGCGATGCGAAGATCAGTATACCCACTGGATACCACAAGCCCGCCAGCACATCGCCTGCCTGCACCGACAGCAGCGTGACCATGAACGGCGACAGTCCACCGATCCAGCCCGCGCTGAGGTTGTGCGGCAAGGCGGCGGCGGTATAGCGCGTGCGCGCCTTGAACAATTCTGCCAGCACCGCCGTCTGCGGGCCGGTGATGAGGGCGACGGCGAGCACCGGCACGAGCAGCAACAGGAACAGCATCCCGCGGTTCACCTCTGCACTATCCGCCTGCGCCACCCAACCTTTCGCCTGCAAGGCCGCAGTCAGTGCATCCGGCTGGAATCCGCGCACCACACCATCTGCGCCGATTCTGACCATGGTCTCGCCCTCTGCTTGTTGCTGGTAGGAAACGCCATGCTTGGTGAGAAATTCCTGATTACGTTCGCAATCGTTGGCCGTCTTGCGGAATGGGCTGTAGTCACACCCCTGCCCGGACAAGGTCACTGCGACTTCGCGGTTGAAGAGTTCCTGTGCCGGATTACCGAAATGCTGCAAAGCCTGGAACACCGGGAACAGCGTAAGCGCGCCCAGCAATAATCCGGCCAGCAATACCGGCCGCCGCCCGATCCGATCCGACAGCCAGCCGCAATAGAGAGTGAGGGGAAACAGCAGCAGGGTGCTGCCCATCACCAGCATGCTGGCCAGTTGCGCATCAAGCCGCACCACACTTTTCAGGAACACACTGGCGTACACCTGCGAGGAGAAGAACAACAGCGAACCGCCGGCCGAGATGCAGAAGAAGAGCAAGGCCATGCCGCGCAGTGTCTGCCAGTCTTTAAAGCACTCGCGCAACGGCGTTTTCGATACTCGACCCTGCTCTTGCAACTCGCGGAACACCGGCGATTCCTCGATGCTCATGCGCGTCTTGATCGAAATGAACAGCAGCACGATCGAGAACAGGAACGGTACGCGCCAGCCCCAGGCATTGAAGTCAGCCGCATCGAGAAAGGATTGCAGCAGCACGATCTGGAAGGTGGAGGCCAGAATGCCGAGCGGTCCCATCAGTTGCAGCACACTGGTATAAAACCCGCGCCGACCCGGCGGCGCATGTTCGGTCAGGTACACCGCCACCCCGCCGATCTCGCCACCCACCGCAAAACCCTGCAGCAGGCGCAGTAGCAGCAACAGCAGTGGTGCCAGCATGCCGATCTGCGCATAGGTCGGCAACAGTCCAACCAGAAAAGTGGTCACACCCATCAGTGAAATGGTGACCAGAAAAATCGGGCGACGCCCGTAGCGGTCTGCCAGCGTACCGAACAATGCCGATCCCAGCGGCCGCACCACCATACCGACACCAAAGGCAGCCAGACTCAACAACAGCGCGGCAGTCGGATTCTCCGGCGGGAAGAACAGCACGCTGAAGTAAGTCGCCAGCGTGGCAAAGGTGAGGAAGTCGTACCACTCGAGGAAGGTGCCAAAGCAGGCGGCGAGTACGACTTTGCGCTGGGTGGCGGTGATTTCGTGCATTGGAGGATTTTATAATTAATTGATGACTTCGAATTCGACGGATTATGAAAGACTGCCAAGTGCCAACAGACGAAACCTGGATCACCCCTGTGAAATATAGCATCTCATCCACTTTTGCTTTCTACGAATGCACACTTTCGGGCCGCTACGTCATGTCAGTTGCAGATCATGCAAAAGCCGTGGCCACCCGTGGACTTTCGTGCCTACCGTATCCACACCGTCTTTACATTCACGAATTCCAGCATCCCCTGCCTCGACAGTTCGCGCCCGAAGCCGGAGGCCTTTACGCCCCCGAAAGGCAGGCGCGGATCAGATTTGACCATGCCATTGATGAAAGTGCAGCCGGCCTGAATGTGTGCCGCCAACTGCTCGGCGCGCGCCGTGTCACTGCTCCATATTGAAGAACCAAGACCGAAGCGGGTCTCGTTGGCGAGGCGCAGTGCATCCTGTTCGTCGGCAGCGCGAATGATGATCGCCACGGGGCCGAACAGCTCATCGTGATAGGCGCAGGTGTTTTCGTTCACACGATCCAGAATGGATGGGCGGTAAAAGAATCCTTCCCTCGTGTCGGGCTCGCAACCGGTCACCGCTACCGCGCCCTGGGCGAGAGATTCGGAGACTTGCCGGTGCAGTGCATCGCGCAGATCGAGGCGAGCCAGTGGGCCGATTTGCGTGGCATCGTCCATCGGGTCGCCCAGTTTGAGCGCTTCGACTCTGGCTTTGAATCGGTGCAAAAATTCTTCCGCGATCTGCGGTACGAGGATAAAGCGCTTGGCGGCAATACAGGATTGCCCGCTGTTCAGAAAACGCGAAGCCACGCCCATCTCGACCGCCAACTCCATATCCGCATCGTGCAGCACGATGAACGGATCGGAGCCGCCCAGTTCCAGCACGCACTTTTTCAGGTGCTGCCCGGCGAGCGCCGCCACCTTGCGCCCCGTCACTTCCGATCCGGTGAGTGTGACCGCGTGCACATGTGGGCTGGCAATGACGTCGGGCACCAGTTCGGTCTCTATCATCAGCGATGTAAACATTCCCTGCGGCAGACCGCACTCGCGGAAGATCGCCTCCAGCGCCAGCGCGCACTGCGGCACGCTGGTCGCGTGCTTGAGCAACACCGCATTGCCCGTCATCAGGGCCGGTGCGGCGGCGCGGAACACCTGCCAGAACGGGAAGTTCCACGGCATGATGGCAAGCACCACGCCGAGCGGGTAATACGCGACATAACTTTTTCCGGCATCCGACTCCACCGGCTCGGAACGCAGAAAATCAGCGGCATGCTGCGCGTAGTAGTCGCATGTACCGGCGCACTTCCCGACTTCGGCGCGCGCTTCGCGCAATGGCTTGCCCATCTCCAGCGTGATAAGGGTTGCATAGCGGTCGCACTGCGCACGCAAATGCTGCGCCACTTGACGCAGCACTGCGGCACGCGAGGCGATATCCGTTTGTACCCAGACTTGCTGCACGGCTTGAGTTTGTCGCAAGGCAAGTTGCATGCGGGGAGCATCCCAACTGGCATAAACCTGAAGTACCTGATTGGTGGCCGGGTTAAGGCTTAGATGAGGCATGTTGATTTTCCTGGACTAAGGGGAGACATCGGCCAGCCAGATGAAGGTGCCCATGCGTCCGCTCACACCGTCGCGGCGGTAGGAGAAAAAGCGGTCTTGCTCACGGTAAGTGCAAAATTTATCACCATAAATTCTGGTGATGCCGAGCGCATGCAGGCGTTGCCGCGCCAACAGGTACAGATCGGCCATATATTTGCCTTCACTGCCATACGGCATGAACGCTTCCGCCGCCTGTCGTTGCTGCGTGATGAATGCATCGCGCACTTCGCTGCCCACCTCGAAATATTCCTGGCTGATCGCCGGACCGAGCCAGGCCATGAGCTTGCGCGGCGCAATATCCATCGCTTGCACGGTCGCTTCAAGCACGCCGTCGCACAGGCCGCGCCAGCCAGCGTGCGCAGCAGCAACCACGGTTCCATCCTCATCGCACAACAGCACCGGCAGGCAGTCTGCCGTCATCACCACGCACACCGCGCCGCGCCGACGCGCGATACAGGCATCGGCTGTCACGCGGCAGGCCGCCATATCGGCATTGGCCACGACCGTGCCGTGCACCTGTTCCAGCCACACCGGTTCGCTCGGTAGCAGCGGGGCGAGGCGCATGCGGTTGTGATTCACCCGTACCGGATCGTCGCCAACATGTAAGCCAAGATTGAGACTGGCGTAAGGTGCACTGCTGATGCCGCCGAGGCGTGTGGTCTGCAACGCCTTGATGTTGGCCGGTGCAGGCCAGTCAGGAACGATGCAATGCTCACGCAGCGCCATCGCCCGCCTCATCGATCTTGTCCAGCAAGTCCGCCATATCCTCCGGCAGGGGCGATTCCCATTCCATCCGTTGGCCGGTCAGCGGGTGATCCAGCGCCAGCCTGGTTGCATGCAGGGCCTGGCGCGGGAAGCCGTTCAGCAGCTCGCGCAGTTGCGGCACGCACTTCTGCACACCACGCTGATACACGCTGTCGCCGACCAGCGGATGACCGAGATGGGTCATGTGCACGCGAATCTGGTGGGTGCGCCCGGTCTCCAAACGGCAGCGCACCAAGGTGCAGTTGGGGAAACTATCTTCGATACTGTAATGGGTGACGGCTTCTTTGCCCCCCTCGATCACGGCCATCTTGACCCGCTGCGAAGGATGGCGTCCGATGGGCACATTGATCACGCCGCCGTAATCCAGCTCACCCCACACCAGCGCCAGATATTCGCGTTTCACGCTGCGCGCCTGCATCTGGCGCACCAGTGCGGTCTGTGCAATCAGAGTCCTGGCTACCACCATCAGGCCGCTGGTGTCCTTGTCCAGCCGGTGCACGATGCCCGCGCGCGGCACCTCCTTCAGCTCCGGTGCGTGATGCAACAGGGCATTGAGCAGCGTGCCCTGCCAGTTGCCGCTGCCGGGATGCACAACCAGACCAACAGGCTTGTCGATGACGATGATCGCATCGTCTTCATACACGATATCGAGCGGGATGTCCTCGGCCTCACTGGTCTGCTCGGACGGGTGGATCCGCGGTAAGACACTGAGACGTTCGCCGCCCCAAACCTTCTGTTTCACCGTAGCCGGCGCGTCATTGACCGTTACCAGCCCCTGCACGATCCAGTCTTGCAGGCGACTGCGTGAATATTGCGGGCACAGCCTGACCAGCACCTGGTCGAGACGCAGACCGCCGTGTTCCAGCGGCACAGTCAATTCAAGCGGGCCGGCTGCCTCGTCCTCTTTGCTATAATCTCGGAAATCTTCTTCGGGTTCCATCATGCGCCATAGTTTAGCCGTTTTCCTCCTGCTCACGTTGACAGCATGCAGTAATCTGCCCAGCGACGACAACCAATCCGCCAGCGCCGATGAGTTGTACGCCACCGCGAAAGGCGCCTTGCAGGATGGCAGCCACGAAAATGCCATCAAGGCGTTCGAAAAACTGCTATCGCGTTACCCCTACGGCCGCTACGCACAGCAGGCGCAGCTTGAAATCGCCTATGCCTACTACAAGCAAGGAGAGCCGGCACCCGCATTGGCAGCACTCGACCGCTTCGCCAAACAATTCCCAAACAGTGAACGGCTGGATTATGTTTTGTACCTGAAGGGGCTGATCAATTTTGACGAGAACCTGAACAGCTTCATGAGCACGCTGTTCGGCCAAGACCCGTCCGAACGCGATCCGACCTCCCTTCACGCCGCCTCCGGTGCATTCAGCGAATTGGTCAGCCGCTACCCGGACAGCCGCTATGCCGGGGATGCGCGCCTGCGCCAACAGTATCTGCAAGTCACCCTGGCCAAACATGAGATCGCCGTTGCCAGCTACTATCTGCGGCGCGGCGCTCATATAGCGGCAATCAATCGTGCGCAAAGCGTGCTGATCGACTATCCCAATACAGCACAAACACGGGACGCGCTGCAAATCATGATTCAGGGCTATGCCGCGCTCGGCCTCAACGACTTGAAACTCGATACCAAGCGGGTGCTCGACCTGAATATCGCCAAGGATGGTGTCAGTCCTTCGCGCACCAATTTCCAGGAAAGCGAAACACCCTGGTGGAAGTTCTGGTGATGAAGTATTGTTCGGCGTGCGGTGCGCCGGTCGAGCTGCGCAAGCCGCAAGACGACCACCGTGAACGCTATATCTGCACAGTTTGTGAGACTATCCACTACCAGAATCCACGCATGATCGTCGGCACCATTCCAGAGTGGCAAGACGGTCGCATCCTGCTCTGCCTGCGCGCGATCGAACCGCGCCGGGGGTTGTGGACGCTGCCGGCCGGCTTCATGGAAAACGACGAAACCACCTGGCAAGGTGCGGAACGCGAAACTATGGAAGAAGCCAATGCGCGCGTGCAAGTGCATGAACTGTACGGCCTGTACAACATGGCCTACATTAACCAGGTCCATCTGCTGTTCCGCGCCACCCTGCTTGATCTCGATTTCTCGGTGGGTGCAGAAAGCCTGGAGGTAAAACTGTTCAGCGAGGAGGAAATCCCGTGGGAACAACTCGCCTTCCGCCCGGTGCGCTACACTCTGGAACACTACTTCGCCGACCGCAAACGCGGCCAATTCACTTTACACAGCGGCGACCTGGCGCCACCGGTTCGCAGCGTTTGAACCGGACTTGTTCTTAAATTTCGAATTATCCCGGCTGATTCATTTTATTGTCGACAGGTTGCAACTTTTTTGCACCTTCGGTAGTCTCAACCCGCGTGTGCAGCTCAACGCACTTTAGTTTAACCAGGAGGAATCAATGAATTCAGTACAAACCGCCCCCATCGGCACCTTTTCCATCGAACAGAACAAGGTGCTGCGCAATACCTACATGATGCTGGCGCTAACCATGATCCCGACGATCATCGGTGCCTTCGTCGGCACTTCGATCAGCTTCACTTTCCTGGCCACCAACCCGATCATGGGTTCGCTGCTGATGTTCGGCGCAATGATGGGCATGATGTTCGCTGTCACCGCCCTGCGCAACAGCGTGTGGGGCATCGCCGCCCTGCTCGGCTTCACCTTCGTCGCCGGCGTATTCCTCGGCCCGATCCTGCAAGTCGCATTAAACCTGAAAAATGGCGCACAACTGATCGGCATGGCTGCCGGCGGCACTGGCCTGATCTTCTTCACCCTAGCCACCATCGCCACCGTGACCAAGAAGGATTTCAGCTTCATGGGCAAGTTCCTGTTCATCGGGCTGATCCTGCTGATCGTGGCTTCCCTGGCAAACCTGTTCTTTCAGGTACCCGCCATGTCGCTGACCATCTCTGCCATCGCCGTGCTGATATTCTCGGCCTATATCCTGTTCGATGTGAGCCGCATCGTGCACGGCGGCGAGAGCAACTATGTGATGGCGACACTGGGCATCTACTTGAGCATCTACAACCTGTTCATCCATCTGTTGAGCCTGTTGATGGCATTCAGCGGCCAACGAGATTAAATCTCCGCGCCTCAATGAAGAAAGCGGCCAGTTGGCCGCTTTCTTCATTTCCTGCAATCTCATTTCGGTTTGCGTTGCTCCGGTCTCACCTTCGAGACGAGTAACCGGTCGCCCGCATCAGCATCGATCATCCGTCCACCGACATCCTGCAACGGCAGTTCTGCATCGTTCCAGCCACGGATACCGAGCATGAGCGAAACCACGTTGCCAAACCCCATTCTTTGCATCACATCAGCCGCCAGTACCGAACGCTTGCCGGAGCGGCAGACCACCACGATCTCTCGTTCGCGCTCCCCGGCCAGTTGTGGCACGGTTTCGTCATAATCCCATTCGCAGGATTGCTCCAGCAAGCCGCGCGGGACATTGAGCGAGCCGGGAATGTGCAGCACGGCAAACTCCGCCGGTTCGCGCACGTCGAGCAGCAGCGGCACATCACCCGCCTGGTAGCGCCGCCCGAAATCCCACGGTGTGACTTCCTTTACTCGGGCCAGTGCTTCAGCGACCAAATCGTCATAGCTTTGCATCATCGTTACTCCCGTACAAACACTGCAATCGACTCCACATGCGAAGTCTGCGGGAACATATTCATCACACCCGCCGTTTTCAGCCGGTAGCCCTTCGTATGCACCAGCACTTCGGCGTCGCGCGCCAGCGTGGACGGGCTGCACGAGACGTACACGATGCGACGTGGCGCGGTTTCTGCACTGATGGACTCCATCAGTTCGATCGCGCCATCACGCGGCGGATCAACCAGCCACTTGTCGAATCGCCCTAGCCGCACAAGTGCCTCCTCATTCATCTCAAACAGATTAATCGCCTTGAATTCAGTGTTGGCTGTCAAACCGTTGTATTCAGCATTTTGCCGGGCGCGCATCACCAAAGCCTCGCTACCTTCGATACCCAGCACCCGTGCACCACTGCGCGCGATAGGCAGGGTAAAGTTGCCCAAGCCGCAGAAAAAATCCGCGATGCGCTCTTCCGCTTGCGGGTCAAGCAGACGCACGGCACGGCTGACCATCAGCCGATTCATGTCGCTGTTGACCTGGGTGAACTCGGTTGGTGCGAACGGCATGGTGATGCCGAATTCCGGCAGACTGTAGGAAAGTTGCGGCGCATCCAGCGGGTAGAACGGCATGACCGTTTCCGGACCTTTGGTTTGCGTCCAGAACTGCACCTGATGTTTGTCGGCAAATTCTTTTATCAGCATTTCATCCGAAGGCGTGAGCGCATTCAAGATACGCAGCACCAGCACATCCACATGCTCGCCTACCGCCACTTCGATCTGCGGCAGAATATCGCGCACAGTGAATTTCTCATTCAATTCGCCCAGTAGCGGCAACAGGCTGGCAATCTTCGGCGTGAGGATTTCGCAATGCTGCATGTCAGCAACATATTTACCGTTCTTCTCGCGGAAGCCGACCAGCGTCTTGCCTTTTTTCAATACATGGCGCACCGACAATCGCGCACGCTGGCGGTAGCCCCAAGGCTGACCATAGATTGGCGGCAGCATGGTTTCCGGCTTGACCTTGCCGATCCGCTGCAAATTGTCTTCCAGCACACGCTGTTTGACATCGACCTGAGCGCGCGGCTCCATATGCTGCATGGAACAGCCGCCACACACACCAAAATTAGGACACCTCGGCTGCACGCGCATGAAGGACTGTTTCAGGACCTGCTCGACCCGCGCCTGCTCATAATTATTCTTCTTGCGATACACAGAATAGGTCACTCGCTCGCCGGTCAATGCGCCTTCAATGAAAATCACTTTGCCGTCGGCGCGTGCGATACCGCGACCTTCGTGGTCGATGGATTCGATAATGACTGCTTCTTCAATGTGCTCCATATTTCTCCAGCTTCATCAATACGCGTCCCATGAATGTTCGCGCCAATCTCCAACCAATCAACACGCCAGTGATATTGGCCAACAAGTCTGACCATTCGAAATACCGGAAGCCACTCATCCCTTGCAGTATCTCGATACCCGCACCCATCGCCATCAAGGACAACATCAACCAAATACGCGACAACTTCTCAACATAGGCCTGACAGAACCACAACATAAGCGAAATATAGGCGAGCACATGTTCCAGCTTATCGATGCCATCGAAGTTGATCGGTTGTGGCGGATGGGGCATCAGCGAAAGGTAGCAAACAACAGCAATCCACAGCCAGCCGAGGGCAAGCCAAATATCTCTCAACATCGATTAAGCCTTGTTCCAAGCCGCCAGATATTCGGCCCAATGCGGCTCGGTTGATTTGGCCAGTGTGTTGCGCACCAACTCCAGTTCCTTCTCGTAGCGTGCCTTGCTGAATTGCCCGCGCATCAACTGGAAACGCGCGAATACCAACCAGGTATTCACCACGTCGGTCTCGCAGTAGTTGCGTATCTCGGCCAGCTTGCCTTGCTGATATGCCTCCCACACCTTGCTGCCGTCCATACCCAGCTTGCCGGGGAAGCCGATCAGCTTCGCCAGTTCATCCAGCGGCGCGTTGGCGCGCCCGCCGTACATCGCCAGCAGATCCATCAGATCGAGATGGCGCGAGTGATAGCGGCTGATGTAACTGTTCCACTTGAAATCTTTGTCGTCCTCGCCCTGATCCCAGTAGCGCGGCGACTGGATGCCGTGAATCAGGCCGCGATAATGCAGCACCGGCAGGTCGAAACCACCACCGTTCCACGATACGATCTGCGGCGTGTATTTCTCGATGCCGTCGAAAAAGCGCTGGATGATGCTGCCTTCATCCTCATCCATCTCACCCAGCGTCCACACCTTGAAGTTGTCGCCCTCGCGCAACACACAGGAGATTGCCGCAACACGCTGCAAGTGGTGCGGCATGAAGTCGCTGCCAGTCTTCTGGCGGCGCATCTGAAAGGCCATCTCCGCCACTTCGGCATCACTCACTGCACTGTCGAGCTTATACAGCGCACGCAAGCCCGCAACATCGGGGATGGTTTCGATATCAAAAACAAGGGTGGGATTCATCATGACCTGCCAGCAGTTCATACGGGGGCGCATGATACCGCAGCCCACGCCATCTTCCCATGCCCCGGCTTGACGGAAAGCGGCGTAAGGCAAACAATCCGCCTGCCGTTTTGTGAGCATTCATCCAATGCTGTCTTGTTCAAGGGAGTCATCATGAAAAAACACCTGTCCGCTATTGTTTCCATTGTCGCCTGCCTGTTTTCCGGTGCCGCATTGGCCGCCGGCGGCGAGACCTGGCAAGTCACCACCAAAACTGAAATGCCGGGCGCGCCTTTTGCGATGCCTGCCTCAACCATGACGGTTTGCATGGAAAAGGGAAAAGAGAACGACCCCAAACGCCTGGCGCAGCAGGATAGCGACTGCCAGATGACCGACATCAAGACTTCCGGCAAAAAAACCACCTGGAAGATGCGCTGCGACAAGGACGGCGAAAAGATGACGGGCAACGGCGAAGTCACACACAGCAAGGACAGTTTTCAGGGGATCACCAAGCTTTCCGGAAAATCCGATGGTGAAACAATCAACATGACGATGAACTACAGCGGCAAGCGGGTTGGCGCCGCATGTGATCCATCCGCCCCGCCGGTCGTAGCCACGCCGGGCATGGAAGATGTAAACGACATGATGGGCATGGCCAAAGCACAGATGGCCAGCGAAATGGCGGAACAATGCGAAGTTGCACGCTATGACTCAAAAGAACTGGTCTCCAACCGTTTCTTCGGCGCCGATGGGATGTGTGTCAGCAAACAGAAATTCGCCTGCAAGGTCATCAGCAAGGATGCGCCAAAGAAAGTGGATATCTACGTCGCATTGGCCAAACATGACGATACTTCAGATGTATCCATCGCCAAAATATGCGGGATCGATATGGGAGCAGCGACCAAGGCGATCTGCAAGAAAGTGGATCAGAACAATTACGAGCAACTGGAAGAATACTGTCCAAATGAGGTCAAAACATTTGCCGATGCCGGGCGCAGCTATACCAGCTCCTCCCGCTCGACCAGCGTGATCACCGACAATCCGGTCGGCAACGCCCTCGACGGAGCCAAAAAACTGAAGGGCTTGTTGGGCTTCTGATGCACGGTATCGTGCGCCTGCTCGGTGGGGGCTTGCTGTGTCTGCACACAGCTTTTGCACTCGCCCTGCCGGACCTGTTCCCGGATGTTGCAAGTGCTTACCGGGTCGAACTCGACGGAGCAGCGTTGTGGGAAAGGCAGGCACAGCATCGCCTCCCGCCCGCCAGCCTGACCAAGCTGATGACCGCCTTGCTGGCGGCAGAACGCGTCTCTTCCTTGGCAAACAACACCACCATCAGTCACGCGGCGGCCAATGAGAGCGGCTCACGCATCGGTCTGCGCGCCGGAGAAGAATTCCGGGTACAAGACCTGCTCGCCGCGGCGTTGATCGCTTCGGCCAACGATGCATGCCACGCTCTGGCTGATGCCGTCGCGGGTGACGAACATCGTTTCGTGCAGCTCATGAATCGGCGCGCCAAAGAACTCGGTATGCTGAATACCCGCTTCGTCAATGCGTGCGGGCACGATGCCAAGGGGCATTATTCGAGCGCCCACGACTTGACCTTGCTGGCCCAAGAATTCATCAAGCACCGGGAACTGCTGGAATACACCTCGCGCATCGATATGAGTATTTCGCCGCTCGATGGCCGCCGCAGCCTGCGTTTCGAGAACAAGAATGCACTGGTTGGACGCTACCCCGGTGCGTTCGGGCTAAAAACCGGCTATACCGCAGGGGCCGGAAAGTGCCTCGTTGCCTACGCCAAACGTGGGGAACACGCGGTATTGCTGGTGTTACTGCACGGCAACGACCGCTGGTGGGATGCGGTGGATATTCTCGACATCGCGTTCGAGCATGCACGCCATCCGCGCTGATTCAACTCCTGCCGCCGCGTTCTGGCTGGCACTGGCCGTGTTGCTTGTCTATGGCAACAGCCTAACCGGCACGTTTCAGTTCGATGATTACAACGTCATCGTCCGCGAATCAACGGTGCATGGCTGGTCGCAATGGCTCGCCAATCTCGGGCACGGCATCCGCCCGCTGCTTAAATTCAGCTACACGCTGGACTGGGTGACGGGTACAGGCGCGCCCGCTTTCCATCTCACCAACCTGTTCATTCATCTGGCGAACGTCTGGCTGGTCTATCTACTGGCGCAAAGATTGATACAACAATGGTCGCCCGCCTTTGCTTCACTGGCTTTATGGGTGGCGCTGCTGTTCGCGCTGCACCCGGCGCATAGCGAGGCGGTCAGCTACATCAGCGGCCGCTCCGCCTCACTGATGACGCTGTGCTATCTGGGTGGTTTGCTTACCTATATCGAAGGCCGTGGGCAATCGAACGCTCTCAAGATTCATGTACTGACGCCGTTGCTGTTCATCCTGGCGCTGGGCAGCAAAGAGACAGCCGTCACATTTCCGCTCGCACTCTGGCTGTGGGAATGGTGCAACGGCACGCGCTGGCGGGAAGCACTCAAGGCGAGTGTAACGAGCTGGCTGGTCTTGCTGCTGGCCGCCCTGCTGTTCCTGTCCAGCGACAACTACCTGTCGCAGATGGCGCGCAGCGCCGAACTCAACAGCCTGCAAGGCAATCTCGCCACGCAACTGTCCGGTTTCACCTGGCTGTTGCGGCAATGGGTATTGCCGTTGTGGCTGAACATCGATCCCGACCTGCCGCTATTGGCCAAACTGGCCGATGCGCTGTTGCCGCTGTTCTTCGCCTTGTTCTGTCTGGCGCTGATCCTGTATTGCCGGCACAAACGTCCCTGGATCAGTTTTGCGCTCGCTTGGGCAATGTTGCACCTGCTCCCGCTGTACTTGATCCTGCCTCGCATTGATGTCGCCAACGAACGTCAACTGTATCTGGCCGCATGGCCGCTGCTGATTGCGCTGCTGATCGAGCCCGCGCGCCATCTCGGTGCACGCAGCTTGCGTTATGCGCTGGCTGCGGTGCTGCTGGCGTGTGCCAGCCTCACCGTACAGCGCAACCAGGTCTATGCCAGCGAGATCGCATTATGGGAAGACACGGTAGTGAAGTCGCCGCACAAAGCACGCGTGCATAA
>JBAZFV010000035.1:0-18509 GCA_041653255.1 Sideroxydans sp. | reverse complement strand
TCATGGCAAATCCAAGCAGGGCGATAAACAGCGTAATCCGGAACAGCCAAGTCAGATAACTCATTTCATTCCTTCACTGAAAACTGTCGGGCAAAGATAGCACGAACCAAGAAAAATTGGCGGCGCACCTCGCGATGCACCGCCAATCGTCAATGGCTAAACAGGATCAGGCCCGAGAATAATCCACACGCTCCCGCAACTCCTTGCCCGCCTTGAAATGGGGCACATACTTGGGAGGCACCTGCACCTTGTCGCCGGACTTTGGATTGCGGCCAAGGCGGGGCGGACGGTAATTCAGGGCGAAACTGCCGAAGCCCCGAATTTCGATGCGTCCACCCTGTGTCAGCGTCGCCGCCATGCTGTCCAGAATAACCTTGACCGACAGCTCGGCATCTTTCCCCAGCAATTGTGTGTGGCGCTCTGCCAGCCTGGCAATCAGGTCGGAACGTGTCATGACGATTATTCCCCCTTATTGCGCATCAGCTTTGCTGGAATCCATCTTGGCCTTGAGCAATGCACCAAGATTGGTGGAACCGGAGACGCTGGTGTTATCCGCCGCAAACTTCTGCATCGCCGCTGCCGTATCCGCCTTATCCATTGCCTTGATGGAAAGATTGATACCACGGTTCTTGCGGTCCACATTGATGATGACTGCCTTGACCGTGTCGCCTTCCTTCAGGTGATTGCGAATGTCTTCCACACGATCCGCAGAGACTTCGGATGCCTTCAGATACGCTTCCACATCACCCTCCAGTACGACCACTGCGCCCTTGGCATCCAGCGATTTCACCGTACCGGTAACGATGGCGCCCTTGTCATGGCCAGTCACAAAACCGCCGAACGGATCACCTTCCATCTGTTTGATGCCAAGCGAGATACGCTCGCGCTCAACGTCGATGGCCAGCACGACCGCTTCCAGTTCGTCGCCCTTCTTGTAGTTGCGCACCGCCTCTTCGCCGGGAACACTCCACGACAGATCGGATAGATGGACCAGACCGTCGATACCGCCATCCAGACCGATGAACACGCCGAAGTCGGTGATCGACTTGATCGCGCCCTTGACCTTGTCACCCTTCTGGTGGTTCGCTGCGAAGTCATCCCAGGGATTGGACTTGCACTGCTTCATGCCGAGCGAGATACGGCGGCGCTGTTCGTCGATCTCAAGGATCATGACTTCGACTTCGTCGCCCAGTGCCACAACCTTGGAAGGATGCACATTCTTGTTGGTCCAATCCATCTCGGACACGTGCACCAGACCTTCGATGCCTTGCTCGATCTCGACGAAGGAACCGTAGTCGGTCAGGTTGGTCACCTTGCCGAACAAGCGGGTGCTTTGCGGGTAGCGGCGTGCCAAGCCGTTCCACGGATCGTCGCCCATTTGCTTGATGCCGAGGGAGACGCGATTCTTCTCCTGGTCGAACTTGAGGATCTTGGCTTCGATCTCGTCGCCAACGGTCAACACTTCGGAAGGATGCTTGACACGACGCCATGCCAGGTCGGTGATGTGCAACAGACCATCGATACCGCCCAAGTCAACGAATGCGCCGTAGTCGGTGATGTTCTTGACGACACCCTTGACGATCGCGCCTTCTTTCAGATTTTCCAGCAACGACTCGCGATCTGCACCTTGTGATGCTTCCAGCACGGCACGGCGGGATACCACCACGTTGTTGCGTTTGCGATCCAGCTTGATGACCTTGAGCTCCATGGTCTTGTTTTCATACGGAGCAGTGTCCTTGACCGGGCGGATGTCCACCAGCGAACCGGGGAGGAAAGCGCGGATGCCGTTGACCATCGCTGTCAGACCACCCTTGACCTTGCCGCTGACATAACCTTCAACGATACGGCCTTCTTCCATCGCCTGCTCCAGGTCGATCCAGGCAGCCAGACGCTTGGCTTTTTCGCGCGACAAACGTGTCTCGCCGTAGCCGTTTTCCAGCGACTCGATCGCCACGGTGACGAAATCACCCGCAACAACTTCGATCGCGCCTGTTGCGTCTTTGAATTCTTCAACAGGGATAAAACTTTCGGACTTCAGTCCGGCATTTACCACGACCACGTTCTGCTCAACGCGAACGACTTGGGCGGTAATCAATTCACCTGCGCGCATTTCTTTGCGGCTCAGGCTTTCTTCAAACATTGACTCAAAAGATTCCATTTCGGCTACAGCGGTCATTTTCGATCTACTCTCAGGTTATCCCGCAAACTGCACGGGGGGTTCGTTTATCAACCCGGATGGCGGGGAGCCAAACGGGGCCTAACTCAATGCACGGTAACGTGTCAGCACTTCTTCGACCGCTTGCTCGATGTTCAGAGGAGTCGTATCCAGCAGACTTGCACCTTGCGCCTGTTGCAGGGGAGCCACGCTGCGTTGGGTATCCCGCTCGTCGCGCGCCTGTATATCCTGCAAAAGGGCCGCGATACTAGCATCCATTCCTTTTTCTTTCAACTGCTTGTAGCGACGCTCGGCGCGTGCGCCAGCGCTGGCCGTCAGGAATATCTTGAGCACCGCATCCGGGAATACTACCGAGGCCATATCGCGCCCATCGGCCACCAATCCCGGTGAACGGCGGAATGCCCGCTGTTTGTCGAGTAAAGCAGTGCGCACTTGCGGCAAGGCCGCAATTCTGGAAGCTACCGCACCAGCTTCTTCCGTCCGCAATTCATCCCCCACCTTGACTCCATCCAGCCAAGTGTCACCCTTCTCGAAGCGGATATCCACCTCGCCCGCCAACGCCGCCAACCCCGCCTCATCGTCCGGTTCCACCCCATGCCGCTGCGCCGCCAAGCCAAGCAACCGGTATAGCGCGCCGCTGTCGAGGTAATGCATACCCAGCGCATCGGCCACGCGTTGCGCTACCGTCCCCTTACCGGAGGCGGAGGGACCATCGATGGCAATGACAGGCACTGGCGTAGTGATTTTTGCAAATATCTTGAAATAGTCCGGAAAGGTTTTTGCCACACACTTTGGCTCGTTGATGCGCGCCCCTGCCTCGCCAAATGCGGCCAGTGAGAAACACATCGCCATGCGGTGGTCGTCATAGGTGTCTATGCCGGATTTAGGATTTAGGATTTGGGATTTTGGGGGGGTGATGCGAATGAAGTCCGCGCCCTCCTCCACTGTTGCCCCGACCTTGCGCAACTCGGTCGCCATGGCAGCGATGCGGTCAGTTTCCTTCACGCGCCAACTGGCGATGTTACGCAGCGTGGTCGTACCTTCGGCGAACAAAGCAGCCACAGCCAGCGTCATTGCAGCATCGGGAATGTGGTTGCAGTCAAGATCGATGGCTTTAATCTTGCCGCCTGCAGGCGCGCGCGCTTCGATCCAGTTATCGCCCATACTGATCACCGCACCCATCTCTTCCAGCGCTTCGGCGAAACGCACATCACCCTGCACACTTTCCTTACCCACGCCTTCCACGCGCACCGGGCCGCCACCGATGGCACCGGCCGCAAGAAAATACGAGGCCGACGAGGCATCACCTTCGACGTATATCTCGCCGGGTGCCACATAATGCTGCGCACCAACCACCGAGAAACTTTGCCACGCCTGCCGTTCTACGCGTACACCAAAGCGCGCCATCATCGCCAGTGTGATCTCGATATAGGGTTTGGAAATCAGTTCACCCACCACCTCGACCTTCACCGTCTGTCCGATCAGCGGCAAAGCCATCAGCATACCGGTGAGAAACTGGCTCGACACATCGCCGCGCACCTGCACCTTATCGCCCGCCATGCGAGCTGGCGAAATGTGCAATGGCGGAAAACCTTCATTGCCCAGATAGCGGATATCTGCGCCCAGTTGGCGCAGCGCGTCGACCAGGTCACCGATGGGCCGCTCGTGCATGCGCGGCACGCCGGACAATGCATAGCTGCCACCGGACAAGGCCAGTGCTGCCGTCAGTGGACGGAATGCAGTACCTGCATTACCGAGGAACAGCCTGGCATCCTTGTTGGGGAAATTACCGCCACAACCTGTGACGTGATAAGCGTTGTCGCCCAGCGACTTCACCGCCACACCCAATGTGCGGAGCGCATCCAGCATGCGGTCGGTATCGTCCGATTTCAGCAGGTCGCGCACCACGGTCACACCATCCGATAACGCCGACAGCAGCAATACGCGATTAGAGATGCTCTTGGAACCGGGCAAGCGCACCGTACCGCGCGCAGACACCAAAGGAGGGAGATCGATAAATTCGTGCTGAGCCATACGATGAGTTGAATTTTATTGTTGTGTCCAGCCGCTACGCATCTTGCGCGCCAGGCTGAACATCTCTTCCAGTTTGGCGGCATCGTTGTTTTCCAGTGCCTGGTGCAGGACGTAGAGTTCGGCGGCGTATTGCTGCAATTCGCGCATCAGCGCCTCGCGGTTGGCCATACAGATGTCGCGCCACATCTCCGGTGAGCTGGCGGCGATACGCGTGAAGTCACGGAAGCCGCTGGCCGCAAAGGACAGCAATAGGTCTTTGTTATCACGCTGCGCCAGATCGTGCACCAGCGCAAAAGAAAGCAGATGCGGCAAATGGCTCACGGCAGCGAACACGGCGTCATGCTGTTCCGGTGTCATCTCGCTCACGGCAGCGCCACACCACTCCCAGGCGCGGCGCACACGCGCCACGGCCTCTTGCGAATTTTCCGGCAGCGGCGTGAGCACCACTTTCTTACCCTGATACAGATCGGCCTGCGCTGCGCTCGCCCCGCTCTTCTCTGCACCCGCAATGGGATGCGCGGGAATGAACTGTGGGAGTTTGCCACCAAGGTTGGCGCGAGCGGCAGCCACTACATCACTTTTGGTGCTGCCACCATCTGTGACCAGAGTTTTTGCACCAAGGTGCGGCGCGATACGGGCAAATATCCCCGATATCTGCGCCACGGGCGTGGCGATCAACACCAGGTCAGCATCACGAACCTCCAGAGCCACATCACCGCCGATACGGTCGAGAATGCCGAGTTGTCTTGCCTCATTCAGTGTCGCCACACTGCGACCGAAACCAACGACTTCCGTCACCTTATCAGCCTTGCGCAAGGCCAACGAGAATGACCCGCCGATAAGGCCGACACCGAAGATGACAACCTTTTGGAAGGCGGGTTGCATGATTTACAGTGTGCGTCCGATCGCCCCGGCGATCGCACCCAGCGTGCCCATCAATTTCTTCAACTCATCCGGCGTCAGCGCCTGGTCTGCATCGCACCATGCGTCACACGGGCTGGGATGCATTTCGATCAGCAGTCCGTCGGCACCCGCCGCAACTGCCGCCTGCGACAATGCCGGCACCATCCACGCCTTGCCGCCAGCATGCGATGGATCGACGATCACCGGCAGGTGGGTTTCCTTTTTCAGCACCGGGATCGCGGTCACATCCAGCACGTTGCGGTAGGCAGTCTCGAAGGTGCGAATGCCGCGTTCGCAGAAGATGATGTTGTGGTTGCCGCCGGCCGCGATGTACTCCGCCGACATCAGCCATTCGCTGATGGTGGCTGACATGCCGCGCTTGAGGATAACCGGTTTGTTGGTGCGCCCGACCTCCTTGAGCAGATCGAAATTCTGCATGTTGCGTGTGCCAATCTGGATCACATCCACGTCATATTCCATGAACGCGTCAATCTGGCGCGCATCCATCAACTCGGTCACGATGGGCAATTTGAATTTGTCCGCCGCCTTGCGAAATATGTCCAGCCCTTCCACGCCGTGGCCCTGAAAAGCATAAGGACTGGTGCGCGGTTTGAAGGCACCGCCGCGCATCAGGCGGCAGCCTGCCTCGTGCACGAATTTTGCCGACAAATCCATCTGTGCCTGCGTCTCCACCGAGCAGGGACCGGCAATGATCTGGATCTGCTTGCCCCCCAGCGGGATGCCACCGATATCGATAATGCTGTCCTGCTTGTGCGATTCGCGCGATACGATCTTGTATTGCTTGGCGATGTGCATCGCCGATTCCACCCCGGGTAGCGGGGTGAACATTTCCGGCATCAACTGGCGTTCATCGCCGATCGCACCGATCACAGTGCGCTCGATACCACGCGAGATATTGGCTTTCAATCCTGCTGCTTCCAGTTTTTTGGTGACGGCTGCAACTTGTGCGTCGGTGACTTCCCTGCCCATTACGATAATCATCTTGTTTCTCCGAGCGCCTGTTTCAGCGCAGTTAAAAATTTTGCATTTTCACTTTCCAGACCGATGCTCACACGCAGCCAGTCCGGCATGTCATAGCTGGCGATCGGGCGTACGATCACGCCCAATTCAAGCAAGCGGCGGTACTTCGCGGCCGCACCACCGATATGGAACGCCACGAAGTTCCCGTACGAAGGGATGTACTCCAAATCAAGCTTGTTCAGACCATCGGTGATCTGTGCCATGCCGCACTGATTCAACTCAAAAGTGTGCTTCACGAACGACACATCGCGCAATGCCGCCACCGCCGCCGCCTGTGCCACGCTGTTGACATTGAACGGCTGGCGCACACGATTCATCATATCGGTTATCTGCTCGTGCGCCAGCGCGTAACCGACCCGCAAACCGGCCAATCCATAAGCCTTGGAGAACGTGCGCGAGATGATGAGATTGGGGAATTCACACAACCAACTCATGCTGTCGTAGCGTTTGTCTTGCGGCAGATATTCGTTGTACGCCTCATCCAGCACCACCAGTATTTCAGGTGGTAGTTTGCACAGGAAATCGTGCAGCGCAGCCCCTGGCAAGAATGTTCCGGTCGGATTATTCGGGTTGGCGATGAAAACAATCTTCACCTTGTTTTTCTTGGCGGCCTGCAGCATGGCCGACAGATCGTGTCCAAAATCTTTTGCTGCTGGCACGCTGATCCCTGTCGCCCCAACCGCCTGGGTTGCCAGCGCATACACCGCGAATGCGTGTGCCGAGAAAACCACTTTGTCGCCCGGCGTCAGGAACGCGCGCGCCGCGAGCTCAAGCAGATCGTTCGAACCGTTGCCCAGCGTGATGTTGGCATGTGCCACGCCGTGGCGTTTATGCAGCGCCTCCTTTAGCTCGAAACCATTGCCGTCGGGATATAGTGCGATGCTCTTGATCGCCTCCTGCATCGCCGCCACCGCGGCCGGACTTGCGCCCAATGGATTCTCGTTCGAGGCGAGCTTGACGATGCCGGTGATGCCCAGTTCACGCTCAAGCTCGGCGATCGGTTTGCCCGGCTGGTACGGCGCAATGGCACGAACATAGGAAGGGGCTAAATCACAGTAATTCATCACTCGCCTTATAAAACTTCAAATCTAAACAACCAGCCACAGATGAACACAGATAATCACGGATAAAGGCTGCTGGTGTACCCAATTTTATTTGGGTGTATCTGTGTGAATCCGTGGCTAAATGATCTTTCCCGGATTACACGGCAACGGGGTAAGAGCCCATCACTTTGACGAAGGCCGCGATCTGTTTGAGTTGTGCCAGTGCAGCGGCCACCTTGGCATCGGATTGATGGCCTTCGATATCCACATAGAACACGTACTCCCACAGACCGGTGCGCGACGGACGTGATTCCAGTTTGGTCATCGAAACACCGTTTTGTGCCAGCGGCACCAGCAGATCATGCACCGCTCCCGGCCGATTGGGGGCGGACATCACGAGCGAAGTCTTGTCGCGACCGGAAGGTGCGACTTGCTGCTTGCCAATAACCAGAAAACGCGTGGTGTTGCGCGCATCATCTTCAATATTCTGTGCCAGCAGCTTGAGCCGGTAATTGGCCGCAGCCTGTTCGCCAGCCACAGCGGCGGCAAAGGACTCCTCCGCCGCCAGTCGCGCCGCATCTGCATTGCTGGAGGCGGTGATACGTTCGGCATGCGGCAGGTGCGCATTGAGCCAACCCTGGCATTGCCCGAATGATTGCGGATGCGAATACACTTTGCGGATCAGTGACAGTTCGTTTTCGTTCGACAACAGGCATTGATGCACTTGCAACAACACTTCGCCGCACACCTTCAGATTGCTATCGAGCAACAGATCGAGTGTGCGTCCAATCGCCCCTTCGGTTGAATTTTCCACCGGCACCATGCCATAGCTGGCCGTGTCGTTTTCCACCGCCGCAAATACACCATCGATGGAATCGGCGGGAATTCCTTCCGTTGCCCGGCCAAAACGCTGGAATACCGCGGCTTCGCTGAAAGTGCCGTGCGGCCCGAGATATGCCACGCGCAGCGGCGCTTCCAGCGCGCGGCAATGGGAGATAACCTCGGTAAATATTTGCCTGATCCCGGCATCGGACAGGGGTCCCTGATTCGTCTGCAACAGGCGCTGCAGAATTTGAGCCTCACGCTCCGGGCGCAACACCACCTCGCCATTTTTGGCATGGCCGATCAACTGTGCCAGCGCCGCGCGCTGATTGATGAGCCGCAACAGTTCGTCGTCGAGCTGATCGATCTGGGTGCGGTAGCGCTTCAGCTCGTCACTCATGCGTCGGTTCCCAGCGGCAATGCACGAACTTTGAGTACACCGGGAATTGCCGCGATCCGGCCGAGCAACTCATCGGGCAGGGGGCTGTCAACATCCACCAGGGTGTAAGCCATTTCGCCGCGTGACTTGTTCATCATGTTGTGGATATTGATCCCTGCCGCCGCCAGCGTAGTGGAAATCTGCCCCAGCATATTGGGTACATTGGCGTTCGCCACCGAGAGGCGGGACTTGGATTCGCGCGGCATAACAACATCGGGGAAATTCACGCTGTTGGAGATGTTGCCGTGCTCAAGATAGTCGCGCAGTTGCTCTGCCACCATCACGGCGCAGTTCTCTTCCGCCTCGGCGGTGGATGCACCCAGATGCGGCAACGCGATAATCTTGTCATTGCCAATCGTGTTATTACTCGGAAAATCGCACACATAGCAGCGCAGGTGATGCGTGGCCAATCCTGCCACCACCGCCGCCTCATTGACGATGGCATCGCGCGAAAAATTGAGCAGCACACTACCGGCTTTCATCGCCACCACACGCTGCTCATCGATCAGGTTGCGGGTCATCTCAAGCAGGGGCACATGCAACGTAACGAAGTCGCTGTGCTTAAGCAGATCTTCCAGACTGTGTGCCTTGCGCACCTGCGAGGACAGACTCCACGCCCCTTCGACGGTGATCTCCGGGTCGAAACCAATCACTCTCATGCCGAGGCCGATGGCGGCATTCGCCACTAGACGCCCAATTGCGCCAAGGCCGACGATTCCCAGCGTGCGTCCTGCCAGTTCGCTGCCAGCAAACTCTTTTTTGCCATCCTCGACCAGCTTATGCAGAGCTGCATCGTTACCGTGCAGTCCCGCGGTAAAACGTAACGCAGGGACGATATTGCGCGAGGCCAGCAGCATGCCGGTGATAACCAACTCCTTCACCGCATTCGCATTGGCACCCGGTGCATTGAATACGGGTACGCCGTGCGCGCTCATTTGCTGCACCGGCACATTGTTGGTTCCCGCACCGGCACGACCGATGGCCAGTACGCTGTGCGAAATTTCCATGTCGTGCATATTGTGTGAACGAACCAGGATCGCATCCGGCTGCGCAATTTCATTACCCGTTTCATAACGTGCGGCAGGCAAGCGCTTCAGGCCAAGTGGCGATATCTTGTTCAGCGTGAGAATGTGAAATTTGCGGTTCATGTTGTCTCCTGAACGATCAGCCTTTGCTGCGTGCGAACTCATTCATGAAATCAACCAGGGCCTGCACCCCGGCCAACGGCATTGCGTTATAGATCGAGGCACGCATGCCCCCAACGGAACGGTGTCCCTTCAGTTGCAGCAAGCCGCGTGCATCCGCCTGCTTGAGGAAATCACCATCCAGTGACGCATCCTTCAGAGTGAACGGCACGTTCATGCGCGAACGGTCAGCCTTGTTCACCGGGCAATGATAGAAACCATTGCTGGTGTCGATGGCCGCATACAGCAGATTGGCCTTGGCGATATTGTTCTTCTCCATCGTGCCGATGCCGCCGTTCTTCTTAAGCCATTGGAACACCAGCCCTGCCATGTATATGGCAAAGGTCGGCGGTGTGTTGTACATAGAGTCGTTGGTGGCGTGCGTCTTGTAATCGAGCATGGTTGGCAAGCCGGGATTGGCATGGCCGATCAGGTCTTCGCGCACGATCACCAGCGTCAATCCGGCCGGGCCGATGTTCTTTTGCGCCCCGGCATAGATCAGGCCGTATTTCCGTATATCGATGGGGCGCGACAGGATGTTGGAAGACATATCCGCCACCAGCGGCACCTCGCCCGTGTTGGGCACCCAGTTGAATTCCACGCCGCCAATGGTTTCGTTGGGCGTGTAGTGGACGTAGGCCGCGTCCTTGTCCAACTTCCAGGTATTGAATGCCGGCACGTAGGTGCAGTTCTTGTCGGTGTTGTTCGCCACCACATTTACATTGCAGAATTTTTTGGCTTCACCGATAGCCTTCTTCGACCATTCGCCGGTGTTGACATAATCGGCGGAAGCCTTGCCGCGCAACAGATTGAACGGGATCATCGAAAATTGCAGGTGTGCACCGCCTTGCAGGAACAGCACTTTGTAGTTGGCGGGGATTGCCAGCAACTCGCGCAGATCGGCCTCGGCCTGGGCATGGATGCCCATGTATTCCTTGCCGCGGTGCGACATTTCCATCACTGACATGCCGCTGCCGTGCCAGTCGAGCAGTTCCGCCTGGGCTTGCTGCAACACTTCTTTTGGCAACACTGCCGGACCTGCGCTGAAATTGTAGATAGTCATGCTGCTTCCTCTCACGATTAAGTTTTATTCAGATTCTTCTTCCGGCTCGGCAATACGGCTCAGACCGACCAGTTTGTCGCCCTTGTCCAGGCTGATCAGCGTCACGCCCTGGGTGGCACGACTCATCTCGCGAATCTCTTTGACCCTGGTACGAATCATCACGCCGTTGTTGCCGATCATCATGATTTCGTCATCCTTGTCCACCAGCGTTGCGGCAACCACCTTGCCGTTGCGTGCCGAAGTCTGGATCGCGATCATGCCCTGCGTACCGCGTCCATGGCGGGTGTATTCGACGATCGAAGTACGCTTGCCATAGCCATTCTCGGTCGCGGTCAGCACGCTCTGCTGTTCGTTCTCGGCCACCAGCAGTGCAATCACCTTGCCGCCCTTGGTCAGCTTCATGCCGCGCACACCGCGCGCCGCGCGCCCCATCGAACGCACGTCGTTTTCGTCAAAGCGCACCGCTTTGCCGCCATCCGAGAACAGCATCACATCGTGCTTGCCGTCGGTCAACGCGACGCCGATGAGGAAGTCGGCCTCATCCAGATTGATGGCGATGATGCCCTTGGTGCGCGGATTGGCGAAGTCGGACAACTGGGTCTTTTTCACCGTGCCTTCGCTGGTGGCGAAGAACACGAATTGATCGTCGGCAAACTGGCTCACCGGCAGGATGGCATTGATCTGCTCGCCCGCTGCCAGCGGCAACAGATTGACGATGGGTTTGCCGCGACTGATGCGCGTTCCCTGCGGCACTTCATAGACCTTGAGCCAATACACACGGCCGCGGTTGGAGAAGCACAGGATGTAGTCGTGCGTGTTGGCAATGAACAGGTTATCGACGAAATCGTCTTCCTTGGTCGAAGCCGCCTGCTTGCCGCGCCCGCCGCGTTTCTGTGCACGGTACTCGTCCAGTTTCTGCGCCTTCATGTAACCGCCATGCGACAGGGTGACCACCACGTCTTCCGGCGCGATCAGGTCTTCCATGCTCATATCCTGCGTGTGAGTCACGATCTCGCTGCGGCGTTTGTCGCCGAACTGCGAGCGGATCGTCACCAACTCGTCGCTGATGATCTGCGTCACCCGCGCCGGTTTCGCCAGGATGTCCAGCAGGTCGGCGACCTTGTCCATCACTTCACGGTATTCGCCGACGATCTTGTCCTGTTCCAGCCCGGTCAGGCGCTGCAAACGCAATTCCAGGATGGCCTGGGCCTGGGCATCGGACAGGAAATACCCGGCACCCTTGACCATGCCGAACTCCGGCGCCAATCCTTCCGGACGTGATGCATCGCTGACACGGCTCAACATATCTTCCACCAGCGAAGAACGCCACGAATGCGCCATCAGCTCGCGCTTGGCATCAGCGGGGGTCGGTGCAGCCTTAATGAGTGCAATGATCTCGTCCACGTTGGACAGCGCGACCGCCAGCCCTTCAAGAATGTGGCCGCGCTCACGCGCCTTGCGCAGTTCAAAGATGGTGCGGCGGGTGACAACCTCGCGGCGATGGCGCAGAAAGGCTTCGATGACATCTTTCAGGTTGCACAGCTTGGGCTGACCGTCGACGATGGCGACCATGTTGATGCCAAAACTGTCCTGCAGCTGCGTGGCCTTATACAGTTTGTTCAGGATCACATCGGCGTTCTCGCCGCGCTTCAACTCGATCACCGCGCGCATGCCGGACTTGTCCGACTCGTCGCGAATCTCGGAGATGCCTTCCAGTGTCTTTTCGCGCACCATCTCGCCGATCTTCATCAGCAGGCTGGCCTTGTTCACCTGATACGGCAGCTCGTCGATGATGATGGCCTGACGGTCGCCCTTGCCGATGTCTTCAAAATGGGTGCGCGCGCGCATCACGACGCGGCCGCGACCGGTACGGTAACCTTCCTTCACGCCCGCCAGACCATAGATGAAACCGGCGGTCGGGAAATCCGGTGCCGGCACCAGTTCGATCAACTGTTCGATATCCATCTCCGGCTCGCGCAGCAAGGCCAGACAGGCGTCGACCACCTCGGTCATGTTATGCGGCGGAATGTTGGTCGCCATGCCCACCGCAATCCCGGAGGAGCCGTTCACCAGCAGATTGGGGAAGCGCGCCGGAAGTACCAGCGGCTCATGTTCAGAACCGTCGTAGTTCGGGCCGAAGTCGACCGTCTCCTTTTCCAGATCTTCCAGCAACTGATGGGCGATCTTTGCCATGCGGATCTCGGTGTAACGCATCGCCGCCGCGTTATCGCCGTCGACCGATCCGAAGTTACCCTGACCGTCCACCAGCGTGTAACGCAGGGAGAAATCCTGCGCCATACGCACGATGGTGTCGTACACCGCGGTGTCGCCGTGCGGGTGGTATTTACCGATCACATCACCGACGATACGCGCCGATTTTTTGTAGGCACGATTCCAGTCGTTGCTGAGCTCGTGCATCGCGAACAGCACGCGCCGATGCACTGGCTTCAGACCGTCGCGCACATCCGGCAGCGCGCGCCCGATTATCACGCTCATCGCATAGTCCAGATAGGACTTGCGCATTTCCTCTTCAAGGCTGACTGGCAGGGTTTCTTTGGCGAATTGTTGTTCCATGTGCGACCTAATTGATTAGCTGAAGAGGCAAAAAAACGAAGGCCGCATTCTAGCACAGCAGCCGCTGACACAGTGCAGTGGAGCAGACGGATGCAGGGAGGGCTGCAAGGCGGTCATCTCAACAATCGGCTGCTACGCAATAACGTGGCGCGACCGCCCCGACCCATGACTGCCAGCCACTCATCCCGGCCCTGCTGGCCGGCAATACCGGGCAAGGAATAAATCCATTGCAGCAACATCTTGCGCCTTCAAGGGCGAGGTGTAATTTTTGCGGCCAGAGTGGCATCCTGAGCTGTCAGCCGCCACAACGAGGTGATCTCTGCCGCCCTTGCCGCATGCAGCGCATCGCTGGCATCCGAGGCGCGCCGATGAGTGGGCTTCGTATCCAGCTTGTCCAGTACCTTTAATCCTGCTGCATCGATCATCGCCAGCAATTCGTCACGGGTGCGCAGTCCCAGATGTTCGGCCAGATCGGAAAGAATCAGCCATCCCTCGCCGCCCGCCTCCAGATGTGCGGCCAGTCCGTTGAGGAAGCCGCGCAGCATGCGGCTGTCAGGATCGAAGATGGCGGATTCGAGCGGTGAACTGGGTCGGGCGGGAACCCACGGCGGGTTACATATAATGAGTGATGCCCGGCCTTGAGGGAAAAGGTCTGCCTGCACCACTTCAACCTGCGCGGCAAACCCAAGGCGTTCCAGATTCTCGCGGGCGCAGTCAAGCGCGCGTTGATCCTGATCGGTGGCGACGATGCGCCGGATACCGCGCTTTGCCAGTACCGCAGCCAACACACCTGTACCGGTACCAATATCGAAAGCGACTGACTCACCCTGCACTGCTGCGGGTAACGGCGCATCGTTCACCAGTCCCACATACTCTCCGCGTATCGGCGAGAACACGCCGTAATGCGGATGGATGTACGCACCCAGGGCAGGAATCTCCACTCCGTTCTTGCGCCATTCGTGGGCGCCGACCAACCCTTGCAGTCCGCGCAGTGAAGCAATATAGGGCTCTGTCCCTGTACCGTAAGCCTCCGCGCAGGCGGTGCGCACATCGGGCGCGCGGCGCAAAGGGATGCTGTGGCCGGCATCGAACGGGAGCAGCACCATGCCCAGAGTGCGGGCGCGCTGTGATTGGGCCTGGCGATGGAGATGGAAAGCTTCGGTCAAGGTGGCAGGTTGGGGTTTGGCTTTGCGCGGTTTCTCATCCACACGCCGCGCCATCGCCTGCAACAACTGGCGTGCATTCTGGAAATCACCACGCCACAGCAGCGCGGTGCCCTCGCAGGCCAGGCGGTAGGCAGCGTCCGCCGTAATGCGATCGTCGACCACTTCCACCCGTTTTGGTGGCGGCGTACCTACTTCAGAGCGCCAACGAGCCGATCTTTCCTCGCCACCCTCGTTCCAGTAAATGATGGGGAAATCGCTCATTGGGGTGGAAATAGAGTTTGGAATAGAGGGTGGAGTGGCATGATTTAAAGGTTCGCGACAGGGCTTTGCACCGTATCCACTCGCCTCTCTCCGGTCAATAGAGGAAACAACTCTTTTGTCAATTCCACGCGGTTTTGCTACATTCCACGCACACCTTCATCAACAGTCAATCAACATGTCCAACGCCGACCCCATCGAACTGGAAAAATTCTCGCAACTCGCCCACAAGTGGTGGGATCCGAACAGCGAGTTCAAACCTTTGCACCAGATCAACCCGCTGCGCCTGGGCTATATCGACCGCATCGCGCCCCTCTCCGGCAAAACTGTGCTCGATGTCGGCTGCGGTGGCGGTATTTTGAGTGAGGCACTGGCGGATGCGGGCGCAACGGTAACGGGCATCGACCTCGCCGACAAGTCGCTGCAAGTCGCCAAACTGCATCTGCTGGAAAGCGGCAAGCAAGTGGAATATCGCAAAGTGGCAGTGGAAGCATTGGCCGAAGAACAGCCCGCGCACTATGATGTGGTGACCTGCATGGAGCTGCTGGAGCATGTGCCCGACCCCGCCGCAATCGTTGCTGCCTGTTCCAGGACGGTAAAGCCTGGCGGCCATGTGTTCTTCTCCACCCTTAACCGCAACCCGAAGTCATATCTGTTCGCCATCATCGGCGCAGAGTACGTGCTCAATCTGCTGCCGCGCGGCACGCACGATTACGCCAAGTTCATCAAACCATCCGAACTGGCGCAATGGTGCCGCGATTCCGGCTTGAACGTGAGTGAAGTGACGGGCATGAGTTATAACCCGCTGGACCAGTCCTATTCGCTCGGACACGACACCAGCGTCAACTATCTGCTGGCCGGCCAACGTGGTTGATGCCGTCCTCTTCGATCTCGACGGCACGTTTGCCGACACCGCACCCGATCTGGGCGAGGCGCTGAACCATGTGCGTGCCCTGCGCGGTATTCATCCCCTGCCGCTGGAGATCATCCGGCCGCAAGCTTCGCACGGTTCGCGCGGTCTGCTCAAACTCGGACTCGACATCGAGCCCGGCGCACCCGACTATGACGCGTTGCGCGAGGCTTTCCTGCAACACTACGAAGCACACATCTGCGACCGCACCAAAGTTTTTTCCGGCATATCCGTCTTGATTGCCGAACTCGAACAACGCGACCTGCCCTGGGGCATCGTCACCAACAAACCGCACCGCTACACCGTACCCCTGATGGAAAAACTCGGTTACGCCACACGTGCGGCATGTCTGGTCAGCGGCGACACCTGCGCCGAAGCCAAACCACATCCCGCACCGTTGCTGTACGCCGCAGAATTGATGGGAGTCAATGCCAATCGCTGCCTCTACCTCGGCGATGATCTGCGCGACATGCAGGCTGCACAGGCCGCGCAGATGATCGGCATCATCGCCGCCTACGGCTACCTTGCACCCAATACCGAACTGCACGAATGGCCTGCCGCCGGCAGTGTGCCTACACCCTTTGCTCTTCTGCGCTACCTGATGCTCTGAACGGCGGTATCATTGTTCACCGCCGGTTCCGGGTGGTCGGGCAGAATGGCACTAAAGAGAGCATCATGCCTCGCAAGCAGGACGAACGAACAAGGATCGCAATGCTCCCAAAAAAGATGTTTCGGAATATCCGCCCCTATCTCACCACAGGCGCTGTCGTTGTAATGACAGGATTGCTCATTTCTGCAATCTACTTCACCGAATTCGGCATGCTATGGGTCACCTTCCTGTCAGGAATCCTGATCGCCTCCATACTCGGCATGGTATCCCGTGCCTCACGCGCGGAATGGCTCATTATGCGGCGCACAGTACAATTGTCCTTGCTGAAAAACAAACTTGAACGGGAAATGCAGCTGCGCAAGAAGGCTACAGCCGACCACCAGCAGGCGCTTGCCATGCTGCAACAGACCGAACAGTCTTTTGGCCGCCTGATGCCCCACCAGCTGCTCAAGTTGCTGGAACGGGACAGCATCCTCGACGTCAAGCTGGGCGATCAGATAGAACGCAAGCTGACCATCATGTTCACGGACATCCGCCAATTTACCGAGCTGTCCGAGGATATGACGCCGCAAGAGAACTTCAATTTCCTAAACTCCTATCTCAAGCAGATGGAGCCCATCATCGGCACACACCACGGCATCATCGACAAATACGTGGGCGACACCATCCTCGCGCTGTTCACACAAGGTGCCGACGACGCCCTGAGTGGTGCGATCCACATGCTCGAAAAACTGGATGAATACAATGCGGGGCGGGAGCGGGCGGGCTACAAACCGATCAGGGTCGGCTTCGGACTTAACACCGGCCTGGTCATGATTGGCACGGTGGGCGGGGAGAACCGAATGGAAAGCACCGTGATCGGGGACGCCGTCAACCTGACCTCCCGAATCGAGGAATCCACCAAAGTCTACGGCACCCCATTATTGATCAGCCAGAACACCCTGTACGACCTCGCCGTCCCGGGAAAATACGACATCCGTTTTCTGGACCGCATCCGGGTCAAGGGCAAGACACAACCGCTCTCCATCTACGAAGTATTCAATGCCGATCCGATCAAATTGAGGGATGATAAACGCACCACCCGGGACAAGTTCGAGAATGCGGTGGTGTACTATCACCTGAAAGATATTCCCCGGGCGATGAAACTGTTCACCCAGTGCATAGAAACAGCACCTGACGACCTCCCTGCCCGCATCTACCTGACACGCTGCGCCGACTTCCTCGCCAGCGGGGAGCATTTCAGTACCGGCGAGCTGAACAACCGACTGGAATGGAAAGATGAATTCAGGACCGGGATCGAGCAGATCGACACTTCACACAAGCTCCTGTTCAACAAAATAAATGAGTTCATCTCAGCCTCCATCTCCGGCGACGGGCATGCGGCCCGTGAAATACTCACCTACCTCGCCAGCCATTACACCGAAAGCCTGAGTCAGGAAGAGGACCTGATGCGCCGATATGACTACCCATTCCTCGACAGCCACTTGCAGGAACACAAATGCTTTGCCGGAAACTTCATGGCACTAAAGGAAGAAGCAGATACGGAAGATAGTGACTTGCTCCACCTCTCGTTTCGCATCCAGCTCCTGCTGTTCGACTGGTTCACCGGTCATATCGCCAAATCAGACCGCCACGCGGGCCGCCATATAATTGGAACAAGGCAACCCCCGGCATAGGCTGAGCGGAGCGTACGGCAGCACCTGGCGGAACTTTCCCGGCACCTCATCACTCCGATGCGCTACAATCTGCCGCGATGTTGTAGCAAACCGAACCGGGGGCGACCTGGCTTCGACGTGGGTTGCAAAGCAGTGCAGGGCATACCGAGGACCCGCCACCTCGTAAATCAGCTGGAAAACCAATAGTCGCAAACGACGAAAAGTACGCTCTAGCCGCTTAACCGGTTAGACCTCACACCCTGCTTTCCGTGGAGGGGCTCAAGGCCGTAAGGCCGCGATGAGTGAGGTCATTTACACGGAATCGTGTGATGCAGGGTCACTTTGCATCGCATTAAATTTAGGTGACTCGTCCAGTAGCAGCCTGTCGGTTGGCGTCTGCCGGATAAAATTAAACAACCAGACTAAGTATGTAGAACTGTCTGTAGAGGACTTGCGGACGGGGGTTCAATTCCCCCCGCCTCCACCACATTAAAGAAGGCCAACGGTTATACGTTGGCCTTTTTTCTTGCCTATCGCCGCCAACTGGCGCGGGTTTCAACTCTTACGGGCTTCTCCGCTGCGTCACATAGCAATACCTATGAAAAACTTGACAGTCATAGGGGAAATTTAG
>JBAZFV010000034.1:6298-19567 GCA_041653255.1 Sideroxydans sp. | reverse complement strand
ATCTTCTGTTTCGGTATTTTCGCCACCGACGCATGGCGTGGCGGTCAGACCAATCTGAATGCCGTCAAAATGCTTGAGCACGCCGCTCCATTTGCCATAGATGCTGCGGTGGCATTCGTCCGAAATGATGAGGTCGAAATACCCGGCGGAATATTCGCCGTAGATATTGATCATGCTTTGCAGCGTGGTGATGGTAATGCGTTTTTCGTCCTGGAAGCGACGGCCAGAGCGCAGCACATAGGATGGGAAATCCGTCAGGTGCTCGGCAAAGGCGTCCTCTGTTTGCAAGGCCAGCGGGATGCGATCCACCAAGAACAGCACGCGGGTTACAGCATTGGCCTCGAACAGGCGCTTGATGAGCGCGGCGGCAGTTCGGGTTTTGCCCGTGCCGGTTGCCATTTCCACCAGCAACTTGCGCCGTCCCAGTTCGATTTCCTGACACAAGGTTTGAATGCACTGCTGTTGGTATTCGCGTCCGGCAATCTTTACATCTATGGGAACAGAAGCCGGTTTGCGCGCGACTTGCAGGGTGGCGAAGCGACGCTCCAAGTCATCCTGTTTGAAAAAGGTCTTGACCGGACGCGGGAAGGCTTCGTGCTGCCACTCCCAAAATTGAATCTCATTGCCGTTGGCAAGAAATATATAGGGAACCTTGAGCTGCCTGGCATAGTTCTTTGCCTGCTCGGCAGCATCGCCCGGACTAACGGAAAAGCGCTTGGCTTCAATTACTGCAAGCGAGCGGCCATGCCGGTCACACAGAACATAGTCGGCACGGGTGCCATCTTCTAGCACCACTTCATAGCGGACGCTGAAACCATCGGAAAGACTCCACCCTTGCGCGGTGATCTGGCTGTCGATGATGACCCGTGAAAAGGCTTCGTTGGAGGATTGCATGGGGCGAGAAGGTAACACAGCGCAGCATAGGTTTGAATATGCCAAACGGCCTATATACCGCCAGAACTGGGAAATAGGTTCTGCCAAGGTGTGCGAATTTGTAGGTGATGGCATTTGCCGTCACCTTTAAACACTTTGAAAGGCAATCAGCATGAGTACAAAACTAACCAGTTTACTTCGCAAACGTGAGCAGCTTGAGCAGCAAATCATGCAGGCCAAACAGCTTGAGAAACGCAGAACGCGCGCGCAGCAAATTGTCATTGCTGCACTCGATAAGCATCAACGCCTTGTACTGGCAGATGAGGAAATCTTGCGCGACCGTGTGGAATCGGCTTTCGCCGAAATCGCGCAGTATTTGCCATCCGCCTGACGCAGAAAACCATCTGTTTTCTTCGTGAGAAGCGGGGAGGGGATGCGAAAGAGGTTGCGGAATTACCTCTTCGCTTCTCGTCCCCGCATCTCCTAGGCTAACGTCAGAAGCATTCACAAATCGATGGGACGTGTCCTTCGTGGCTTACGCCACGCCGCCTAGGGGCGGGCAGGGCACTCACGCCTAGGGGCGTGCTTCCATCGTTTTGCTCACGGCATCCCCGCATCCCTCCGGTCGCGGGCAACCCCTTCCGCCCTGCGGGCGGACTGCGCGCGATGAATCCGCGCTTGCCTCGGCTGCCGCCTTCGGTTGCCGCGTTCGCGTCAATCGAAAACATCCTCGTATCGCATAGCGATACGAGGCCGTTTCCAGTCGCTTGCGCGACTGCTGCGAAAGGGGTTGCCCGCGACCGAAAGACTGGTCGGGGATGCGGGGCTTCGCCCCCCACTCAAAGACCGGTCGCTGGGGCGACCTAAATCCGCTGCGGCGGATTTTCTTTGGCGGCTCCCCCCGTCCAACGAGATGCGCGCTTGGGCGCGCATCTCGTTGGAGGCTGCGACAAGACGGCACGGAGAGACCGTGCCTTTGTCTTTGCCCCACGCACAATTTCACTGCTTGTCTCGCTTTGCTCGCCAGCGTGAAATTGGCGCGGCCCCCACTTGGGCGCTTCGACTATGAAATGGCAAAAGCCTTAATTTAGCGCCATGAAAATAGGTTTCAAAAACTCGTGCCATCCTGAAATTAGGTTCCGCGTGGAATCATTTTTGGAGATACAAATGGAAAATCAGTTTCTGGTAACACTGCTTAAAATGGAACAATCTCTCTTGAGCTACGCAGTTTGGCTCGGAGTACTTTCAATGTTTCTGGTATTCGTATTCAACTTGAAACCAGAAAGTCGGCTGCATCGTATTTTCTGGATTGCGTTTGCTTTGTCTTTATTGGCCCCTTTGTTGCATTTTTCAACCAGAGTGATTCTCGCCTACGGAACGGATGGGCAATTCCAATTGCCCATCCCGAGGGACGAGGGAGTTCAATGGGCTGAATTGTGGTTCGGAGGTGTCGCTGTTGCTCTGATTTTGTTGCGTTTCGGCTCGCCTCTTCTGGATCGGGGGTTGGCTAAGATCAAGAAAAAATCGCATCTGGAGAGGAACCATAAAACTGATGTACGAGATATTCACAAATTCTTTCCCGAATCTGCGCTTGAATTCCAGCCGCTTGAGCACGTCAATCTCGATAAGGGCATCTTCCTCGGACTGGATGAAGATGTAGCGCCCATTTACATCAATATTCCTTCAAACACTTCGGCTCCACATATCGAAGTTGCTGGGACGACGGGTTCGGGGAAAGGAGTGTCTTTGGGTGTAATGGCTGCGCAGTTCCTTCAAAGGGGAGAGGCGGTCATTTACTGTGATCCAAAAAATGACGAATGGGCCCCCCATGTCTTATATGACGCTGCGCAACGTAACGGTAAACCATTTCATTTCGTAAACTTGAATCGTCCCTACGGGCCACAGTTCAACCCATTTTCCGGTGCGACTGAGGAAGAGGCGTTTGAATTGTTCCAAGCAGGCTTCTCTCTGACCGACCGGGGCGATTCCAGCGATTACTACACTATTGCCGACCGCCGCGAAGCGGGCATTACCGCAAAACTGATGTCCGAGCAGAATCTGAATATTGCGCAGGCCTATGCAGCGCGCCGGGAAGTGTTGCAAGACCCCGCGACAGGCGCAGAGAAATTCGCAGGGCGCTTGCGCGAGATGGCAGAGACGCCTTCGATCAATGCTGGGCTCGGAGTTGGTGTGGATTTGGAGAAAATCATCCAGGAAGGCGGATGCGTTTATTTTGTCGGAAGCATGCGCAACGACATCATCAAAACCGTTCAGCGCATCCTGTTGGTGCGGCTTATCCAGTTAGCGGAACGCCGGGATAGGATGGCCGGAGACATGCGCCCGGTTTGCATCGTGCTGGACGAGGTGAAATACCACCTGTCGCGTCCCGCCCTTGAGGGCTTGGGAGCGGCGCGAGATAAGGGGGTGCATTTGATTATTGCACACCAGAGTCTTGGTGATTTGCGCGACTGTCCAAATGACCTGAATGCGGACGCCGTTGTCGATGCTGTGGTTGAAAACTGTCGGATCAAGATTTGCTATCGCCTTCTCAATCCGGTTACGGCCGAGTGGTTCGCCGCCATGTCTGGAACCATTCAGGTTGACGATGAAATCCGCAATGTACGGCGCAACGTGGCACAAAGCGAAACTGTTTTGCCTGAGCGGAGCATTAGGCAGACAGAACGATATTTTGTCGATGTGAACATGCTGCTGAATCTTCCTAATGCCGTCGGCGTGGTGTACGGCGATGGCTTGCCGAAGTTCGCCAGCATCCGCCCAATCACGGTTGAAAAAAGCATTAAATCGATTTCGACCAAGACCGTGGACGGCACGAGCGCGCCGAGCGCTCGGGACGCTATCGCTTTGTAAAAACGGCAATCGCCATAATGCCTTGCCTGCGGCACCGCACTCAAACACCTGCGGTGTCGTGCTAGGCATAATGGCTCACTCAGACATCAGCATGTTTATCATGTCTCGGCTACGCCAAACCATGACAAACGTGTCCAAGCAGCAAGCTGTTCCTTAGACTTGGAGGTTTACCTTGATTACATTCCAGACAGAAAAAGACTCATGGGGAAGCAAGTTCATTATCTTTACTGTTCCATTGCCGGAACGGCCTCCTGTTTTCATGTCGGTGAAGGTATCCGACTATGGCAGTGAAAAATCAGGAATAGTCATAGTCGATTCCGAGAAATTTCTGCAACTCTGGCGCAACGATCCACACAGCATTTGCGCTGTGGCAAACGGCAATCCTCAAACTTGGCCGAATGATTCCAAATACTCAGAGGCTATGAAGGGGTTTTCCTTTGGCTACGCCGATCCTGTGCCGCTCGCTTTTGTTGCTCACGACACAGCGACTCGAACTACCGTTTCCCACAAATTCCTTTGGTTTGGGAAACGCGAGCACTATGAGACATTGCAGTATGTAGTGTTTACGAACGGAGTTACCAGAACAATCTGGCTGCTATCTCAGGGATGCAAGGCGTTTCCAATCCTATGTGAAATGCCGGGCGCAAGAGAGTTGTATCGAACAGCAGCGATGCCAGGAACTCCGTTCTACACGATTGAGGAGATGGCAAGGGTGGCTGGTTGGCATTAATTCGAGATGAATTACTGATTGGGGACGAGTAGGTGATGACCATGATACTGGCTGATAAAGATTAGCTTTGCGGGAGATGCAGCACACACGATACGATGCACCTGCAGTGGCCAACCAAGCTATGCTGCATGGGCCATAGAATTGAGATGAACGATAAGACCACTTGGGAAAAAGCAGCGGAGGCGCAGGGCACGACCGATTCGGAACGTGCTTTGGCGCGACTCGCTCGCAAGGTTTTCTTGAGTCTATGGAGCTACCCGAATGTATACAGCGACGAAGGAAAATTAGGCGCTAAAGGTGACGGCAAAGAATTGGTAGACCTGTTGGTTGTCTTTGGTTCCGACGTACTTCTATTCTCCGACAAGCACTGTGCATTTCATTCTGATGTAGATATCAAAATTGCTTGGCCGCGTTGGTACAAACGAGCAATCGAAAAGTCCGCAAGGCAGCTTGCAGGGGCCGAAAGCTTCCTGCGCCGATTCCCGGCACGCGTATTCGTTGATAAATCATGTCGGACCAAGTTGCCTGTGGCGCTACCAGACCCAAGCGTTGCCCGTTATTTTCTTATTGCCGTTACACGCGGTGGACATGAAGCAGCGGCACGGCACTTTGGCGGGGGAAGTAGTGGCAGCTTAATGCTCAACAGCATGCTTGAGGAAGACGCCCACTACGAACACCCCTTCGAAATCGGCTTCCCTCTGAAAGGCCGCCGCTTTGTCCACGTCCTCGATGAGGTGACAGTCGACGTTCTGTTGGAGGAATTGGACACTGTTCCAGACCTTGTCGCCTACCTCGCCTGCAAGGAGCGCTATTTCGGCGCGAACGGCGTCTTCATGCATGTTGCCGGTGAAGAAGAACTATTGGCACAGTACATGTGCACGATGGAGAATGGCCGGCACGCCTTGCCCAAGGTGCCACCTAGCGCAGATGCTCTTAACCTCTTGGAGGGTGATTGGCAGTTCTATCGCGCAAGCCCTCAACGCGCGGCCAAGCGAAGGGCTGATCAGGGCAGCTACATGTGGGACGCACTTATTGAGTACCAAGCGTCTTTCGTTCGTGCAGGGACAGCCATTGGACTCCCCGAGACGCCGCCGGAGTCCATAGATCACGAGAGAATTCTGCGCGCCCTTGCAGCTGAACCCCGACTTTCAAGACGCGAACTTGCGAGTCACTTCCGATTTGCTCTCTCGAAGAGCGAGCCTGGCAATAAGTTCGCACGCATGACCCTGAGCGGCGACAACATGTTGCGTGCGTATGTTTTTCTGACGGTCCCAAAGCCGCCGGATGTTGACTACCAAGCTTACCGCGAGATGCGCTCGGCCGCACTGCTTGCGTACTGCCACGGCATTAAGGTGCGCTTTCCCAGCGTGACCGAGGCGATTGGCATCGCATCTGAGCCCTTCGCTGAAAGGGTGGCATCCCAAGACTTCCTGTACGTCGACCTCGCTGAGAAGATGAATTCAGAGGAATGCGCTGTTTGGAAGGACGCGATGAAAGAGCTCGATGTACTACAGACACCGGCCAAGGACATGCAGTTCTTTGGGATAAAAGGTCACGAGTTTCCAATGCCTTTCAACTTTGGCGGATCAAAGTTCTACGAGTACGAGCCTGACGCCCCAATGAGCCGAGCTGCGCGACGTAGGATCGCGCGCGAAGCTCAGAAAGAAGCCAAGAAGGCGAACAAGCGGAAGCGCTAGAGGTTGACAAAGTATTATGCACTGGAGAGGAAATGTTCCTGCGGGCCCCTTAAAGTTACTTCGGGAACATTTCCATTCTTGGCACAAATCTGGCACAGTTGGCACAAATTTGGCACAGTGAAAGCCTAGTTTTTAGGTAGGTTCAGGTAAATCTAAGTAAGGTTAAGTAACCTTAACTCATTGATTTGGCGGAGAGGGCGGGATTCGAACCCGCGGTGGGATGTTATCCCACACACGCTTTCCAGGCGTGCGACTTAAACCGCTCATCCACCTCTCCGGAAGGGCGCGGAGGATAAACCAGAACCAGGTTTCAGGCAATCAGAAATGGTCGCGCCATTTGCGTAGTGCGGTGAATGTGTCGAGTTCGCTACGGCATGGCCAGCCGTGTGTGCGCAGAGTCTCGAGAAGTTGTGGCTGGTGCAGGCGCAAGAAGGGGTTGGTGGCTTTTTCGAGGCCGATAGTGAATGGGACGGTGGGTTGATGTGCGGCATCCAGCTCTTTTGTCTCTTTTATGCGTCTCGCGATGTCAGGGTTGTCTGGCTCGCAAGCCAAGGCGAAAGGCAGGTCGAGCGCAGTGTATTCGTGGGCACAATAAACCAGGGTGTCATCGGGCAGGGTTGCCAGGCGTTGTAGTGAGTGATGGAGTTGTTCGAGGGTGCCTTCAAAATTTCGGCCACAGCCGGCGCCGAACAGTATGTCACCACAAAACACGGCTCCCGGTGTGACATAGGCGATATGATCTTTTATATGTCCGGGCACTTCCCAGATGCGGAACTCGATGGCGGGAACCTGCAGCAACAATGGGTCGTTCTCGCACAATGGGTGAGTGATGTGCGGATTCAGTGGATGGGTGTGTCCGTATACCGGCACGTTATATACTCCACACAGTTCGGCGATGCCGCCAATGTGGTCGTGATGACGATGGGTGCACAGGATGGCGCTCAAATGCAACCCGGTCTTTTTCAGGTAGCCGAGTACGGGAGCTGCCTCGCCCGGATCGACGATGGCGACATGGGTGTTGTTGTGAATCGCCCAGATGTAGTTGTCCTGTAGGGCGGGGATGGCGGTGATGTTTAACATGATTTTTTTGTAGGTTCGATGCCGAATTCTAAAGTAATCGCGAAAAGTTTGAGTGAATGGTTCGCCACTGAACAGGGCGGCTATGTGTTGCGGCGCGAGCAGGAATATTTTGACCGGACAGTGGCGGATATTTTTGGCTTCAACGCCTTGCAACTGGGCTTGCCGGAACAGGACTTTCTGACCAACAGCCGCATCCCGTTACGTTTTGCAGCAGGTAACCAGCCGGGTAATGCGGTGCGCCTGATCTGTGCCGAATTGCCGTTTGCCAGTGCCAGCCTTGATCTGGTGCTGATGCCGCATGTGCTTGAGTTTGCGGAAAGTCCGCATCAGATCATCCGTGAGGCAGAGCGGGTGCTAATGCCGGAAGGCAGCCTCATCCTCAGTGGGTTCAATCCGTTCAGTCTGTGGGGGATGCATCGCGCCTTGGGCAGAAAACGGGGCGTTCCATGGAGCGGCCGATTCATTGCCTTGCCCCGCTTGAAAGATTGGCTGGCGTTGCTCGGTTTTGAGGTGGTGGGCGGATGTTTTGCTGCCTACGCGCCGCCATTTCGTCAGAGAAAGTGGCTGGAACGAGCCGATTTCATGGAGTGCGCGGGAGATCGTTGGTGGGCGGTAAGTGGCGGATTGTATTTTTTGCATGCGGTGAAGCGGGTGCCGGGGATGCGTCTGATCAAACCGAAATGGAATGATGGATTGGTGCGCAAGCTGTTACCGGCGGCACCAGAGTTGAACAAGGGCACACAGAAGGTCGAACAAGATGAGTGATGTAGTGGAGATTTTTAGCGATGGCGCGTGCAAGGGAAATCCCGGTATCGGTGGCTGGGGTGCCTTGTTGCGCAACAAGGGAAAGGAGCGCGAATTATGCGGTGGAGAAGCACATACCACCAACAACAGGATGGAGCTGATGGCAGCCATTGCGGCATTGGAGACCTTGACGCGGCCCTGTAAAGTTCGGCTGCATACTGACTCCAAGTACGTGCTGCAGGGCATCACCGAATGGTTGCCCGGCTGGAAACAGCGCGGCTGGAAAACGGCAAGCAAACAGCCTGTGAAGAATGAGGATCTGTGGCGCAGACTGGATGATGCAACCGACCGTCATCAGATTGAGTGGTTGTGGGTCAAGGGTCATTCCGGGCATGACGGCAACGAGCGCGCCGATGTGCTGGCAAACCGTGGCATCGAGGAATTTAGGGGGGTTAAATGAGGCAAGTGGTGCTGGATACCGAAACAACGGGACTCGATCCCAGGCAAGGGCATCGCATCGTAGAAGTGGCCGCCATCGAACTGGACGGACGCAAGGTTTCAGGACGCAACTTCCATCGCTATCTCAATCCTGAGCGCGAGATCGACGAGGGTGCGGCGGCGGTGCACGGACTGACGCTGGATCGCTTGCAGGATGAGGCGAAATTCATCGAGATCGCGCCCGCATTACTCGAATTTATCGATGGTGCCGAACTCATCATCCATAACGCACCATTCGATCTTGGTTTCCTTAATGCCGAGCTGGAACGAATCGGCTTGTCCGCGCTGGACAATCCGGTAATCGACACGTTGAGGGTGGCCAAGGAATTGCACCCGGGCAAGAAAAATAATCTAAATGCCTTGTGCGACCGTTATCAGATCGACAATTCGCGCCGTACTTTGCACGGTGCGCTGCTGGATACCGAATTGCTCGCTGAAGTCTATCTGGGAATGACACGTGGACAGGATAGTTTGCTGCAGGAAGTCGATGAAAATGCTGCCGGAAACGGCATGGAAGGAGAGCTGATTGCTTTGGCAGTACGAATGTTGTCGGCCAGTGATGAAGAGCTTGTGCTGCACGAAACACATTTGAACGATATAGATAAGGCGAGCAAAGGCAATTGTCTGTGGCGGCAGCTGGATGCACAGACATGAAGGCTAAACATCAATGCGGTGAGCCGCTCGATGCATTGATTATCGGAGCAGGTGCGGCCGGCATGATGTGTGCCCTGACCGCCGCACAACAAGGCCGTTCAGTGCTGTTGCTCGATCACACGAAGAAGCTGGCGGAAAAGATCCGTATCTCCGGTGGCGGGCGTTGCAATTTTACTAATCTGCATGCGGCGCCGGAAAATTATCTGTCACATAACCCGCATTTCTGCCGTTCCTCCTTGTCGCGTTACACCCCGCACCATTTTATTGCCATGCTGGACAGGTACGGCATCGCTTATCACGAAAAGACACACGGGCAATTATTCTGCAACGAGGGTGCAGAGGTTGTCATCGCTATGCTCAAAGCCGAATGCGACACGGCAGGGGTGCGTTGGTGCACGCCGTGTGAGGTCACACAGATAGAACGGAGTGATCTTTTTAGAGTAGTGACGACGCGTGGTGAATATCATGCCGCAGCGCTGGTTATCGCCAGCGGCGGGTTGTCCATTCCCAAGATTGGCTCGACTCCGTTTGGTTACAAGGTCGCCGAGCAATTCGGTATTGCGCTGACCCACCTCAAGCCTGGGCTGGTTCCGCTCAGTTTTCATCCGCAAGAATGGAGTGTGTATGCAGAACTTGCGGGTGTATCGCTGGATACGACTGTAAGCTTTGGCAAGCACAGGTTTCGGGAAAGCTTGTTGTTTACGCATCGCGGCTTGAGCGGACCAGCCATCCTGCAAATCTCATCCTACTGGGAGCATGGCAAGCCGCTCAATATCGACCTGCTGCCTGATCAAGATACACATGAACTGTTTCGGCAGCATCGCGCCAGCAAGATGCTGCTGGATAACTTTCTTGCGCAGTACCTGCCGCAACGTCTGGCCGCCATCATCGCAGCGCAATGGGCGGAGAACAAACCGCTCAATCAGTGTACTGAAAAAGAATTGCAGCGACTGGCCGAGCGTCTAAAGTGCTGGCAGATCACGCCGAGCGGTACGCTGGGCTACAGCAAGGCTGAAGTGACTTGCGGCGGAGTGGATACCCGCGCGCTGTCGTCAAAGACAATGGAGTGTCATGATGTGCCGGGGCTGTATTTCATCGGTGAGGTCGTGGATGTGACGGGGCAACTTGGCGGTTACAACTTCCAGTGGGCATGGGCGTCGGGCTATGCAGCCGGCATGGCGATACACGGGCGGTCATGACGATCGAAACCGAGCTGAAATTACATATTGCCGCCGAGCACTTGGCTGTCCTGCGGCGGCATCCTTTTCTGCTCTCGCTTTCTGTGGCGCGGGCGCGCACGGTCAGCCTGTACAGCGTGTATTACGATACCGCCGAACTGAAGTTGCGCCGCCATGCGATGGCCTTGCGCTTGCGCCGCATCGGTAAGCGCTGGGTGCAGACGCTAAAAGGCGGTGGCCGGGTGAGTGCGGGATTGCACCAGCGCAACGAGTGGGAAATGCCCGTCGCCACAGAGCGGCTCGATTTCAAGGCGCTGGCCGCGAGTGGCGGTGTCGTACCGCATGCTGTGCGCAACCATGTACAACCGGTATTCATCACTGATTTTTCACGCACGATCCGCCTCCTGGATTTCGAGGGTGCAAGGATCGAGCTGTGCATGGATAGTGGCGAAATACGCGCCGGACAATCGGTTTGCCCTATCTCGGAATTGGAGCTCGAACTCAAATCGGGCACGCCGCTGCACTTGTTCAGGCTGGCATTGAGGTTGCTCGATATCGTACCGCTGCGTGTGGAACACACCAGCAAGGCGGAGTACGGCTACCTCTTATTTGCGGCCAGCCATCCCATGCCCGTCAAGGGTGGTTTTCCGCCTTTGCACAAAACTCAGCCCGCCGCCGATGCACTACATGCAATGATCGTTGCCTGCCTGGCACAGGTGCAAGCCAATGTGCCTGGGGCACTCCTCAAACTGGATGAAGAATACCTGCATCAGGTGCGTGTTGGCTTGCGCCGTCTGCGTGTGGTGCTGGCCATTGCGCGACGTGTTCACGACGATGCCGAAGCGTCGGCCTTGCGCAATCAAGTGGCTTGTTTGTGTGTGGAGCTGGGCCGTGCACGTGAATGGGATGTGTTCGTTACACAAATACTGGCACCCATCTGTACCCGTTTGCCGGAACACGTTGGATTGCATGGGGTGTTGCAGGCGAGTGAACGCAAGCGCAGGAAGTTATATGCAGAAACGGTGAATAGCCTGGCCTCGGCTGATTTCCAGCGCTTGCTGTTACGCTTTGGCGCATGGCTACAGGATGAGCAGTGGAGCGTACCCGGCATCCCCCTCAAGCCCTTCGCACTGCGTATTCTGCGGAAGCAACACAAGCGTGTTCTGGTGCAAGGTGCAGCATTGGGAGAGCATCCTGCGCAATTGCATGTTCTACGCATTACCTGCAAAAAACTGCGCTATAACGCGGAGATGTTCGGCTCGCTGTTTGCGGATGGCCGCAGTAAAGCCTATATGGCATGGCTGGCTACCCTGCAGGATGCCTTGGGAGCGCTGCATGACATCGAGATGGCCAATCTCATGTTGCACGAATTGGATAGTCGGCAACGGCACGATACACTTGCGCTTATCCGTGGCTGGATTGAACATGATTACGTCGAACGTATAGCCAGATTCAGTAAAGTTTGGCAACGATTCGCGAAAAAAGATGGATTCTGGAATTGATGCCACTCGACACGACCGGGCGCAATGCATTTTAAAGGGCAATACTGATGAGTAAAAAAATTAAAACCTTGCGTGTCCCTGTCACCAAAGGCCTGAAAGACATTTACGCGATGGATATGCACCTGCCTTATCAAGCGGCGTGCGATGGGCGTTTCAGCGTGACTGCCTTTGGGAGACTGGCAGCAGCTATTTCAGTAGTACGCACGGCACTGGTGCAGAATGATACGCGTATCTCTGACGCCGTCCCGGCGCTGGACGAGGCAATCAAGACCCTGTCCGCCGTTCGGGCGCGCGGTGATGCGACCAATGAATGGGAGATTACTGTGGACGAACAACCGGTCGTATTGGCGGGGATAGAGGTGGCTGAGGCATGTATTGGAGTCCTTGACGTCGCCCTGTTGGCACAGACGGCAGTGAGATTGCAGGAGCAGTTGTCGCGCGAATAGCTTCGGGAGGATTTTGCGAAAAGTAATTTGGAGGCGCGACCCAGAGTCGAACTGGGCTGGGCGGATTTGCAATCCGCTGCATAACCGCTTTGCTATCGCGCCGTAATGCGTTGCGCAGCTGCTAAAAAACAAAGGAAAGCATTGTGCTTTCCCAGAAATTTGGAGCGGGAAACGAGATTCGAACTCGCGACCTATACCTTGGCAAGGTATCGCTCTACCAACTGAGCTATTCCCGCAAAATTGAGGGTTCGCATTATATGGATTAAGCCCATGGTGTCAAGGAAGTTGCGAATAAATTTTGAGTCTTACCGTCTTGCTTTGCGTCATCTGTATAATGCGCCGCTCTGTTGGCGTGGCACGATTGATCTTGCCCTCTCCAGGAATGTGCCCGGATGGTGAAATTGGTAGACACAACGGACTTAAAATCCGTCGGGGGGAAACCTCTGTGCCGGTTCGATTCCGGCTCCGGGCACCAAATTTATCCACATAAGATGCTTCCGGAAAGTGTTTTGTGGCCGATTGTTTGGTCATATGATCTGTGAATGAATAGCAAGATTGAGGCATAGATATTTTTTTTAGTTGCAAAACTTTAAAATATCCAGAACAATCCGCCTCGGAGTTGATTCCACCCCATAACGACAAAGGAGAAACGTATGAACCGTAAAGAACTGATCGATGCACTTTCCACCAAGACTGGTAGCAGCAAGGCTGATGCGGACCGTAACATCGCTGCACTGATCGAAATCATCACAGCGACTCTGAAGAAGGGTGACAACGTTGCTTTGGTTGGTTTTGGCACGTTCGAAGTACGCAAGCGTGCTGCACGTACCGGCCGCAATCCTGCCACCGGTGCCGAACTGAAGATCAAGGCTTCCAAGGCGCCTGCTTTCAAGGCTGTGGCACGATTAATCTCGTTTTTGTGAACCGCTCAATCCTTTTTGCCTTTTGCTGCGTCTTGTATGTCGTCACCTACTTTTTCAATCTGTTGCCCGGCTTTCT
>JBAZFV010000034.1:0-6288 GCA_041653255.1 Sideroxydans sp. | reverse complement strand
TTTCAAGGCTGGTGCGACTTTGAAGGCTGCAGTCAACGGCGGCAAGAAATAATCACTCCACTCCTTCATTCGGATCGTGCGCATTGATTGTCGCGCGGTCTGATGAAAAAATAAAAAGGGTTGAATCATTACGATTCAACCCTTTTTGTTTGCGATGATTTTTTTATTGCCTGATTCAGACCAGACGTGGGTTACGTCTGTCTTTTTCGATTATCGCCGCCAGTGTGGTCGTTTCTTCACCGGCCAGTTGTTCCCAAGTAAACCGCCACTCCCAATTGTCACGCGCTTTCCCGGGGAAATTCATGCGATGCGCCCCATCGAGACCGATGACATCTTGCAGCGGATAGATCACGGTATTGGCGACCGATGCGGATAACGCTTTAATCATGTCCCAGTTAATCCGACTGCCATCGCAGTTCAGATATCGCCGTGCGAATTCCTTCTCGTGCTCACCGGCAGAATTCCACCAGCCAATACTGGTGTCGTTATCGTGTGTACCTGTGTAGGCGACCGCGTTGGCAACATAGTGGTGCGGTAGAAAATAGTTGCGTTCGTCCTCGCCAAACGCAAATTGCAGGATACGCATGCCGGGTAGATTAAATTTATCCCGTAATGCAATCACGTCGGGCGTGATAAGGCCAAGATCCTCGGCAATGATGGGCAGCACCCTGAATACCTGTTTAAAAGCGTTAAACAACTCTTCTCCGGGACCAGGGTTCCACTCGCCGTTGATTGCGGTTGATTCACCGGCAGAGACTGCCCAGTAATTGGCAAATCCGCGGAAATGATCCACGCGAACCACATCGAATTGTTGCAGCATATGTTTCATGCGTGCGATCCACCAGGTGTAGCCGGTGGCAGCATGTTGTTCCCAATGATAGATGGGGTTACCCCAGAGCTGACCGGTCTTGCTGAAGTAATCCGGAGGTACGCCTGCAACGACTGTCGGACAGCCATCTGCATCGAGTTTAAACAGGTGCTGGTGCGCCCAAACATCGGCACTTTGATAAGCCACAAAGATTGGTACATCACCGATGAGATGTACCCCATTGGCATTGGCATAATGCTTCAACTTTCGCCATTGGCGGTCGTAGCACCACTGGCAGAATTTCCAGAATCCAACTTCGGCTGCGAGAGATGCGGTCGCGGCTTGTAGTGCTTTTTTCTCACGCTTGGCCAAACCATCCGGCCACGTATTCCAGTCGCGCCAGGCTTGGCTGGCCCAGATGGCTTTAAACAGTGCATAGTCATCCAGCCAGTGTTGAGATTCATCACAGAATTTCTCAAAAGCGGAGATGGCTCGTTTGCCGCCTTGCTGCCGGAAACGATTTTCGGCGAGACGCAGCAATGCCGATCTGGATAATCTTGTCGCATCGTAATCGACTTTGTTGTTGGAAGCGTCTGATACCGGCGGCAGTTCCTCAATTTTGAGCCAGCCTTGTTCAACTAACTCGTCCGGATCGATCAGTAATATGCTCCCGGCAAATGCGGAGCTGCTCATGTAAGGTGAATTGCATGCTCCAACCTCGCCCAGTGGCAGCATCTGCCAGCAGGATTGGCCCGCGCTGACCAGCCAGTCAACAAAACGGTAGGCAGACTCTCCAAAGTCTCCGCAGCCGTGTGGGCCGGGAAGTGAGGTCGGGTGGAGCAATATGCCGCTGGAGCGGATGGAAAGCGGATTCAATTTAAATTTCTTGCTTTTTCAGGTTGCTGGGTTCATATCGTAGCAGCCTTTCGGCGGTGCAAAGGCTGTGTTGTCTCAATCCTTGCCGAACAGATCACGGCTGTATACCTTGTCCGCCACATCCAGAAGGTCAGGGGTGATGCGATTTGCTACGATCACATCGGCTTCCTGTTTGAATTGTGCGAGATCATTCACCACTCTGGAGTGAAAAAAATCGGGTTCCTTTAATGCGGGTTCGTACACAATGACTTCGATGCCTTTGGCCTTGATGCGTTTCATGATGCCCTGAATACTGGACGATCTGAAGTTATCCGATCCGCTTTTCATCACCAACCGATGAATACCGACTACTCCAGGGTTACGTTTGAGGATACTGGCAGCAATGAAGTCTTTGCGTGTGGTGTTGGACTCGACGATGGCATGGATCAGGTTCTGCGGGACTTCGCTGTAGTTCGCCAGCAGTTGTTTGGTGTCCTTGGGCAGGCAATAACCGCCGTAACCGAATGATGGATTGTTGTAATGGTCGCCGATGCGCGGGTCAAGGCTGACCCCCTGAATGATCTGTTTGGTATCCAGACCATGGGTGGCGGCATAGGTGTCGAGTTCATTGAAGTAGGCCACGCGCATCGCCAGGTAGGTGTTGGCGAATAGTTTGATCGCCTCCGCCTCGGTAGAGTCGGTGAACAGAGTGGGGATGTCTTGTTTGACCGCACCTTGTTTGAGCAAGTTGGCGAAGGTCTCGGCGCGATTGGAACGTTCACCGACGACAATGCGCGAGGGATGCAGGTTGTCGTACAGTGCCCGACCCTCGCGCAGAAATTCCGGCGAGAAGATCAGGTTGTCGCAATTGAATTGCGCACGCGCTTTGATCGTGTAGCCCACCGGGACGGTGGACTTGATGATCATCACCGCACGCGGATTGATAGTCAGCACATCTTTAATTACGACTTCGATCGAGCTGGTATTGAAATAGTTGCTCTCCGGGTCGTAGTCGGTCGGCGTGGCGATGATGACGTAATCAGCATTGCTGTAGGCCTCGACCTTGTCCAGTGTAGCCTTCAAGTTGAGCGATTTGTGGTGCAGGTAATCCTCGATTTCGGCATCCTCAATCGGCGATTGCTTGCGGTTCAACATCGCGACTTTTTCGGGCAAAATATCGAGCGCCACCACTTCATTGTGCTGGGCGAGCAGGATGGCGTTAGAGAGCCCGACGTAGCCGGTTCCGGCGATGGCGATTTTCATGGCGGTGTTTTATTGCTGTCTGGTCTGACGGCTACATGGTTCGTATGCGGCCATTTTACCGGATTTGGAGGCAGAACGTTCAGGCAGTCCCCAGCATCGCTTTCATTCTGGCCAGTTTATCCATACCTTCGGCCTTGGTCAGTGCGGGCGCATTGCCCGCCGTCACCACGCCCGAATAGACGATGTCCGCTTGCGGCAGCTCGGCGATGAAACGGCTGGGATCGCAGCCAGCGTGTTCCTTGCCGCGCTTGCGCCGGGTGCAGTAGCTGATTTGCAGCGAGCGCTGCGCGCGGGTAATGCCGACGTACATCAGGCGGCGCTCTTCCTCGACCTGTTCCGGCGTTTCGCTGCGCTCGTGCGGCAAGATACCTTCTTCCACACCGACCAGAAATACATGGCCGAATTCCAGACCCTTGGCCGCATGCAAAGTGGAGAGTGACAAAGCATCGGTTTCCTGGTCGCGCGATTCGAGCAGGTTGAGCAGGGCAATCAACTGCGTCATGGCGATCAAGGACTTGTCGTCCGCTTCCGATTTGCGGTTCATCCAGCCGATGAAGTCCTGCACGTTCTTCCATTTGTTTTCGGCCTGGCGTGGATCAAAACTATCGAACAGCCAAGCCTCATAGTCGATGGCGTGCAACAGATCATTCAACACCTCGTTGCAGGGCTCTTTCTCGGCGCGCGCTTGCATGCGGTTGATAAAATTGCAGAAAGTGATCAGATCTTGGTGCTGGCGCGTTTGCAGTTGATCCGCCATCGTGTTTTCGAATGCCGCCTCGAACAGGCTGAGGTGGCGTGAATTTGCATGAGCTGCCAGCTTTTCCAGGGTCGTGTTGCCGATACCGCGCTTGGGTGTTGTGCTGGCGCGGATGAAGGCCGGGTCGTCATCCGGGTTGGCGATCAGGCGCAGGTAGGCGACGAGGTCTTTGATCTCGGCGTGGTCGAAGAATGAGGTGCCGCCGCTGACGGTGTAAGGTACTTTGTGGGTGCGCAGTTGCTCTTCAAACACACGCGACAAATGGTTGCTGCGGTAAAGGATGGCGTAATCGGCGAAACGTGTGCGATGTTCGAACTTGTGCGCCAGCAGGCGTAACACCACCGATTCCGCTTCGTTCTCTTCGTCCCTGGCCGCGAACACGCGCACTTGGTCACCGGGACCGTGCTCACTCCACAAGTTCTTCTCGAACAGTTTGGTGTTGTTTCTGATCAGATGGTTGGCGCTTTGCAGGATACGCTGCGAGGAACGGTAATTCTGCTCCAGTTTGATTACGCGCAACGCAGGGTAGTCTCTTTGCAAATTCTGCAAGTTGGCGATACTCGCACCGCGCCAGGCATAGATCGACTGATCATCGTCACCCACCACCGTGACGGCGGCGCGATCACCGGCCAGCAGCTTCATCATCTGGTACTGGCAATCGTTGGTGTCCTGATATTCGTCGATGAGCAGATAGCGAAAGCGGTGTTGCCAGCGCTGAAGCGCCTCTTCCTGCGTCTGGAACAACTCCACCGGCAAGCGGATGAGATCATCGAAGTCTGCCGCCTGATAGGCGCGTAGCGTCTCCTGATAACGCGTGTAGAGCAGGGCAGTGCGTTGTTGCTCTTCGTTTTCGGCCAGGCTGTCTGCCTGCTGCGGGGTGAGGAAAGCGGCCTTCCAGTTCGATATCACGCTTTGCGCGCTGCGTATCTCTTGTTTGTCCGGGCTGCCCAGCAATTCGCTGATGATCTTGCCGGTGTCGGTGCTGTCAAAGATCGAGAATTGCTTCTTGTAACCGAGCAAGGGACCGTCTTCGCGCAGGATCTGCATGCCCAGCGCATGGAAAGTGCTGATGGTCAGGCTTTTTGCATCGCGCCCGCCCAGCAAATTTCCCACGCGCGCGCGCATCTCGTTGGAGGCTTTGTTGGTGAAGGTAATGGCGGCAACATTGCGCGGCGAATAGCCGCACTCATTGATGAGATAGGCCAGCTTGTGCGTGATGACGCGGGTCTTGCCGCTGCCTGCGCCAGCGAGTACCAACAGGGGAGAACCAAGATATTTGACCGCTTCGCGTTGCGTGGGATTGAGTTTACTTAACATGCCGTAATTATTATAACTGGCACAGCGGAACGATCCGCTGGCTTAAAAATGGATAAATCCGTTGAATTAAGGGAGTTACGCGATGCAGCCACACAAAATGACTGTCGCACCGGTGACACGCAGCCATTTTGCTTCGCCGTATTTTTCCAGCCGCGTTGCCACCCCGATGCCGAACAGATGTAACAGCGCGGTCGCTGTTACGAAGCCGGCCGCATAAGTTAACAACGATATATTCTGCGGCAGCTCGGCAACATGAGCATGACCGTGGAAAACAGCAAAGATGCCTGCAATCAGCATGCCTGCTGCAACAGGCAGGCGGATCATGGCCGCAATCAACAAACCAAGAATCAACAGCGAGAGAGTGATGCCGCTTTCAGTGAATGGCAGGGGGGCAATTAATGTGGACAACAGTCCACTCACTGCCATTACCGATACAAAGCTTAGCGGCACCTTCCAGCTCGCACTTCCGCCCATTTGAGCGGCCCACAAGCCAATAGAGATCATGGCGACCAGATGATCGAGTCCGCTGAAAGGATGAATGAAGCCGATCAGGAAGCCCTGATGCGCCACGATATCCGTATGGGCAAAGGCGTAGGATGGGAATAAGATGACGCAGGAAGCGAAGATGGGTATCGAACGGGTTAATAATTGTTTCATCTTTGCCTCAAATGATTTTGCTAGACTCACACGTAATTAAACGACTCTTTCTAACGGCCTGTATGCTACCAGATGCAGAATTGATTTTTGGCGATTTGCCCAAATGCAACCTTTCCACATGTCTGAAACAGATAGTTGGAAGGTACGGGGCTGACGCGACCAAGCTGTTACAAATGCTGCGTGAGGTTCAACAGTGCGCGGGGTACATCACACCTGATGCTGCTGCCTGTCTCGCCGCGATACTGGATATTCCGCTGGCACGTGTCAAAAGCGTCGCTTCTTTTTACTCGTTCCTGCATTTACAGTCCAAAGGCGAATATCGCATCCTGTTCTCGGACAACATCACCGACCGTATGCTGGGCAGCCAGGAGTTGATGCAACGGATGTGCCAGCAGTTATGGCTGCAACCCGGCAAAGTGTCGGAAGATGGCCTGCTCAGTATCAACACCACTTCCTGTACCGGCATGTGCGACCAGGGCCCGGCGCTGCTGGTCAATGAACGGGTCATCACACGCCTGACTGCGCAGCGCGTGCAGGAGATTGGGCAGCTGATCCGCAACCGAACCCCCTTGGCCGACTGGCCTGTTGAGTTATTCCATGTTGACGACAATATCCGCCGTGCCGGACTGGT
>JBAZFV010000033.1:0-19632 GCA_041653255.1 Sideroxydans sp. | reverse complement strand
AGGTAGAAGCTGCCGCGCGTGCCAGGGCCGAAGCAGAGGAACGTAAACGCCGTGAAGCCGAAGCGGCCCGGATCAAAGCGGAGGAAGAAGCTGCCGCGCGTGCCAAGGCCGAAGCAGAGGAACGTAAACGCCGTGAAGCCGAAGCGGCCCGGATCAAAGCGGAGGAAGAAGCTGCCGCTCGTGCCAAGGCCGAAGCAGAGGAACGCAAACGCCGGGAAGCTGAAGTGCCTTCCAGCACGATCCCCGCTTTTGAGATTGATCTGGGCGCATTGAAAGAAGTTGCATCTGCCCCCGTGATGGTGCAGCAGGCGGAACCTGTTCACTCTGCTGAACCAGAGCAACAACCCATCGTCGAGACTAAGGTTGAGACGAAGGTCGAGACGAAGAAAGAAGAAAGAAAACAGCCTGATATTGCTGCCGAGATGGCACGCCTGAAAGCCGAGCAGGAAGCGGAAAAATTGCGTGCGGAAAAGGAAGTGCGCGAGCAGGAGGAGGGACGACGGCTTGCTGCTGAACAAGCCAAAGCATGGTCGGAAGCCGAACAGCGTGCGGTCCAGCAAAGCAAACTGGAAAAGGAGCAAACTGCACTGCAGGCCTCATTGGCACAGGCAAAAGCCCAGCAGCAAGCGCCAGGTTACAGGCAGCGCAAATCTCTGTCGCTGGGCAAGATTCTCGGTGGGTTGGTCGGACTCATACTCATTCTTATCGTTGCGCTTCCCTTGTTTTGGCCAATGGATGAATACGTTAACCCGATCGAACAGCATTTGTCCGCGCGCTTGGGACAACCGGTAAAAATCGGTGGCCTTGGTGCATCGTTACTCCCCCTGCCAGAAATGGAAATCAAGGAGATGACGGTTGGAGCAAATCGGGAATTGAGTCTGGCAAGTGCTACTTTGCGTTTTGATCCGCTGACTCTGTTTTCACCCAACAAGGTGATAGATGAAGCGGAACTGTGGGGTATCGTCATTGATGGCAAAAGGCTCGAGCAAGTAATGGGTTGGCTTGAAGGATTGAAGGGGAATGAAATGTTCTCCTTGCGTAAATTAAACCTGCAGAGTGTGCAGATCAAAACGACAGGTTTTATGTTGCCGCAACTCAAAGGCAGTGCACTGTTCGAGGGTGATGAATTCTCGCGCTTGGTGCTGCGTGATGAGTCAGACAAGTTGCATTTCGATCTTAAGTCTGTGGCGGGGCGGCAGAAGATCGCTTTCGGTATACGGGAGAGTGCGCTGCCATTGCTGCCGGAGATATTGTTTAGCGACTTCAATGCGACGGGTGAACTCTTGGAAGGCGGGATGATTTTTTCGGATGTGGATGCTCATATTTACAACGGGATATGGTCCGGCAGCGGCAAATTGAGTTGGCGCGATGAATGGCGAATGGAAGCACGGATAAATGCCAAGACGATGGAGTTGGACAAGATGTTTCCGCAATACGGTTTGACAGGAGAGATATTTATGGACGGTGTCTTTTCCTCGCGCAGTGATAGTCTGACCGGGCTGTCAAATGCGATGCGCCTTGAGGCCAATTTTGAGGCAAAGCGAGGGGTGATCAATGGTATCGATATGGTTGAGACGGCGCGGCTGTTGAGCCGGGAACATCTGGTCGGCGGGCGCACCCACTTTGAGCAACTGAATGGATCAGCCGTGCTGGATAATCATGTTTTGCGCCTCCGTCAGGTGAGAATTTCCTCCGGTATGTTGAATGCTTCCGGATCACTTGAAATCTACGGCGATGGGCAGTTATCAGGTAACTTTGGTTCTGAGATCAAGATGAGAGCGGGCAATAATCCTTTGTTGTTGTCCGGTACATTAAGAGAGCCAAAATTGCAGGCGCGCTAGAAACCAAGCAAGTGCGCCCGCAATAATCAATTCAAGCCAGCGCCTTCGCTATCCGCGCCAGCGCTGCCTTAAGGTTCTCCATAGAGGTGGCGAAGGACAGGCGAATGTAGCCTTCACTGCCAAATGCCGAACCGGGCACCACTGCCACGCCAGCTTGTACCAGCAGATATTCGGAGAATGCGAGGTCGGTCCCTTCCTGGATGATCCCTTTTGCATGCAGCGTGGCGATGGCTTGGCGGGCATCGGGGAAGGCGTAGAACGCGCCACCGGCTTTGATGCAGCTCAACCCGGAGATATTATTGAGCTCGTTGACCACATATTCATGGCGTTCACGGAAGGCCTTGACCATCGGCGTGATACAGCCCTGATCACCATTCAACGCAGCCTCTGCAGCCACTTGTGAGATCGAAGTCGGGTTGGAGGTGCTTTGTGACTGCACGTTCTCCATCGCGGTGATGATGTGCTCCGGACCCGCCGCATAGCCAATGCGCCAGCCGGTCATGGCGTAGGCCTTGGATACGCCGTTGAGTACCATGGTGCGTGGATACAGGTCGGGGCAAGCATCCAGGATGTTGACGAATTTACTGTCCTCCAGCGAGATGTGTTCATACATATCGTCGGTGGTGATAAGGATATTCGGGTGCTGGCGCAGCACTTCTCCCAGTGCTTTCAAATCTTCCAGTGTATAGACCGCGCCGGATGGATTGCTCGGACTGTTGATGACCATCATCCGGGTCTTCGGCGTGATCGCTGCGGCCAATTGCGCGGGCGTCATCTTGAAGCCCTGTTCGATACCCGCTTGTACGATTACCGGTTTGCCTTCGGCGATGAGTACGATGTCGGGATAGGACACCCAGTACGGCGCGGGAATGATGATCTCATCACCGGGATTGACAACGGCGAGAGCGAGGTTGAAAAAACTTTGCTTGCCGCCGCAAGACACCAGTATCTGTTTTGCGCTGTAATCAAGTCCGTTGTCGCGCTTGAATTTGGCAATGATCGCCGCTTTTAGAGAAGCCGTGCCACCCACCGGGGTGTACTTGGTGAAACCTTTGTTGATCGCCGCGATGGCGGCATCCTTGATGTGCTGTGGCGTATCGAAATCTGGTTCACCAGCGCCGAGTCCGATGATGTCCTTGCCTTCGGCTTTCAGTTTGGCGGCACGGGCAGTGACGGCGAGTGTGGGGGAGGGCTTGATGGCTTGTACGCGACGGGAGAGTGACACGATTTTTCCTCTGTGGTTGATGGCTGGCGCGGATTATACGCGCCCCTTTGAGCGTGGAGAATGACTATTCGGTGGCGCTATGCGTCCAATAGCGCCGGTGTGTTTTGCGGTACGCTTCGAGGTTAAGACCATCCTGGTTCATGTCGATCAAAATGGCGCCATCCGTGTCCGAACGCAATATCCCGGCGCCGCTTTGAATATAGCGCGCAACAACTGTGGGATGTGGGTGACGGAAGCGGTTGCGATAGCCAGATGTGAATACGACATGGCGGGGTGCGACTGCGGCCACGAAATCGGGAGTGGAAGAAGATTTGCTGCCATGATGCGGGGCGACCAGCAAGGTGGCAGGTAGTTTGTCGCGGTGCTTCGCCAGCAATAACGCCTCACTTTTGCGCTCGATGTCGCCGACGAGCAGTACGTGCTGGGTGCCGATGCTGATGCGCAGCACACAACTCAGGTCGTTATTGTGTATTTTGCCAGTGGTATTGGGTGCGGCAGGGTGCAAAATCTCGAAGGTGACTCCCTCCCACTCCCAGCTATCACCGTCAACACAAGATGACACTGCAGATGCCCCGCCCAGCAGCTCGTGGTCGGCGGGTATCGAGGTTTTGATCCAGTCTGGCACCATCGACTGCCGCACCGAGGCTGTGCCGCCGACATGATCAAGATCACCGTGGCTCAGGATCAGACCATCCAGTTTGGTAATACCCAGCGCGCGCAGGGAAGGGACGAGGATGCGATTACCACTGTCCGCCTCCCCGGAAAAATCCGGCCCGGTGTCGAATAGCAGCGTGTGTCGCGCAGTCTGCACGGCAACCGCCAAACCCTGTCCCACATCAAAAATGATGATGCGTGCCGTGTTTGGTGCGGGCGTCACCGGCGTGGCTAAAAACATGGGTAACAGCAAAATTGCGCCCATCGTGCGCAGCGGAAAGCCGCGCGGAGCAAGAATCCAGGCTGCGCCCAGCACGCCCAGTGCGATGCTCCATGGCGGCGGTGCATGCTGGATCCACACCGCAACGGGGAGTTGATCCAGCCATTGCAAATAGTCCATGCACAAGGCGAGTGTCTGATGGGCAATGGGCAATATCCAGTCCAGTAACGGCAAGGCGCCGAGCAGCGTCAGCGGCACCACCACGAAACTGACCAGCGGAATTGCAAGCGCATTGGCGAGGGGAGAGACCAGCGACAGTTGCTGGAACAAGGCGAGCAGCAGCGGAATCAGTCCCACCATCATCGCCCATTGCACCACGCCATAAGCCCGTAGCCAGTGCGGTTGCTTCAATCGATTCGCCGTTACGTAAAAGATCAGCATCACCGCGCCGAAGGACAGCCAGAATCCTGGGGCCAGTACCGCCCACGGATCGGCCAGCAATACCACCATCAGCGCCGCCGCCAGCATCTGGCTGGGGGCGACGTTGCGCGACAGCATGAGCATGGCGGCGAAGGTGGACAGCATGTACAGCGTGCGTTGTGCCGGAATCTCGAAACCGGAGATCATCGCGTAGCACAGGGCGGCGAGCAGACCGACCAGTGCTGCCGCCTTGCGCGCCGGGAAGTACAGGGTCAGGCGCGCACTGCGCCGCCACAGCCAATAAACCAGCGCGAAGAACATGCCGGACAGCATGGTGATGTGCAGTCCTGAAATGCTCATCAGATGGTTGATGCCGGTACGCGTGAACATTTGCCATTGTGATGCCGAGATGCTGGCCTGGTCGCCGACGGCCAGTGCCACCAGAATGCCGGTATAGGGCGCATCCTGCAGTTTCTGCTGAAAACGATTGCGCACACTCTCGCGCAGTCGCTCGATCAGATAGCCGTTAACTGCTTGCGCCAATTGCTGCTTGTCGCCTTTGGGGTGCACGTAGCCTGAAGCACCCAGTTTGCGCTCCAGCATCCATGCTTCGAAATCGTGGCCGTATGGATTGCTTGTGCCATGCGGCTGTTTCAGGCGCACGGTAAAGCGCCAGCGTTCGCCGGCATGCACATTGAACGGCACCTCCTTGTTTGCATCTATGTTTGTGGCGTAAGTGGCGAGGAGAATCTTGTGCGGCACATGCGCGCCTTCTGTTTGCACTGTCTCGACATCGAACACGAAGCGCTGTCCGCGCTCGTGCGGGCGCGGCATCTCGGCCACCACGCCGGTCAGCACGATGTCACGCCCCTGCCACGTATCAGGCAGGGTGTCTGACAAACGCGACTCGGCGATCCAGGCTGCATAAGAAAAACCGAGCAGAGCTGCACCCGACAAGATCAATATACGGCGGGACAATCGCCAAACAAGGCGATCACCTCGCGGCAGGAGCAGACAGGCAGCCACCAACGGCCAGTAGGACGGCAGCTCTGGAAGAAATGCCTGCTGTTGCAAGCACCACACACCGAGCGCAAAAAACAGGACAAAGGAAACCATGCAGCTAAGTTAGAGTTCGCGTGGTGATTCGTCCCCTCTCTCGCCTGTGGGAGAGCGTTTGGGGAGAAAGGGTGGGTATGGCAGATTTCATCATCAATTCATATTTACTGTGCCCGTTAGCCTAACCGACCATTACAATCCCGTCATGCACAAATTTTTCCGCAACAATCTTCCGAGCCGCGAGGGTGTATTACAGAACCGCTGGTTGAGTCCGGTAAAGCACTGGCTGCACCACCCAAATCTGTGGCATCTGAATCGCCGTTCGGTCGCGGGCGGGGTAGCACTCGGCCTGTTTTGCGGGATGATACCGGGGCCGTTGCAGATGTTTTCCGCCGCATTGCTGGCAATCTGGCTGCGGGTCAATTTGCCGTTCGCAGTCTTTACCACGCTGTATACCAACCCATTCACCATCGTACCGCTGTATTTGCTGGCACATAGGATAGGCGTATGGGTGAGTGGTGTACCGAATGGCATTGCCGTGCCCGTTTTTCCGGAAGTCCATTGGCACGACTGGTTTTCCACGGTGTGGGTATGGTTGCTGGCGCTGGGCAAGCCTTTGCTCGTCGGGCTGCCGATTCTGGCAGTGGGACTGGCGTTGCTGGGATATGTGACGGTGCGACTGGGCTGGCGTGTGATAGTACTTTGGCGCTGGCGCAGTCGTGCTGCCCGCAACCATCGCCGTTCACCATAGGCTACCTCAGGCGACCTGCAATACGCCGTCCACCAACCGCAACTGACGCTGCATCTTGCCGGCCAGATCGAGGTCGTGGGTAACCACAATGAAGCTGGTGTCGAGTTGCTCGTTGAGCGACTGCATCAGATCAAACAGAGCAGATGCGCTGCTACGGTCGAGGTTGCCGGTAGGTTCGTCGGCTAGAACACAGGCGGGCTGGGTAACCAGAGCACGCGCCACAGCGACACGCTGGCGTTCACCGCCGGAAAGTTCGGCAGGCAGGTGACGCACACGCTGGGCCAGGCCGACCTGTTCCAGCATGGCGGCAGCTTGTGGATGCGCTGTGGCGGGCTTCATGCCGCGGATCAGCAGCGGCATGGCGACGTTCTCCAGCGCGGTAAATTCCGGCAGCAGATGATGGAACTGATAGACAAAACCGAGCGAGCGGTTGCGCAGTTCACCGCGCTGAGTCTCGTTCATTCCGGATACATCTTGTCCGAGGATGCTCACTTTGCCGCTGTTGAAGGTATCGAGTCCGCCCAGCAGGTGGAGCAGGGTGCTCTTGCCAGAGCCGGATGCTCCAACGATGGCGATACGTTCTCCGCGCGCCAAGTCAAGATTTATGCCGTTCAATACGGTGACGCTCAAGTCGCCTTGGGTATAGGTCTTGCACAGGTCGCGGCAGGAGATGACACTTCCTGAATCCTGCATCTCATATCCAGCACCCTGCTTATTCATAACGCAATGCCTCCGCCGGTTGGATCCTGGCTGCGCGCCAACTCGGATAGAGCGTGGCGAACAAGCTGATGAGGAAAGACATGCCGGCGACCACAAACACGTCAGACTGGTGCAGATCGGATGGTAGTTCGCTGATGTAGTAGAACTCCTTGGACAGGAATTGCACCCCAAACAGATGTTCGATGAAGGGTACGATGGTGTCGATGTTGAGCGCGAGCAGCACGCCACCGATGGCACCCAGCGCCATACCGATGAGGCCGATCAGCATGCCCTGTACCATGAAGATACGCATGATACTTCCGGGTGATGCACCCAGAGTACGCAGGATGGCGATGTCCGCCTGCTTGTCGGTGACGGCCATGACCAGCGTGGAGACGATATTGAACGCGGCGACCAGCACGATCAGCGAAAGAATAATGAACATCATCTTCTTCTCCATCGCCACCACCGCGAAGTAATTGGCATTCTGGCGGGTCCAGTCGGTGACCCATGTGCCGGAAGGCAGGATTTTTTCCAGGTCTGTCGCAACTTGCGGTGCGCGGTCGAGATCGTGCAGGCTTCCGCTGATTCCGCTCACCGTCTCGCCCATGCGGAAAAGCTTCTGCGCGTCGTTGAGATGGATCAAAGCCAAGGCGTTGTCATAAGGTGCCATACCGATCTCGAAGATACCTGCCACGCGAAACTGTTTCAAACGCGGCAGCATCCCGGCCGGAGTGAATTGCCCTTGCGGTGTGATGAGCAGCACGCTGTCACCGATGTGCACACCCAATGTACGCGCCAGATCGACACCGAGTACGATGTCGAAACTGCCCGCTTGCAAATCTTGCAGCGTGCCGCTTTTCATTTTGTCGCCCAATCCGATCAGGCGCTGTTCCGCCTCCGGCAGCATACCGCGCACCATCACACCTTCTACCCGCCCCTCGAAGGACAACATACCCTGGCCGTTGATGAAGGGTGCGGCAGCACGCACTGCCGGATGGGCGGAGACCGTGTCCAGTGTGCCGCGCCAATCACCCAATCTATCGGCGGCTCCCATTACTTGTAAATGCGGAGTGATGCCCAGAATACGGGCGCGGATCTCTTGCTGGAATCCGTTCATCACCGACAGCACCACGATCAATGCCATCACGCCCAAGCCGATACCGAGCATGGAGATCAGCGAGATGAAAGAGATGAAATGGTTGCGGCGCTTGGCGCGGGTGTAACGCAGGCCGATAAATAATTCGTATGGTTGCAAGGATGTGTGGCTCGGTTAATTGACAGGCGTTAGTGTGCCACAAGCGTTGCCGATATGGATGCTAAACTGGCGCGTATGAATCATCTCCATCTCATCATTCCCTCTCTATTTTTGCCGGCACGGGCATCATCTGCGTTGCTGGCCGGATTACGCCTGCCATATTTGGAAAAATTGCTGGCGCGCAGCAAGCATTTGGTGTTGCCGCCAAACTCATTGGAAGACCGTTTATGCGAGACCTTCGGGGTGCGGAGTGTGGCACCGCTGCGCGCGCTGGCGGACGGGCTGGTGGTGGATGATGGATATTGGCTGTGCGCCGATCCGGTTGAGTTGCAGATACAGTCTTCGCAGGTGATGTTACAAACCGATGTGGCGTGCTCTGATGCCGATGCCCAGGCGCTGTGCATGACCCTCAACATGCATTTTGGTGAGGAGGGCCTACACTTCTTTGCACCGCATTCGCGGCGTTGGTATGTGCAGGTGCAGACTCTGGGCGAGGTCACGATGACCCCGTTACGCGTTGCTGCCTGGCGTGATGTCAAAACATTGTTGCCGCAGGGCACTGATGCACAGCGCTGGCAGCGGCTGAATAACGAGATACAGATGCTGTTGCACCAACATCCGGTCAATACGGCGCGCCAGCAAGCCGGCAAGCCTGTGATCAACAGTCTCTGGTTGTGGGGCGGTGGTTGCGCAGCCACCCCGCATCCGGTATTCGATGCGGTGGGTAATGATGATGCATTGGCCGCCGCATTTACCCACGCAAGTGAGAGGGTTTTGCTGGATGATCTTCCAAGCCTGTTGACGAGTGGGTATGAGCGAGGTTTGTGGGTGGATGCCAGTTTGCAGGAGGCCTGGCAGCGCGGTGATTTTTATGCCTATCGTACCAGGCTCGAAAAATTTGAAAATGAAATCGCGGCACCGGTGTGGCAGGCGTTATGTGCGGGCAGATTAAGGACTCTCACTCTGGAAGTGCTGACAGAAGAAGCTGACCATCGTTTCGAGATGACGCGCCCCGGGTGCTGGAAACTGTGGCTTCGTCGTCGGGCATTGACGGCTTACATCTAGTAAAATCAACGCATTCTTAAAGGGGTGGCGACATGACTTTCTGGCGTGATGCAGTAGATTTTTTCTGGGGTGCGGAGTCGCTGCTGCTGTTGCTGATGGTGCTGGTGATTTTCGTGCTGCTGAATTACTTCCTGCGCGAGGATCGCCAGAGCCTGTTCAACACGATGGGCTTCTATCTGGTTTGTGTCTTTGGGCAATTCGTGAGCGGCTTGCTGCATGCCGCCGAGTTACTGCGCGCGGCGGAAATCATGCGCGAGGTGTTTGTGATCGGTGCGGGCATTGCGCTGATCCGTTTGTGGGGTCTGCTGATATTCAGAAAAGTCTTGCCCTCACTCAAGTTGAATTTGCCGCGTATCACAGAAGATATCTTCGTCATCATCGCCTATGTCGCATGGTTCCTGGTGCGTCTGCGTTATGCCGGTCTGGACTTGAGCAGCATTTTGGCAACCTCGGCGGTGATTACGGCTGTAATCGCCTTTTCCATGCAGGATACATTGGGCAATATCCTGGGCGGTCTCGCCTTGCAACTGGATAATTCCATCGAAGTGGGCGACTGGATCAAGGTGGACGACATTTCCGGCAAGGTGGTTGATATCCGCTGGCGCTCGACGCTGGTGGAGACTCGCAACTGGGAAACCGTGGTATTCCCGAACTCACAATTGATGAAAAATAAATTTGTCGTGCTCGGGCGACGCACCGACCAGCCCGTGCAGTGGCGGCGTTGGGTGTGGTTCAACGTTGGCTTGGAGGTGCCGCCGCCCAAGGTGATCAATGTGATAGAGGATGTTATTCGCCATACCGACATACCCAACGTGGCGAGCGACCCCCCCCCGAATTGCGTGCTGATGGACATGGATGACAAGGGATACGCGCGTTACGCCCTGCGTTACTGGCTTACCGATTTAACGCCGGATGATCCCACCGATGGCATGATGCGCTGGCATATCATGGCTGCATTGCAACGTGCCGGTCTTAAACTGGCCATGGACGAACGCGGTATCCATCTCACCAAAGAGAATGAAAAATACGAGGATGCATTGCATCAACGCGAGATCCAGTTGCGCCTGAAGACGTTGCGCAGAGTCGAGCTGTTTTCATCCATGACCGAAGCGGAACTTGTATCGCTGGCAGAACGTTTGCACTATTCACCATTTGCACGAGGCAACCTGATCACGCGGCAGGGTGACCAACAATCACACGGCCTGTATATCATCATCCGGGGAGAGGCCGAGGTATTCCTGGCATCGGCTGGGGGTGAAAGACGCGCTGTCAATGTGTTGCACAAGGGGGATTTCTTTGGTGAGATGGCATTGTTGACTGGTGCTGCGCGCCGCGCCTCGGTGCTGGCAAAAACCGATGTCGAGTGCTACCGCCTGGACAAAGATGCGTTCCAGGCGATACTGCAGTTGCGGCCTGCGATTGCCGAAGAGGTCTCGCATATACTGGCTTTGCGCAGCGCACAACTCGATAGCGCGTTGCTGGACATTGATGCGGTGGCGAGTCGCCCTGATATCTCGCGGAGCCGAAACGAGATATTGGCAACCATCCGCCGTTTTTTCTCACTCAATAATTAAGGTATCGAAATAACGTGTTTTCTGCGCAGGAGCGGATAATCCGTTTCAGTTCAATGTGCAGCATGTTGTATCATGCCGCCCCGTGATTGACCTTTTGAGACAGCAACCATGAAACTGACTTTTCTGGATTTTGAGCAGCAGGTCGCCGAGCTGGAGAACAAGATCGAGCAATTGCGTTACGTGCAGGACGATTCTGCGCTGGATATCTCGGATGAGATCGGGCGTCTGCAAAAGAAAAGTCAGGCACTGACCAAGGATATCTACACCAAACTGACTTCCTGGCAGATATCGCAAGTGTCGCGCCATCCGCAACGTCCCTATACCTTGGACTACATCGAACACCTGTTCACCGACTTTGAAGAACTACACGGCGACCGCGCTTATGCCGATGATCCGGCAATCGTCGGGGGGCTGGCGCGCTTCAACGGACAGAGCGTGATGGTGATCGGGCATCAGAAAGGGCGTGATACCAAGGAGCGCCAATACCGTAATTTCGGCATGCCGCGCCCGGAAGGTTATCGCAAGGCATTGCGCCTGATGCGTCTGGCCGAGAAATTCGGTATCCCCATCATGACTTTTATTGATACACCCGGTGCCTATCCCGGTGTTGGCGCGGAAGAGCGTGGTCAGTCGGAGGCGATCGGCAGGAACTTGTACGTCATGGCCGAACTGCGTGTACCCATGATCTGTACCATCATTGGCGAGGGCGGCTCCGGCGGCGCGCTGGCGATTGCGATCGGGGACGCGTTACTGATGCTGCAATACGCGACTTACGCGGTGATTTCGCCCGAAGGTTGCGCCTCCATTCTGTGGAAAAGTGCGAGTAAGGCAGAAGAGGCGGCCGAAACACTGGCAATCACAGCTACCCGCCTCAAGGCACTGGGTCTGGTGGACAAGATCGTGAGTGAGCCGTTGGGTGGTGCACACCGCGATTACTCTGCAACTATGCAGAGTGTCAAAAAAGCATTGTCTGACGCACTCAAGCAGGCGCAGGCAAAATCCACCAATGAACTGCTACAGACGCGATTCAACCGTCTGATGGGTTATGGCAAGTTCAAGGAAATTGAACTTCAGTAATAGCGGCACCCCGACCTGGTCGGCGCGCCGCACTTTTCTTTGTGACCAAGTCTCTTTTTGCTGATCACCTGACCGAACAAACAGCGGCGCATCTTGCGGCGTTGCCCTGTCGGGGTAAGCATATTTTGCTTGGTTTGAGTGGTGGCATCGACTCTGTTGTCCTGTTGCATTTGCTGGCCACCCTTGCGCCACGTCTCGAATTCCAGCTTTCCGCCTTGCATGTCCATCACGGCATCAGTCCCAACGCGGATGAATGGGCGCGATTTTGCCTTGATTTGTGTGCAGAACAGGGTGTTGCGTGCAAGGTGGCGCACGTCGACATTCAACCATTGCGCGAGACCCTTGGCATCGAGGCCGCCGCAAGACAGTTGCGCCACGCTGCTTTAGCCGTGCAGGATTGTGATTTCATTGCACTGGCACACCATGCCGATGACCAGGCAGAGACCTTGTTGCTGCAACTGTTGCGCGGCGCGGGTGTGCGCGGCGCGAGTGCCATGCCTCTGCTGCGACGTCAGGACAGCCGTATCGTGATCCGTCCCTTGCTGAACTTTTCTCGTGCGGAATTGCTGGCTTACGCACAACAGCATGGCTTGCGCTGGGTCGAGGACGAGAGTAACTGCGACGAGTGCTATCCCCGCAATTTCGTGCGTCATCGCGTGTTCGGCCTGTTGCAGCAAAAATTTCCAGCCTGCCGCGAGACGCTCGCGCGCAGCGCACAGCATTTCTCCGAAGCAGCCGAATTGCTGGATGAATTGGCCGCACAGGACGGGGCGGGGGCGATAGAACGAGACAGGCTGGCGGTTGAGGCATTGTCTCGTTTGAGCACTCCCCGCGCCAAGAATCTGCTGCGTTATTTTTTGCACCAATGTGGCGCACCCATGCCGCAGAGCAAACAACTGGAGCAGATGCTGCACCAGTTGTGCTCGGCACGCCGGGATGCTGCTGTCTGCGTGCAATTCGGCAACTGGCAGTTACGCCGCTTTCAAGGGTATGCGGAGGTGTTGTCAGTGTTGCCCCCTTTAGACCCTGCATTGTGTTTGCGCTGGCAAGGAGAGGCGACCTTGCCCTGGCCTCCGCTGCAGGGGCGTGTATTGTTCACTCAAGCCACGGGTGAGGGGATCAGCATGTGCAAATTGCGCAGCGCGTCGGCCACCTTGCGCTTGCGCTCAGGTGGCGAGCATTTGCGCCCACATCCGCGTGCGGCACGTCGCACACTCAAACATTTGTTGCAGGAACATCAGGTGCCGCCCTGGCAACGCGAGAGGCTGCCGCTGCTCTTTTGTGGTGACGAATTGGTCGCGGTCGTGGGGGTGGCGATTGCTGCCGATTTCCAGGCTAATACCGATGAGGTTGGTATGGTAGTGTCCTGCAAATAATTGGTCTATGATTCGCCGCACAAGTAAATTGACTTGTAACGATTCAGGGAGACGAGAAAATGAAAATCACTAGCCTGTTGTTTGGTGCTTTGTTGTTCAGTTTGTCTTTTGCGGTGCAAGCCGGTCCCATTATCATCAAGTACAGCCACGTGGTTGCCGATTCCACACCAAAAGGGCAGGCTGCGATCAAGTTCAAGGAAGTCGCCGAAAAGTTGTTGCCGGGCAAAGTCGAAGTACAGGTCTTTCCAAACAGCCAGTTGTTTGGTGATGGCAAGGAGATGGAAGCCTTGTTGCTGGGTGATGTGCAGATACTTGCGCCTTCGCTGGCCAAGTTTGGCAAATACACCAAGAAGATCCAGATATTCGACTTGCCATTCCTGTTTGATGACATTCACGCAGTCGGTCGTTTCCAGAATAGCGCTAAAGGACGTGAACTGCTGACCTCCATGACTGACAAGGGTATTGTTGGTCTCGGCTATATCCATAACGGCATGAAGCAATTTTCTGCCAACAAACCGTTGTATACGCCGGCGGATGCCAAGGGGCTGAAGTTCCGTATCCAGGCTTCCGATGTGCTGGAGGAACAGTTTAAGGTGATTGGCGCCAACCCACAAAAGATCGCCTTCGCCGAGGTTTATCAAGCCCTGCAGTCCGGAGTGGTGGACGGTGCGGAAAATCCCTGGGCGAACATTTACACCAAGAAATTCCATGAAGTGCAGGAATATATCACCGAGACCGATCACGGCCTGCTCGGTTACATGGTAATCGCCAACGAGCAATGGTGGAATGGTTTGCCCGGGGATGTGAAGAAAGGCCTATCCCTAGCCATGGCAGAATCGATCGATTACGGCAACCAGGTCGCGCTGGCCGAGGACGATAACTTCCGTGCCAAAGTGATTGAGGACAAGAAAGCCAAGCTGGTCAAGCTGACCAAAGCACAACGGGCACAATGGCGCGATGCCATGAAACCGGTCTGGGCCAAATTCGAAGGTGATATTGGCAAGGATTTGATTGACGCAGCTGTGGCTGCCAATGAGAAACCGAAGAAGAAATAATCAGGTCATGTAAAGACTCGCCCACGGTTATGTACGGGGGCGCTTTCGGGGAGGTGGCATGAAATACCTGAAACGCTTGGATGAATGGCTGATTGCCATTCTGCTGGCAGCGATGACGTTGCTCACTTTCTCGCAAGTGGTCATGCGCTACGTCTTCAATTCCGGCTTTACCTGGGCGGTCGAGCTGACCACCATCCTGTTTGCTTTCATGATCTTTATCGGTATTTCCTACGGCGTACGGGTCGGTGCGCATATCGGCGTGGATGCATTGGTCAAGCTGTTCACACCCGGCATCCGTCGCATCGTTTCCAGCGTCGCCGTAATACTTTGTCTCGTTTATGCAGGCATGGTGATCTATGGTTCGATGGAATATGTGCTGAAGATGAAGAAAGTTGGCATCGAACTGGAAGATATGGCGATCCCGATGTGGATGGTGCGCGCCATCCTGCCGGTGGGTTTTGCCTTGCTGGCGCTGCGTTTCCTGCCCATTCTGTACAATTTGGTTACCGGTAAATCGGATCACTTGCATCTGGCCGATGAAGTGGAAGAGGCACTCAAACTGAAAGCGGCGGAGGCAGAAAGATGAACACCCTGTTTCTGTTCTCCTGTTTGTTTTTCTTTATGGCGATCGGCATGCCGGTCGCCATTTGTTTGGGCTTGTCCAGCCTGCTGACCATTGCCTTCTTTGCCCAGGACTCTTTGGCATCATTGTCGATCAAGCTGTACGAGACCAGCGAGCATTACACGCTACTGGCAATTCCGTTCTTCATTCTGGCCGGGGCACTGATGTCCACCGGGGGCGTGGCACGGCGCATGGTGGATTTCGCCATTGCGGCGGTCGGCCATCTGCGTGGTGGTCTGGCTATTGCCTCCATCCTCGCCTGTATGTTGTTCGCGGCAGTGTCCGGTTCCAGTCCGGCGACTGTGGTGGCGGTCGGTTCCATCGTCATTGCCGGTATGGTGCGCAGCGGCTATCCAAAACCCTTTGCTGCCGGCGTGATCTGTAATTCCGGCACACTCGGCATCCTCATTCCGCCTTCCATCGTGATGGTGGTGTATGCCGCCGTGACCGAGGTGTCGGTCGGGCGCATGTTCATGGCGGGTGTCATTCCCGGGTTGCTACTGGGCCTGATGCTGGCGGTGGCGGTGCACTGGCGTGTGCGCAAGCTGAACATCGAACCTGCACCGCGTGCACCTTTTTTGAAGGTCTTGGGCAAGTTCCGCGAATCGATGTGGGGGCTGGCCTTGTTGGTCATCATCATGGGCGGTATCTATGGCGGTGTGTTCACTCCCACCGAGGCCGCCGCCGTGTCAGCTGTTTATGCGCTATTTGTGGCCGTATTCATCTATCGTGATTTGGCATTTAAAGATTTGCCAAAGGTGTTTGTTGAGGCCAGCCGCACTACCGTGATGTTGATGTTCATTGTGGCTAATGCCATGCTGTTCGCGCATGTATTGACCACCGAACGCATTCCGCAGACCATCGCCGAGCATATCGTGGCTTTCGGTATGGCGCCGTGGATGTTCTTGTTGGTGGTCAACATTATCTTGCTGGTTGCCGGCAACTTCATGGAGCCGACCGGAATTATCCTGATCCTGGCTCCCATTTTCTTTCCCATCGCCACCCAGCTCGGCATCGACCCCATCCACCTCGGCATCATTATGGTGGTCAACATGGAAATCGGTATGGTCACGCCGCCGGTGGGGCTGAATCTGTTCGTTACCAGTGGCATCACCAATATGAGCATCATGCAGGTGACACATGCCGCTTTGCCTTGGTTGCTGGTATTGCTGGTGTTCTTGGGACTGGTTACTTATATCCCCGAAATCAGCCTGTTCCTGCCTGACTTATTGTTCAACTAGTCGATGGTGCATTCAGGTGCTGACCCCGCTCCCCGACTGTGCTCCGGTCACGCCTGGGGATGTTCTCGTGCCTCCGTTTTCGCTGGCCCGAGCTGCGACAGCGCCGGCAAACCCTGCTAGAATCGCGCCCTCAGAATTTTCTGATTCACAATAATTATTTGGAGAAGAAGCATGGCCGTTGAACGTACCCTTTCTATCATCAAACCCGATGCCGTGGCGAAGAATGTCATCGGTAAAATTTACTCCCGTTTTGAAGATGCCGGCCTCAAGGTAGCGGCTTCGCGTATGGTGCAATTATCACGTGCAGAGGCTGAAGGCTTCTATGTTGTGCACAAGGCACGTCCTTTCTTTAATGACTTGGTGAGCTTTATGATCTCCGGTCCGGTGATGATTCAGGTGCTGGAGGGCGAGGGCGCCATCCTGAAGAACCGCGAACTGATGGGTGCGACCGATCCGAAGAAGGCCGATAAAGGTACCATCCGCGCCGATTTCGCCGATAGTATCGACGCGAATGCAGTGCATGGTTCCGACGCGGCCGAGACTGCAGCCGTCGAGATCGCTTACTTCTTTCCGGCGCTGAACGTCTATTCACGTTAAGAAACGGGTAATGAAGCAAAACCTCCTCGATCTTGAACCGGCAGCAATGACTGCATGGTTTGCGGAACAGGGCGAAAAGCCGTTCCGCGCCAAACAAGTGATGCGTTGGGTCTACAAGAACGGGGAGTCAGATTTCGACGCGATGAGCGATTTGGCGATCTCTCTTCGCGATAAACTGAAACAGATCGCCTGTATCCAGACTCCCGGCGTGTTGCGTGAAGAGACTGCCGCCGATGGCACGCGCAAATGGCTGCTGAACGTCGGCACCGGCAATGCTGTGGAGGCTGTGTTCATTCCGGAAGATGATAGAGGCACGCTGTGCATTTCGACGCAGGCCGGATGCGCACTGGACTGCTCGTTTTGTTCGACCGGCAAGCAGGGCTTCAACCGCAATCTTTCTACCGCCGAGATCATCGGCCAAGTATGGTGGGCCAACCACGAACTTGGCCGCGCCTCCGACGCGTTACCGCGTAGCGGCCGATTAGGGGAGGAGGTGCAGGCAGCCCTTCCCGCACCTGACGGCTCTGCCGCACCGTATCCGGGCCGCCATAAAGACGGCAATTGGCCGGTCACCAATGTGGTGCTGATGGGCATGGGTGAGCCGCTGCTGAACTTGGATAACACAGTGGGTGCCTTGCGTCTGATGCTGGATGACAACGCCTACGGTCTATCACGCCGCCGGGTGACGGTGTCCACCTCGGGGGTGGTACCGGCGATGGACCGCTTGCGCGACGAATGTCCGGTGGCGCTGGCGGTCTCACTGCATGCGCCGAACGATGAGCTACGCAACGAGTTGGTGCCAATTAACCAGAAATATCCGCTGCGGGAATTAATGGCAGCCTGCCTGCGGTATCTGGAAAAAGCACCGCGTGACTTTGTCACCTTTGAATATGTGATGCTGGCAGGTGTGAATGACGGCCTACATCAGGCACGCGAGTTGATCAATCTGGTTCACGATGTGCCGTGTAAATTCAACCTCATTCCGTTCAACCCTTTCCCGCAAGCACCTTATCAGCGTTCAGATATGGAAACGGTGAAGCGTTTTCGTGATGCTCTGATGCAGGCGGGTATTGTGACTACTATTCGCAAGGTGCGCGGCGACGATATTGCGGCGGCCTGTGGCCAATTGGCAGGGCAAGTGCAGGATAAATCAAAACGGACACATCGACTGTTGGAGGTACGGCCATGAATTCTGGTATGAAAAATTGGATGGTCTTGTTGCTTGTTTTGTTGACGGGTTGCGCAGGCTCTGGTGCACCCGATGAACGTGCGCGTAACGTTGCCCAGGTTCACACAGAACTCGCGGCGTCATATTTCGAGCGCGGTCAATATTCTGTTGCTTTGCAGGAATTGGGCATCGCCTTGCAGGCTGACGATTCCTATGCTCCCGCCTATAACGTGCGCGGCCTGGTGCGCATGACCTTGCGCGAGGACAAACAAGCGGAAGCTGATTTTTTGCATAGTCTCAAACTGGAGCCGGCCAATGCCGGTGCGCACAACAACTACGGCTGGTTTCTGTGCCAGCGTGGCCGCCCCAAGGATTCGATCCCACAATTCATGGCAGCGTTGAATGACCCGTTGTACAACACTCCGGATCTTGCCTACGCCAATGCCGGCATCTGTGCGCACAAGGGGGGGGATTCTGCAGCGGCGGCCACTTATTTGCAGCGGGCGCTGATTCTGCATCCCGATATGCCCGAAGCATTGAGTGGACAGGCTACTGTGGCTTATGACAGTGGTGACTATGCTGCGGCCAAATCATGGTTGCTGCGCTTTCTAAAAAGTGGGCGCGATCTTGACGCCGAGCAATTATGGCTGGCCGTCCGTATAGAACGCAAGTTGGGGAACCGCAACGCAGCAGCCAGTTTTGCCTTGCAACTGAGCAAGCGTTTCCCTGATTCACGAGAGGCACAATTACTGCAGAGCGGGGAATGATGAGCGAGGTTCAATCAGATTCTGCAGCGAGCAATACGGCTGACCAATATTTGATCATTGGCAACACCTTGCGAGCCGCGCGTGAGGTGCTTGGTCTATCCTCACAGGAAATAGCGGATCGCATCAAGTTCAGCGTACGCCAAGTGGATGCGATGGAAAGAGGTGATATCGAACATCTTCCGCAAGGAACTTTTTTGCGCGGCTTTATCCGCAGCTATGCGCGTGTCGTGAATATTGATCCGGCACCGTTACTGGCGGACACTGAAATGCATTCAGAACATCACTTCGACGTAACAGATGTGCAGGCTGGAGGTGTCTTGTTGCCTGTTGTCGGGGCTGACCATAAGAATCTCTACGCGCTACTTGGTGCATTGATTATCGCTATTGGATTGGCATGGTTTCTATTCAGCCCACACAATGACGGGTTGCGATTGATCAGTGACAGCTCCAATATGGTGCAGCCTGAACTGACCATCGAAACGGTGTCGGATGTCGCCACCACAACCACAGACGTTGAAATTGATAAAGACTCACCATCTGCTGCTACAGATGTAAAAAAAGAACCGTTTGGCTCGCAGGCTGCGGATTTACCCAAGGCTGAAATAAATACAGAAACACCATCAGCCAAACGCGAAATTCCGCTGGAGCAACTGATGAAACGCCCCATTCACATTGTGTATGAGGCAGACGCCTGGGTAGAGATCAGGGATGTTAACGATGAAGTGTTGATTTCGCGTGTTACTCAGGCTGGTGACGAGAAGTGGATCGGTGGCGCAAGGCGCGCACCGTATCAGGTCACGATTGGCAGAGCGGGAGCAATACGCCTTTATTACATGGGTCATGAAATTGATTTGTCTGGATTCAAGCCAGATAGTGTTGCTCGTCTGGTTCTGGAGTAACTTATGAGTGTTATGCATGCTGTGAGGCGTACTACGCAACAAGTCGGGGTTGGTAATATCATCATCG
>JBAZFV010000032.1:0-19667 GCA_041653255.1 Sideroxydans sp. | reverse complement strand
ATTTCCGTTCACCACCTTTTGATACCATCATTATAAAATCACGTTTTAACGAATATTTATAATTTACTATCATAGCGTTACAAACAATCAATACCATCATTAACACTAAATTAACATGATGGTACTGAATAGTATAAATGGTATCTATAAAAATGATACCCCCAATTAGACCATCAAATAGTTTTGCTTGAAGGTGCCTGACAGTGCCAGACATTGCCAGACAAAATAGAAAAAGCCCTGTTAAAACAGGGCTTTTTCTATTTAAACCGCCAGTCGTTGCGCTACGCTGCCAAAACCAAAATCATTCCCACTCAATAGTCGCTGGTGGCTTGCCGGAGATGTCGTACACCACGCGGTTGATGCCGCGCACTTCGTTGATGATACGGTTGGAAACTTTGCCGAGTAACTCGTAAGGCAAGTGTGCCCAGTGCGCGGTCATGAAATCCTGCGTCTGCACCGCACGTAAACTGACCACCCATTCGTAGGTGCGACCATCGCCCATCACGCCGACCGACTTGACCGGCAGGAATACGGCGAAGGCCTGCGAGGTCAGCTCGTACCAACTCTTGCCGTTGGCATCTTTGGTATTGTTCAGTTCTTCAATAAAGATCGCATCGGCACGACGCAGTAGTTCGGCATATTCGCGCTTCACTTCGCCGAGGATGCGCACACCGAGGCCGGGGCCGGGAAACGGATGGCGATACACCATGGCGGGCGGCAAACCCAGCGCCACACCGAGTTCACGCACTTCATCCTTGAATAGTTCGCGCAGCGGTTCCAGCAGTTTCAGGTGCATGGATTCCGGCAGGCCGCCGACGTTGTGATGCGACTTGATGGTGTGCGCTTTCTTCGTTTTGGCGCTGGCAGACTCGATCACGTCCGGGTAGATCGTGCCCTGCGCCAGCCATTTTGCTTGTTTGAGTTTGGCCGATTCGCGCTGGAACACTTCGACGAACTCGCGCCCGATGATCTTGCGTTTTTGTTCCGGATCAGTGACGCCAGTCAGATGCTTCATGAATTCGCCGCTGGCATCGACACGAATCACTTTCATTTTCAGGTTGTTGCCGAAAGTCTCCATTACCTGCGCGCCTTCGTTCAGGCGCAACAGACCGTTGTCCACGAACACGCAAGTCAGGCGATCACCGATGGCACGATGGATCAAGGCGGCCGCGACAGATGAATCGACGCCGCCGGACAACCCCAGAATAACCTCTTCGTCACCCACTTGAGTGCGGATCTTTTCCACCGCTTCGCCGATGTAGTCCGGCATGTTCCAGTCCTGTCCGCAACCGCAGATGTCGTGCACGAAGCGAGCGAGGATGGCTTTGCCTTGGGGGGTGTGCGTGACTTCCGGATGGAATTGCACCGCGTAATAGCGGCGCACCGCATCCGCCATCGCGGCGATCGGGGTCGCATCGTTTGAGGCAATCACCACAAAACCGGGGGGCAGTACAGCCACCTTGTCGCCGTGACTCATCCAGACATCAAGCAGGCCATGGCCCTGTGTATTGGTTTTATCCTGGATACCTTCGAATAGTTTTGAGTGACCCTGCGCGCGAATCTCGGCATAACCGAACTCGCGTACCCGACCAGCCTCCACCTTGCCACCGAGCTGTGCCGCCATAGTCTGCATGCCGTAACAGATGCCGAGGACCGGTACGCCGAGATCGAATACCACCTGTGGCGCTTGCGGAGTCTCTTCTTCATATACCGAGCTGGGGCCGCCGGATAGAATGATGCCAGTCGGATCAAAAGCCCGGATGTCGGCCTCGCTCATGTCCCACGGATGGAGTTCGCAATACACATGCGCCTCGCGCACACGGCGTGCGATCAGTTGCGTGTACTGGGAACCGAAGTCGAGGATCAGGATTTTTTTATGTGACATAGGAGTTGTTGGACGTAAGACGTAAGTTGTTAGTTGGTGGAAATAGTCTTTTGCAGACCATTAAGCATCTTGCCGATTTCTTCAGCCTTTTTGATTGCCGGGACTGCAACTGGCTGGTTAACCCATAAATTTCCTGTAGAAAGACGCAAGTTGAAAGTTGGTGTTGTCGCTTTGTGATTTTCAACTTACGTCTTACGTCCCAAGACTGACGACTAGTCAATGTGGTAGTTCGGTGCTTCCTTGGTAATCTGGACATCATGCACATGCGATTCGAGAATGCCGGCTGCCGTGATCTGCACGAATTCGGCTTTGGTATGCATGGCGGGAATATCGGAACAGCCGAGGTAGCCCATGCTGGAGCGCAATCCACCCATCAGCTGGTGAATCACGGCCAGCGCACTGCCCTTGAAAGGGACTCGACCTTCCACACCTTCCGGCACCAGTTTGTCCTGATTGGCTTCGTTATCCTGAAAATAGCGATCGCTGGAACCTTGCTGCATCGCACCCAGACTGCCCATACCGCGATATGATTTATAAGCACGCCCCTGGAACAGTTCGATCTCGCCCGGCGCTTCTTCGGTACCGGCAAACAAACCGCCCAGCATCACCGTATGCGCACCGGCAGCGATAGATTTGGCAATATCGCCGGAAAAACGTACACCGCCATCGGCAATCAGCGGCACACCAGTACCCGCCAAAGCCTCCGCCACATTGGCGATCGCGGTGATCTGCGGCACCCCAACCCCGGCGACGATACGGGTGGTGCAGATGGAGCCGGGACCGATACCGACCTTGACCCCGTCCGCGCCATGCGCGACCAATGCTTTGGCCGCAGCAGCGGTGGCGATGTTGCCGCCGATGACCTCGATTTGCGGATATTGTTTCTTCACCCATTGCACCCGGCTCAACACACCGTGCGAGTGACCGTGCGCGGTGTCCACCACGATCACATCCACCCCGGCTTCTGCCAGCAGCGCAACACGCTCTTCCGTGCCCTCGCCCACGCCAACCGCCGCGCCAACGCGCAGCCGTCCCTGGCTATCCTTGCAGGCATTCGGGTACTCGGTGGATTTGAGGATGTCCTTTACCGTCATCAGACCGCGCAACTCAAAGTCGTCATTGATCACCAGCACGCGTTCGATACGGTGCTTGTGCATCAGCCCGCGTGCTTCATCGATACTGGCATTCTCCTTGACCGTGATCAGGCGCTCACGCGGGGTCATGATGTTGCCGATCGACTGGTCGAGATTATTCTCAAAACGCAGGTCGCGGTTGGTCACGATGCCTACCACCTGCCTGCCTTGCAATACAGGCAGGCCAGAAATCTTGTGCTGGCGGGTGAGATTCAGCACATCACGCACCGTCATGTCGGAACGGACGCAGATCGGATCTTTCACCACACCGCTCTCAAAACGCTTGACCCGTGCCACCTGCGCCGCCTGATCCTTCGGTGTCATATTTTTGTGCACGATGCCGATACCGCCCTCCTGTGCCAAAGCAATAGCAAGACGAGCCTCGGTCACGGTATCCATCGCGGCGGACAGCAGCGGGATGTTCAATTGGATGTTGCGGGATAGTTGCGTGCGCAGATTGACATCGCGCGGCAGGACATCGGATTGGGCCGGGAGCAACAAGACATCGTCGAAAGTAAGTGCTTTTTGAGTGATACGCATGGGAGTCCCTTCCGCAAAGTGCGCATTATATCAAAATTGTCCCCGCACCCCGGCCCCACGTCCGGTCGGATACATGCCACGGCTCAAGGGCTTTCAGCCCGACCGGTTTGACCAAAAGCCTCCCCCCATCCGGAATTTCGTTTGAACAGAATCATTACACGCAGGGAAAACCGTGCAGATCGGCTCTCAATGAAAAATTGACGAACAACAAAAGAATAGGTAGCTTCGGCGAAAATTTAACAGGACTTGAACATGAAAACTCTGCTCACATTCGTCTTGCTGGCAATGTTTTCCCTGCATGCCCACGCTGAACTCAAGAAATGGGTGGACGCAAATGGTGTGGTGCATTACTCGGATACCCCGCCTGCGGGTACTAGGGTTGATTCCGTACTTAACGTCACAGGCAAAGATATTGCTCCCCCTTCCGCTGACAGCAAACCCAAGAGCTACATCGAACGCGAAGTGGAATTAAAGAAAGCTCGCCAGGAAAAACAGGCGGCAAGTGACAAGCTGGCCGGTGAAAAAGCAGCACAGGAACAACGCCAACACAACTGCAGCAACGCCCGCGAAACCCTGCGCGCCCTGGAAAGCGGCGGGCGCATCACCACCTACGATGCCAGCGGTGAAAGAATCTTTCTGGATGATGCGGCGCGGGAACAACGTGCGCAAGATGCGCGCGCGGCGGTGCAGGCACATTGCGATTAGGCGACTGCCTCTGCCTGACTATGTTTGTCGCTCAAGCGCATCGCTTCTTCGATATCCACCGACACGATCTTTGATACACCGCGTTCCTGCATGGTGACGCCAATCAGTTGATGCGCCATCTCCATGGTGATCTTGTTGTGGCTGATATAGACGAACTGGGTTTTCTCCGCCATCTTCTGGATTAATTTGCACAGACGCTCGGTGTTGGTGTCATCCAGCGGTGCATCCACTTCATCCAGAACACAGAACGGCGCCGGATTGAGCTGGAACAACGAGAACACCAGAGCAATGGCAGTCAGCGCTTTCTCGCCGCCGGACAAAAGCTGGATGGAAGTGTTCTTCTTGCCGGGCGGATGCGCCATCACCTGCACTCCGCTGTCCAGAATTTCGTCACCCGTCAGCACCAATCGCGCCTCGCCGCCGCCGAACAGCACCGGAAACATCTCGCCCAGATGTCCATTCACCGCCTCGTAGGTCGCCATCAACAACTCTCGCGATTCCTTGTCGATACGGCGGATCGCCTCCTCCAGAGTGCCAATCGCCTCGTTCAGGTCTTTTGCCTGGGCATCCAGATAGGTCTTGCGCTCCTGCGCCGACTGCAGTTCTTCCAGTGCCGCCAGATTCACCGCACCCAGAACGCTGATCTCGTTGCCGATGCGCGTCAATTCATTTTGCAGACCACCCGCCTTGGCCCCTTCGATCAGCGGCAACAACAGCGCCTCATCCACTCCCTGTAACTGTTCCGACCATTGCTCGAACTGCAAACGCGCCTCTTGCTCCTTCAGCGTTATCTCATTCGCCTTTCCACGCAACGGATCCAGCCGCTGCTCGCATGACAAGCGAGTTTGCTCGAGACGATTGAGGTTGACTGTCGCGGCCTCCAGCGTGTTGCGTGCCTCTGCCAGCAACTGTTCCTGCGTTTGTCGTTGCTGCAACACACCCTGCAATTGTTCCTGCACACCGTCCTCGCGCATGCCGCCCAGCTCCTGCCGGCTGTGGGCCAGTGCTTCTTCCTGCTGCTGCAGGGTGACGCTCTGCTGCTGGATATTCTGTGCCAGGTCGGCAAGTTTGTCGGCACAGGTCTGGGCGAAAAAACGTGCTTCCTGCAATTCGCGCTGCGCGTGCTGCGCCCGCTCGCGCACTGCGCGCAACGCAGCCTCCTGTGCATTCGCCTGGAGCCTGACCCGGTCACTTTCTACCTGATGTTCTGATGCACGGATACGCAATTCGTCCATTCGGGCGGAAATCTCCGCTTGCTGGCGTTGCGCCTCGTCAAACCGTTCTGCCAACTCATCCAGTTCCTGTTGGATCTGTGCGGTGCGTTCGCGGCTGCGCTCGTTGGCTTGGGTCAATTTAAGGATTTGCAGCTGGAGCTGGTGCTGGCGCTGTTGCACGGCAGAGCCCTCGCTACGCAGCGAACCGATACGGCCATCAATGTCGCGATATGCTGCTTCCTCCCGCTCTAATTTGATCTTGCCCTGCCCCAGCGCGGTGTGGCGCTGTTCCGCTTCCTGCTGCAAAGCCTCAATCTCGCGCTGGCGCGCCAAAATACCGTGCACCTGACTGTCAGTCGCATGGAACAGCACACTGTGTGCCCCGACCAGATGCCCCTGCGGCGTGACCAGCCATGCACCTGCTGCCAGTTCGCCGCGCTGTTGCATGGCGGTCTCCAGATCAGCCACCGCATAGACCTGTGCCAGCCAGTCAGCCAATACCTGTTGCGTGCGCTCATCCTGGCTCTGCACATGGCTCGCCAGCGGCACCCAGCCGTTGGGTGCCGGCACTGCGGCGGCCTGTGTGCCGTCCGCCGCATACACCGCCAGCTTGCCCGGTGGTGGGGCAGCATGCCAGGCTTGCGCCTGTTCCAGCTGCGGCAGGGCCAGCGCGTTGATACGCTCACGCAACACCGCCTCCAGCGCATCCTCCCAGCCGGCTTCGGTGCGCAGTGTCTGCCACAGTCGCGGCGCACCTTCCAGGCCGTGCGCAGTCAGCCACTCTTTCAAATCCTGGTCATTGTCGAGCTGCGCCTGCAATTGTTGCAGCGCGTGCAGGCGCGCCTCGGTCTGCGCCAACTGCCGCTCCAGCTCCTGTGCCGCGTTGCGCGCATCGTGCCGCGCGCTGTCCGTTAGCGGCAGTTGCGCCTGCAATTCCACGAGGAGTTGCTGTTGTTGCGCGTATTCCTGCTGCGCCGTTGCTTGTTGCTGTTGTGCCTGCTCCAGCGCCGCCATGTCCGCCGGCGGCAGATTGTCGCGCTCCAGCATCAGGCGAGATCGGCGGCTGTCGAGCTGCTGCACGTTGCTCTGAATGTGCGTGCGCTGCGTTTCCGCCAGCTGCACCTGTTGCTGCATCATCAATAGTTCGCGTTGTACCGCGTTGTGTTCTTCCTGCGCCAGACGCGCCGCATCTTCCGCCTGCGGCAGATCCTGCGCCTCCGCTGCGGCACGCTGCTCGCACACCGCGACCCGGGTCCCGGCATCCTGCTGTTGCGCCTGCCAGTGAGTCTGCAAGGTATGCAAACCCTTCAACTGGGTCTGCTGTTGCGCGATCTGGCGCTCACCGTTCTGGATCTGCTGCGCCAGACGGTTGCGCTGCTCGGTGACGAAGGTGATCTGCTGCTCCAGACGTGCCACTTCGGCGTTGGTTGCATACAGCTCGCCCTGTTTGGCATGCAAGGCATCGGACAAGGCAAAATGTTCGCTGCGCGCAGTTTCGAGCTGGCTTTCCGTTTCGCGCAGCTTGGCGATTTCGGCCTCCAGCTCGTTGCGGTTCTTCTCCAGTTGTTGTGCATAGCGCACGCGCCTGGTTTCGGCTTCTTGTTTATTCACCAGCCACAACAGGCGTTGCGTTGTCTCGCGCCGTGTTTCCAGTTCGTGATAGGTCTGCGCCACAGCCGCCTGTTCGGTCAGATGCATCAACTGATTGTCCAGCTCGTGCAGGATGTCCGCCACGCGCGAAAGATTGGTGCGGGTGTCCGCCAGGCGCAGTTCGGTCTCGCGCCGCCGGTCGCGGTATTTGGAGACACCGGCCGCCTCTTCCAGGAACACGCGCAGTTCTTCCGGCTTGGCATCGATGATGCGCGAGATCATGCCCTGTTCGATGATGGCATAGGCGCGCGCACCGACCCCGGTACCAAGAAAGATGTCGGTAACATCCTTGCGCCGCACGTTCTGGTTGTTGATGTAGTAGTTGGAGTCGCCTTCACGCTGCAGCACGCGCTTGATCGAGATCTCTGCATAACTCGCCCATTGGCCGCCGACCTTGCCCAGTGAATTATCAAACACCAGTTCGACACTGGCGCGGGACACCGGCTTGCGATTACCGGAGCCGTTGAAGATCACGTCCTGCATCGATTCGCCGCGCAGGGCGGAGGCACGCGACTCGCCCAGCACCCAGCGCAAAGCATCGATCACATTGGATTTGCCGCAACCGTTCGGCCCGACGATACCCACCAGCTGTCCCGGCAGGGTGATGTGGGTAGGGTCGACGAAGGATTTGAATCCGGCGAGTTTGATCTGGCTGAGACGCAATTTGGAAAAGGTCAGGCGTTATAATGCGGGGCATTCTAACCGAACTGACCTAAGGCCACCAAACATGAGCACACAACCTGCCAAGACGCTGGAAACCTTCCCCAACCCGCAGCCGGGACGCGACTACCACATCCACATGGAGATTCCAGAATTCACCTGCCTCTGCCCCAAGACCGGGCAGCCGGATTTCGCCACCCTGACCCTTGATTACATCGCAGATCAGCAGTGCGTCGAGTTAAAAAGCCTGAAACTCTATATGTGGTCGTTCCGCGAAGAAGGGCATTTTCACGAGGATGTCACCAATCGCATCCTCGACGACCTGGTGGCCGCCACCCAGCCGCGTTTCATGCGCCTTACCGCCAGGTTCTACGTGCGTGGCGGCATCTTTACCAACGTCGTGGCGGAACAGCGCAAACCCGGCTGGCAACCCGCGCCGCACATCGAACTAACCGCATTCCCCGGCCAGTCCAACACGCGAGGCTGATGCCGTGGAATACCGCACCCTTGGCAATAGCGATCTGAAAGTCTCCGCACTGTGTCTGGGTACGATGACCTTTGGTGAGCAGAACAGCGAAGCAGAAGCGCATGCGCAACTGGATTACGCCGTGTCGCGCGGGGTGAACTTCATCGACACCGCTGAAATGTACCCGGTGCCACCGCGTGCCGAGACCGTGCATCGCACCGAGCAATATATCGGCAGCTGGCTCAAACGACAGCCACGTGACCAACTCATCGTCGCCACCAAAATCGCCGGCCCGGCGCGCGGTTTTGCCTGGATCCGCAACGGCCCGCGCATCGACCGCGCGCAGATCAACGCCGCAATCGATGCCAGTCTGCGTCGCCTGCAAACCGACCATATCGATCTGTACCAGATCCACTGGCCGGACCGTTATGTGCCGATGTTCGGCGCAACCGGTTACGATGCCAGCCAGGAACACGAAACCGTTCCCATCGTCGAACAGCTACAGGCACTGGCGGAACTGGTGAAATCAGGCAAGGTGCGTTACATCGGCTTGAGCAATGAGACACCGTGGGGAGTGATGGAATTCCTGTGCGTAGCCGACAAACTCGGGCTGCCCCGCATCGCCAGCATTCAGAATGCCTATCATCTTATGAACCGCACATTCGAAAGCGGCCTCGCCGAAGCATGCCACCACCACAGCATCGGGCTGCTCGCCTACAGTCCACTGGCTTTCGGCTGGTTGAGCGGAAAATATCTTGCCAATCCCGCAGCGCGGGGACGCATCAACCTGTTTCCCGGCTTCGGCCAACGCTACAACAAGCCCAACGTGCCCGCTGCCGCAGGTGAATATGCACGTATCGCGCACGCTGCCGGACTCACGCCCGCCACTCTGGCGCTCGCTTTTGCTCGCACACGCCGTTTCACCGCCAGCGTCATCCTTGGTGCAACGACACTGGCACAGTTGAAAGAAGATATCGACAGCGCGGAGCTTACGCTCTCATCCGAAGTGCTGGCGCAGATCGAGGAAGTGCATCTGCGCTTTCCCAATCCCGCCCCCTGAACACAGAACAGGAATACGTTATGATGGCGGCGAAATTCCAGTTAATCATCCAAATATAGGAGATTCGCAATGATAAAGAATCTGACATTGGCAATCTTGGTGGTATTGGCAGCGGGTGCCTGGTTCTACCTCGACCAACTGAACAAAGAAGAACAGATGATTGCCGAGCAGACACGCCAGGAAATGGCACAGGCCCGCGCCGAGGCGCAAAAAAGGGCGGCAATGAAAAATGAGTGATTCAGTCAGCGCCTCGCTCTTCTTCCCGTCCTCCGCCAGCGCGAACTCACCCTTCCACCAGCCCAGCACCGCCTTGGTGCAGACCCGCATCAACCCCGGCACAATCACCAACAATGCCGGGCGACGGCATCGCGCCAATTCATGCGGCTTCCTCTTTTGTCAGGGTAACGGCACGGCTGCTATGGGGTAATTCCAGATAGCGGCGCGTGCGCATTTCGGACAATCGGCTCAAGATGCGTTGTGACTCGCTGTCGTGCCTGCCCGTACCGTACAGTAATTCCGGCGGTACCTCGAACGATGCAACCAATTTTACATGGTGGTCGTACAGTACATCGACCAGCCAGGTGAAGCGCCGCGCCTCCGCTCCCAATTCGGCGTTGAAGCGCGGAACGCTGGACAAGAATAGGGTCGGATAGCGCACGGCGAGTCCCAGGTAGTCTGACTGGTCATGGTTGCCGCCACACAGTTCCCCGAAATCAAACCACGCGACCTCGCGCGCCAGCCGTTTGGCGTGCAGGGTAACGTGTCCTACCTGCACGGAGGTTTCCGGGCTGACCATTCCCGCTGTCAGGCGCCGGAACAGGGATTGCATGTGTGCATCGGTGTCGGCGTGCCGGGTCAGCAGGAACAAGGGGTCGCGCGCCATCTGCAACATGCGGTAGTCGGTATCTCCGTCCAGATGCAGCACTTTCAGTTCGCGCTTGAGCAGGGCAATGGCGGATAAGAAATTCTGCCGCTGCAAGCCGTTCGGATACAAATCGTCCGGCGCGTAATTGGAAGTGGTGAGCAGCACCACCCCGCGCGCAAACAGGGCTTCCAGGAGGCGCCCCAGAATCATCGCGTCGGCGATGTCGTCCACATGGAACTCATCCAGACAGAGCAGCCGCGTGGAGGCGGCGATGCCATCCGCCAGCGCCAGCAGGGGATCGGATTCATGTGCCAAGCGCTTCATTTCGTGATGCACCTCGTGCATGAAGCGATGGAAATGGATGCGGCGTTTGCGCCGATACGGCAGACAGGCATAGAAACCGTCCATGAGGAAAGTCTTGCCGCGCCCCACTCCGCCCCAGATGTACAAACCCTTGGGCACCTCCGGACTCAACAGGCTACGACCGAGAAACTGGTTGCGTCTGGCCTTGAATTCGACCAACTGCTGCCACAGCACTTCCAGTTCTTCTATGGCGGCCAGTTGGCATGCATCACAGGCAATGCCGGAGCGCTCGCAGGCCGCCCGATACCAGTCGCGCGGACTGATATCGCTGCCGGCATTCACGGCGAAACCTCGATGAACTCCAGCGCATTCTGATCCGGATCGCGGCAGAACAGCGCACGCCGTCCGGACCGGCTCAGGCTGTAAGCAACCCCCGCCTCATCCAGTTTTTCCATCAGGACAGCCAGATCCGACACCGTGAAGGCGACGTGACGGTCGCGGCCGCCATGCGCCGGACGCTGCAATCCGGCCTCCGGGTCGGGCAACTGCATCAGGTGGATTTGCTGGTGGGGGCCAAGGAAATACCACATGCCATCGAATCCCATGTCAGGGCGTGATGGATCGGAATGAAGCCCCAGCACACTTTCGTAGAAGGTACGCGAACGGACGAGGTCACGACACAAGAAGGTTGCGTGATGGATGCCGAGGATCATGCCTTGACCGGGGTCACCTTGCTGGCTACAAGCTTGGCGCGAGCCCTCGCCTCGTCGGTATCACGACCCGTCGCCAGCGCCACACCCATGCGGCGACGTTTGAATGATTCGGGTTTGCCGAACAAGCGCAGATCGGATTCCGGTACGCGCAAAGCCTCGTCCACACCGCTAAAGGCAATGCCTGCTTCATCGAGCTGACCATAGATTACCGCCGAAGCGCCCGGTGCGCGCAGGGTGGTATCCACCGGCAGACCAAGGATGGCGCGGGCGTGGAGTTCGAATTCACTGTGGCGCTGGCTGCACATCGTAACCATGCCGGTGTCGTGCGGGCGCGGGCTGACCTCGCTGAACCACACCTCATCGTCCTTGACGAATAGTTCAACACCGAAGATGCCCAATCCACCCAGATCGTCGGTGATCTTTTTTGCAACGTCACGCGAGCGCTGCAAAGCCAGCGGTGACATCGCCATCGGCTGCCAGCTCTCGACGTAATCACCATGCACCTGCACGTGGCCGATGGGCGCGCAGAAGTGGGTTTCGGTTTCACCGTTCGCACCGATTGCGCGCACGGTGAGCTGGGTTATCTCGTAATCAAAATCAATAAAACCCTCGATGATGACTCGCCCCTGATTCACGCGAGAACCGCTGGCGGCATAATTCCACGCCGCCTCCACGTCATCCGCACTGTCGAGTTTTGACTGCCCCTTGCCCGAAGACGACATCACTGGCTTAACGATACACGGGTAGCCGATAGCATCTGTCGCAGCCCGCATCTCTTGCAGACTGTCGGCAAAGCGGTAAGGCGAAGTCGGCAACCCCAGTGTCTCGGCGGCGAGACGGCGAATGCCTTCGCGGTGCATGGTGAGTTGCGCCGCACGCGCAGTAGGGATGACGCGCGCCAGTCCTTCCTGTTCGATCTCGACCAACATGGCGGTGGCGATGGCCTCGATCTCAGGCACGATGACATCCGGTCTTTCCTGTTCGATCAGCGCCCGCAGAGCAGCACCATCTGCCATGTTGATGACATGCGCCCGGTGCGCCACTTGCTGTCCGGGTGCATTCGCATAACGGTCCACCGCGATGACTTCCACGCCAAAGCGTTGCAACGCGATGATGACTTCCTTGCCGAGTTCGCCGCTGCCGAGCAGCATGACTCGGGTAGCAGAAACAGACAGTGGTGTTCCGAATTGAACAGGGTGCATGGTGGATTCAGGCAGGTAACAGTTCAAGCAGCAGCCTGCAACAGACTGTAACTGCGCGCAATGCCGTAGCGCTTGAGCGATTTCAGCAGATCTGCTTCGCCCCGAACAACCACGCTCCTGAGGTAGGCCATGTTGTTCTCGATGGCCTCGACGTAATAGTTGCATCGCATACCGAACACCGCCTCGAAATGACGATCCATATGGCAATAAATACCGCCCAGCACTCCATCCAGCTTTTCACGCGTGAGCTGGTAAAAATGCGGGGTCTGGCACATCAGATCGTACATGCTGCGGTAGTTGCCGAATTCAGCCTCCTGGAACTCGAGGAACAGGAATGCCAGCTTCTCAACATACTTGCGATCCGCCATCTGTCCCACAATATCCGCAGTGGCCACGATCTGCGCCAGCAGGCGGGAGCGCTCGTTGGCAAAGTCGATTTGTGCAAAGGGATGGAAGTGCTCTGTCCCCAGGATCATGGCTTTCACGTCCACCAATATCTCCGAGGGCAACCTGCGCTCGCCGAAGTAGTGTTCCATGAAATTCACGCCGCGCTTTACGTGAGTACGCGTAAGTTGCGCGCCGGTACCAACCTCCTCCCCGCACCGCTGCGCATAACCGATGTCATGCATGAGGATAGCCAACAGCATCAGGGTGATCTCTTCCTCCGTCAGCAGGATGCCGGAACGATGCATACCGTGCATCAGGCGTACACCGCACATGAATACTTCGAGAGTGTGCGACAGGTCGTGGTACAGGGTCTTGATCGGGGCATAGCCCGGAAACTCACCGTAGAATATACGCTGCACGTCTTTGTACACTTTTTCGACCAGAGTGAAATCGTAGTGCGGATAAATCAGGCGGATGGTATCGATCGCCTTCACCCACACCAGATTCGGATCAGTGTTGTCAAAACACTTGGATATCTCGATGGTGGCAAGTGGTGCATTCAGGTCGTACCGGGACATTATATTTTTTATTCCTGATTGGTTTAACAGCAGGTGCCGCCAGTCTAACCCACGCCCCTCCAGACTGACAATTGCTCCGATAGCGCGAGATCCCTGGCTTGATTTCAGACTTGCACCGTCGTGCTGCGCGTCAGCGGAACCAACCTGCCTGACATCAGACTGGCGGAAATGATAAGCGTCGCACCGATCCACTCGCGCCAACCCATACTTTCCTGCGCAAGAAGCCAGGAAGATACAGCAGCGAATACCAGTTCAGACAGAAACAGCACAATGGCACGATTGGCAGGCAAGTGCGTCACCCCGTATTGCACGGCAAAACTGGTCGCACACAACACTACTCCCATCAGTGCCAGCAATAGCCATGACAGGGTGGTGATCGACGCAACCTGCACTGCCATCCCGCCTTGCCACAACAAAAACGGCAAGGCCAGTATGGCTGTCCCAATCCACAGACTAAATGATTTCACTTCGACAGAAATGTGCCCGGCGCGGCGCGAAACGACATTCGACAGTGCAAAACCCATACCCGCCGACAGTCCCAGCCATTCAGCCGGGTTTTGCGGCAACGGGAAACCAAGTCCCGGTCGCCACAGTATGTTGAATGCGCCGCCCAGGGATAGCACAACGATGGCATAGCCATAACGATTGAGTCGTTCACTCAGCAACCAGTACGAGAACAAGATGGTCCAGACCGGCGCAAGATAGAACAACAGCAGCACACGCATCACCTCGCCCTGCAACATCCCCAGTACATAGCCCAGATTGGCCCAGCCCGTGCTTAATGCCAACAGCAACGCCCAGCCACCAATGGTCGAGCGTTCGCGCCACACGCGCGGCAACACAAAAGCGCCCCACAGCAGCGCCAGAAAGTAGGTAAGAAAGGTCGCCATCACACCGGAGACACCGGCATCCTGAAGTATGCGGTAGGGATACCAGATCAAGCCCCACACCAGCGCCCCGCTCAAGACGCCGGCAACCGGCAATACATTTCTTTTTGTTGGCAATTGACCGACCCTTATAATGCGCATTCCTTCGCGCCGCGAGTTTACAGATGAATCCAGACCTGAAAAAGCTACAGCCCTACCCGTTTCAGAAGCTCGCCAAATTGTTTGGTGAAGTCAGCGCCAATGCCGCGCTCAGGCCAATCAGTCTGTACATCGGCGAACCCAAACATGCAACACCTGCCTTTATCCGGGAGGCGTTGAGTGCAGGACTGGACGGGCTGGCGCATTATCCCACAACGGTCGGCAGCGAAACCTTGCGTACCACCATCGTCGGCTGGCTGTCCCACCGCTACGGTATTCCCGTACCAGATGCAAAAACTCAGGTATTACCGGTAAACGGCAGCCGTGAAGCCCTGTTCGCATTTGCACAAGCGGTGCTTGATCGTAGCCGGCCTGATCCGGTGGTGATTTGCCCCAATCCGTTCTACCAGATCTACGAGGGTGCAGCACTCCTGGCCGGGGCGACACCACATTTCCTCAACACGCAGCCCGCAGACGACTATGCCTTGAATTTCGCGCAACTGGCAGAAGAAATCTGGCAGCGCACACAACTCGTCTATGTTTGTTCACCGGGCAATCCCAACGGACATGTGATGCCGCTAACCGAGTGGCAAATGCTATTCGAGATGAGTGACCGCTACGGTTTCGTCATTGCGGCGGATGAGTGTTATTCGGAAATATATTTTGGCGAAGAGAAACCGCTGGGTGCGTTGCAGGCCGCACAGCAACTTGGCCGCGTGGATTACCGGAATCTGGTGGCGTTCTCCAGCCTGTCCAAACGCTCCAACGTGCCCGGCATGCGTTCCGGCTTTGTCGTCGGCGATGCCGATGTGCTGGAAAAGTTTGCGCTGTACCGCACCTATCATGGATGCGCGATGAATCCGGCGGTGCAAGCCGCAACCGTTGCCGCATGGAAGGACGAGGTGCATGTCGCCGAAAACCGCCGTTTGTATGCGGAGAAGTTCGAACAAGTTATCGCCCTGCTCGCGCCTGTATTACCTGTTTTTAAACCCGATGCCGGCTTCTACCTTTGGGTGCGTACTCCGATCGCGGATACCACCTTCGCGCAACGCCTGTACCGCGACTATAATGTATCCGTGTTGCCGGGCAGTTTCCTTGCTCGCGAGGCGCACGGGATCAACCCCGGTGCGAATTTCATCCGCCTGGCACTGGTTGCCACTCTGGAAGAAACACTGGAAGCCGCACGACGTATCGCAGAATTCACCCGGTCTTTATAGGCCGGTTTTCAGCCCGGTATGTCGGGTTGGAACCCGATACCGGTTAAAGATTAACAATTTATTCATAAAACAGGAACCCGCTATGCCCCAATTACAATCCATCATCGAAGAAGCCTTTGAACGCCGCGCCGAGATCACGCCGCGCAACGTCGATGCGCAGCTGAAAGAGACCATCAACACCGTGGTCGAATATCTGGATCAGGGCAAGCTCCGTGTGGCCGAGAAAATCGACGGCGCATGGGTAACCCACCAGTGGCTGAAGAAAGCCGTGCTGCTGTCTTTCCGCATCGAGGACAACGCCTTCATCAAAGGTGGCTTCACCAATTACTTTGACAAGGTGCCGTCCAAGTTTGCAGACTACAACTCCAAGGAATTCCGCGAAGGCGGCTTCCGCGTGGTACCTCCTGCTGCCGCGCGGCGCGGCGCCTACATCGCAAAAAACGTGGTGTTGATGCCTTCCTACTGCAATATCGGCGCCTATGTGGATGAAGGCACCATGGTGGACACCTGGGCCACCGTCGGCTCCTGCGCACAGATCGGCAAGAACGTGCACTTGAGCGGCGGTGTCGGTATCGGTGGCGTGCTGGAGCCGGTGCAGGCCAACCCCACCATCATCGAAGACAACTGCTTCATCGGCGCGCGCTCCGAAATCGTCGAGGGCGTGATCGTGGAAGAAGGTGCGGTCATTTCAATGGGCGTATTCATCGGCCAATCCACTAAGATATATGACCGAGAAACCGGTGAAGTGTATTACGGTCGCGTGCCCGCCGGTTCCGTTGTGGTCAGCGGCAGCCTGCCATCCGCCGACGGCAAATACAGCCTGTACTGTGCGGTGATCGTAAAAAAGGTGGATGCCAAGACACTGGGTAAGGTCGGCATCAACGAGTTGCTCAGAGGCATTTGATTAGGCGTTCATGTGCTCCTGAAAATCAAAATGGTTAAGCCAGACAAAGCGCGCGACACAAATCGCAACGCCGCATATGGACGATATGTAAGCAGGATTTTGAGAGCACAACGCCGTATGGCGACACGATTTTGGTTCTTAAGGAGCACATGATGATTGTCACGCCATTATTGAAACTTGCCGCCGACAAACTGGCATCCGACCTGTTCTTCTCGGTTGGTGCGCCGATCAATATCAAGATCAACGGCGAGGTCATGCCGGTCAACCAGCAGAAGTTGACAGAAGAACAAGTCAAACAGATTGCCTACGAGATGATGACGCCGGTGCAGATCACCGATTTCGAGATGCACATGGAGATGAACTTTTCCTACCGCATGCCGGAGATTGGCAACTTTCGCGTCAATGTGTTCCGCCAGCGCGGCAGTATCGCCATCGTCATCCGCTACGTCCGTGGCCAGGTACTTGATGTCGAGGCGCTCAACCTGCCGGCCGTGCTGAAAGGACTCATCAAGGAAAAGCGCGGTCTGGTATTGATGGTTGGTGCCACCGGTTCCGGCAAGTCGACCACACTGGCCTCAATGATCCAGCATCGGAACAGTACCAGTAGCGGTCATATCCTGACCCTTGAAGACCCGATCGAATACCTGATCCATCACGACAAATGCATCGTAAATCAGCGCGAGATCGGTACCGACACCGAGGATTATGGAGCGGCACTGGTCAGCGCCATGCGCGAGGCACCCGATGTACTGATGATCGGCGAGATACGCGACCGGGACACGTTAAAACATGCCCTGATCTTCGCCCAGACCGGCCATCTGTGTCTGTCCACCCTGCACGCCAACAACAGTTATCACGCACTCAACCGCATCGTGAATTTCTTCCCCTACGACGCGCGACAAAGCGTGCTGTCCGATCTATCCATGTGTCTGCGCGCAGTCATTTCGCAACGGCTGGTGCGTAATGTGAAAGGGAAACAGGTGCCTGCAGTGGAAGTGCTGCTCAATTCGGCATTGATCGCCGATCTGATCAAGAACGACCAGATCGAAAAGATCCGCGAGGCAATCGAACAGAGTGTCTCGCAAGGTTCGCAGACATTCGAACAGTCACTGTATAAATTGTTCAAATCGGGTGAGATCACCAAGGAAGAAGCCTTGCTCAATGCGGATTCCGCCAGCAACCTGGCATCACATATCGATTATTCGCAGACCGGCCAGGTCAAAGCGTTCGATCCAAACGAGAAGCCGCCCGCCGCATCCAGCGCACCCGCAGCAAATTTCGAAGGCATCAAACTCAATATCGAGACACCGGGAACAAGTCGATGAAGCTGTATGGCATTCCCAATTGCGGCACGGTGAAGAAAGTCCGCGCCTGGTTGGAGGCGCATGGCTTTGAATACGAATTTATCGACTTCAAGAAGCATCCGATAACTGGAGCCCTGCTGTCCAGCTGGCTGCAACAGGTCGGCTGGCAAAGACTACTGAAAAAGACCGGCCCGACCTGGGGGCAATTGCCGGACGGGATAAAAGCATCGATCAAGGATGATGCGTCGGCGTTGGCACTGATGCTGGAAAAGCCAAACATCATCAAACGCCCAGTGCTGGAACGCAACGGCAAGGTGCTGGCAACCGGATTCAACCCAAGCGATTACGAAAAACTCAAGATATGAGCGACACACTCACTTTAGCCAAACAAATTATCGCCCGCCCTTCGCTCACACCGCTGGATGAAGGCTGTCTCGACATCATCGGTGCGCGCCTCGCCCCGCTCGATTTCAAGCTGGAAAAGATGCGCCACGGTGAGGTAGACAATCTGTGGGCGCGGCGCGGCAATGCCGCACCGCTGGTCTGCTTCGCCGGGCACACCGACGTGGTGCCGACCGGCCCGGCAGATCGTTGGGATAGCGATCCGTTCACGCCCACCGTGCGCGACGGCATGCTCTACGGTCGCGGTTCCGCCGACATGAAGGGCTCCATTGCCGCATTCATCACCGCCACCGAAAGATTCGTCGCGGAGTGTCCGCAGCACAAAGGCTCCATTGCCCTGCTGCTCACCTCGGACGAGGAAGGTGTCGCGGTGGACGGTACAGTACGCGTGGTGGACGCCTTGCAACAACGCGGTGAACGGCTCGATTACTGCATCGTCGGTGAACCGACCTGTGTCGACAGGCTCGGCGATACCATCAAGAATGGGCGGCGCGGTTCGCTCTCCGGCACCCTGATCGTGAAAGGTGTGCAAGGCCACATTGCGTATCCGCATCTGGTCAGGAATCCCATCCACCTCGCCGCGCCCGCTATTGCCGAATTGGCGGCAATCGTGTGGGATGATGGCAACGAATACTTTCCGCCGACCTCGTGGCAGATATCGAACATTCACGGTGGTACCGGCGCGACCAACGTCGTACCCGGTACGGTGGAAATCCTGTTCAACTTCCGCCACTCCACCGCCAGCACAACGGATGAACTGAAAACCAGAGTACATACCATTCTTGATCGGCACGGACTGGTATACGATTTGCGATGGGAGATGTCGGGCAAGCCCTATCTCACACCGCGCGGCGATCTGGTTGATGCCGTGGCGGCCGCAATCAAACAGGTGCAGCACATCGAGACAGAACTCTCCACCAGCGGCGGCACCTCGGACGGGCGCTTCATCGCCGACATCTGCCCGCAGGTGATCGAGTTGGGCCCGCTCAACGCCACCATCCACAAGCTCAACGAATGTGTGGCCGTCGCCGACCTGGATGCTCTATCCGAGATTTATTACCTGACGCTGCACAAGCTACTGACCAAATAGAAAAGAGAGCAGATGGATACCAATCGTTTTTCCGAGGCGACCGCCTCGCTCAAGACAGTGCGTGATTGCTTCCGCTTCGCCATCAGCCGCTTCAATGATGCGAAACTGTTTTTCGGCCACGGCAGTGAAGACGCCTACGACGAAGCCGCCTATCTCATCCTGCACACCCTGCATCTGCCGCTCGACCAGCTGGAACCCTTCCTCGATGCGCGGCTGACGCAATCCGAGCTATACGAAGTCCTTAACATTATCGAAAAAAGAGTCGAGCAACGGATTCCCGCTGCCTACCTCACCCATCAGGCATTCCTTGGTGATTTCAGTTTCTACGTCGATGACCGCGTCATCGTGCCGCGGTCATTCATCG
>JBAZFV010000031.1:0-19764 GCA_041653255.1 Sideroxydans sp. | reverse complement strand
GCCGATCCAGCGCACCAGCGTGTGCAGCACCTTGGCGTAGGCCACTGCTTCGTCCGCGGAACGCATGTCAGGCTCGGAGACGATCTCCAGCAGCGGCGTGCCGGCGCGGTTCAGGTCGATGCCAGTCATGCCGTGGAAGTCGCCATGCAGCGATTTGCCTGCATCCTCTTCCAGATGGGCACGGGTGATGCGCACGGTTTTTTCGTAGGGTTTGGCATTGCCCGACAGCGGCGCAACCTGAATGGTCAGTGCACCTTGTCCCACTACGGGCAGGTCCATCTGACTGATCTGGTAACCCTTTGGCAGATCGGGGTAGAAATAATTCTTGCGCGCGAATATCGAACGCGGCGTGATGTGCGCGCCCGTCGCCAAGCCGAACTTGATCGCACGTTCCACTGCGCCTTTATTCAACACTGGAAGAACACCCGGCAGCGCAAGGCTCACCGCATCGGCCTGTGTATTCGGATCCGCGCCGAATGCAGTGGATGCACCGGAGAATATCTTTGTGTTGGTCGAGAGCTGGGTATGTACTTCCAGCCCGATGACGATTTCCCAAGTCATGATGTTCCCCTACAGCCCTTGTGGTGCACGACTGTGCCAGTCGGTTGCCAGTTGATATTGGTGTGCCACATTCAGCATGCGCGCCTCGTCGAAATAGTTGCCGATGATCTGCAAGCCCACCGGCATGTCGTTTGCACCGAAGCCGCAGGGGATGGACATGCCGGGCAATCCAGCGAGATTTACAGCGATGGTGTAGATGTCTGACAGGTACATCTGCACCGGATCGTCGCCTTTCTCGCCCAGCTTGAACGCAGTGGACGGGCTGGTCGGCCCCATGATGACGTCGCATTTCTTATAGGCTTCGGTGAAGTCCTGCGCGATGAGACGGCGAATTTTTTGCGCCTGTAAATAGTAGGCATCGTAGTAGCCGTGACTCAACACGTAGGTGCCGATCATGATTCGGCGCTTCACTTCTGCACCGAAGCCCTGGGCGCGGGTCTTTTCATACATGTCGGCCAGGTCGCCGTAGTCTGGGGCGCGGTAGCCGTAGCGCACACCGTCGAAGCGCGACAGGTTGGATGATGCTTCTGCCGGCGCCAGCACGTAATAGACCGGCACGGACAGTTTGCTGTTCGGCAGACTGATCTCGACAACGGTTGCGCCAAGTTTTTTGTATTCGGTGATGGCGGCCTCGACCGCCTGGGCCACATCGCTGCCCAGTCCCTCGGCGAAGAATTCCTGCGGCAGACCGATGCGCAGACCGTTCAGCGGTTTTGTCAAATCGCGCGTGTAATCTTCTTTTTCAAGTTGCAACGAAGTTGAATCGCGTTCGTCGAATCCCGCCATAGTGTTCAGCATCAGTGCGAGGTCTTCTGCGCTGCGTGCCATCGGGCCGGCCTGGTCGAGGCTGGAGGCGAAAGCGATCATGCCGTAGCGTGACACCACGCCGTAGGTGGGTTTCAGGCCGGAAATGCCGCACAGCGCAGCCGGTTGGCGGATCGAGCCCCCGGTGTCGGTGCCGGTGGCTGCGGCGCACAGCCGCGCCGCGACCGCCGCTGCCGAGCCGCCGGAGCTGCCACCGGGTACACGGGCGGTATCCCACGGGTTCTTTACCGTGCCGTAATACGAAGTCTCGTTAGATGAGCCCATGGCAAACTCATCCATGTTGGTCTTGCCAAGGGAGATCGCGCCTGCGCTGTTGAATTGCGAGATGACGTGGGCGTCGTAAGGTGAGATGAAGTTGTGCAACATCTTCGAGCCGCAAGTGGTGAGCCAGCCTTTGGCGCAGAAAATATCCTTTTGTGCGATGGGGATGCCGGTCAATGCAGAGGCATCATCTGCGGCGAGACGCTGGTCGGCGGCACGCGCCTGGGCCAGCGACAGCTCCGGGTTCAGGGTGATGAATGTGTTGAGCGCGGGGTTCAGTCGGGCGATGCGTTCAAGGTAACTCTGCGTCAGTTCGACGCTGGAAATCTGTTTGGCGCGCAGAGCATCGCCGATTTGCTTCAGGCTGGATTCAAACATGGGCTTATTCGATGACCTGGGGAACGAGGTAGAGGCCGGCTTCTATCTGCGGGGCGGTAGCTTGAAATATCTCGCGCTGGTTGCCCTCGGTGACGACATCTTCGCGCAGGCGCTGTGCCAGATCCTGACTATGTGACATCGGTTCGATACCTTCGGTATTGACCGCCTGCATCTCGGCGATCAGAGCGAAGATGCCGGACAACTGGCTGCGGGCGGATTCGATCTCTTTTTCACCCATCGCCAGCCGTGCCAGGCGGGCGACTTTTTCTACATCCTGAATGGTTAAAGGCATGGCAAAAACTTTATTTAAACAAGGTCGATAGGTTATCATACGCGGCCATTCGCGGCACCTCTTTAGACTACGGGATACAACATGTTCGGACTTTTTAAGGGCTATTTTTCCAATGACCTCGCCATCGACCTCGGCACGGCGAACACACTGATCTGGTTGCGCGGGCAAGGCATCGTGCTGGATGAGCCGTCCGTGGTTGCGATTCGCCAGGAAGGCGGACCGAACGGCAAAAAGGTTATCCAGCAGGTTGGTCTTGCCGCCAAGCAGATGCTGGGACGCACGCCGGGCAACATCACCGCAATCCGCCCGATGAAGGACGGGGTGATCGCCGACTTCACCGTGACCGAGCAGATGCTCAAGCAGTTCATCCGTCGCGTGCATAAATCCAGCATCTTTACGCCCAGTCCGCGCATCGTGATTTGTGTGCCGTGCGGTTCGACCCAGGTCGAGCGCCGTGCCATCCGCGAATCCGCCTTCGGTGCGGGTGCGCGCCGCGTGGAATTGATAGAAGAGCCGATGGCGGCGGCGATTGGTGCTGATCTGCCGGTGGAAGATGCGACCGGCTCCATGGTGGTTGATATTGGTGGCGGCACCACCGAAGTGGGTGTGATCTCGCTCGGCGGCGCGGTGTATTCCGGTTCAGTGCGTGTTGGTGGCGACAAGTTTGACGAAGCGATCATCAATTACATTCGCCGCAACTACGGCATGCTGATTGGCGAGACGACGGCCGAAATGATCAAGAAACAAATTGGCTCCGCTTTCCCCGGCAGCGAAGTGCGCGAAATGGAGGTGAACGGGCGCAATTTGGCAGAAGGCGTGCCGCGCAGTTTCACCATCTCCAGCAATGAAATTCTCGAAGCGTTGACCGACCCGCTCAACAGCATTGTCAGCGCGGTAAAGACCGCGCTGGAACAGACACCGCCAGAGCTTGGTGCGGATATCGCCAGCAAAGGTATGGTGCTGACCGGCGGCGGCGCGCTGCTGCGCGATCTGGATCGCTTGCTGATGGAAGAGACCGGGCTGCCAGTCGTAATCGCTGATGACCCGTTGACCTGTGTCGTGCGCGGTTCCGGCAAGGCGCTGGAAAGCATGGACAAATACACCAATATTTTTACGACTGATTGATTCAGCGGTGCTGGAAGACACGCGCTCGCTACACTTCTTCAATCGCGGTCCGAGCGCAATCGCACGGCTGGTGTTCTTTTCGATGCTGTCCCTGTTGTTGTTGTTCGTCGACGCACGCTATCGCTATCTCGAATCGACGCGCCAGGTTATCGCAATCATCATCTATCCCCTGCAGCGATTGACCGCCCTGCCGGGCGAGCTGTGGCAGGGCGCTGCAGAATACATCTCCCTGCAAAATTATTTGGTCGCCCACAACGAACAGTTGCGCCTGCAACACGATGCGGATGCGGCGCGGCTGAAGCAATTCGAAACGCTGATGAACGAAAACGCACAGTTGAGCGCCCTGCTGGAAGTCAAGCAGCGTGCGGATTACTCTGTTCAGGCGGCGCACATCGTCTATCTGGAGCACGATATTTTCAAGCGTAAAGTGCTGGTAGATATCGGCGCGCAGGCGGGTGTTCAAGCTGGACAGGCGGTGATCGATAATCAGGGCGTGGTGGGTCAGGTAACACGCACCTTTCCGTGGTTGTCCGAAGTCACGCTGGTGACCGACAAGGACAATGTGGTGCCGGTACAGATAGTGCGCAACGGTCTGCGTGCAGCGGTATTCGGCTCAGGCAATACCAGTGAGATGGAATTGCGCTATCAACCGGTTGGCGTGGACATTGAAGTGGGCGATGAGTTGGTGACATCCGGCATGGATGGCACTTACCCGGCCGCGCTGCCGGTAGCGAAAATCATCAGCATTGAGCGCGATCCTGCCTATCCGTTCGCGCGTATCGTTTGCGTGCCTTTGGCAGGGGTCGATCGCCACCGCACCTTGCTGGTTGTAGCATTCACGTCACCTTTACCGCAACGTCCGCCGGAAGATACGACGGGGGCTGGAACGCGCAGCAAGAGAGCAGTCAGACGGGGTGCGCAATGAAATATGCCATGAGTGCTGATCGCGAATTCCTGTTGCCAGCCAGCCGTCGTTTCATCTTTGCCTCGCTCATTATCGCCGTGCTCCTCGAATGGCTGCCTTGGCATGGCTGGGCTTTGGCAGTACGCCCCGATTTCGTGGCATTGCTGCTGCTGTATTGGTGCACACACAAACCGCATCGGATCGGGATAGGCAGTGCCTGGGTACTGGGGATACTGGTTGATGTGGCCGATGCCAGCCTGTTCGGGCAGCATGCGCTGGCCTATTCCGTGCTGGCTTTTGGCGGGCTGGTACTGAACCGGCGTGTGCAGATGTTCAGCCTGAAGGAGCAATCGGTGCATGTATTCGGATTGCTCTTGGTCAGCTACGCCGTCTATGCCCTGGTTCACTGGCAGGTCCGCGGCTTTGTGGTGTGGGAATATTTCATCGGCAGCCTGACCTCCGCACTTTTGTGGGCACCGCTCACCTTGCTTATCCAGACGCTGCGCCGCCCGCGCCGCAACCCCAACGAGCTATGATCCAGAAGGTCGAGCTGAAGAATAATCAGCGCGAAATCCATTTTTTCCGCCAGCGTCTGTTCATTGGTCTGGGTTTTGCAGGTTTGCTGATGCTGCTCTTGCTGGTACGGGTCTTTTATCTGCAGGTATTGCGTCATGAATATTTCGATACCTTGGCAGAAAGTAACCGTATCTACGTGGTGCCCATCGTGCCCAACCGGGGTGTGATTACTGACCGCAACGGGCTGATACTGGCGCGCAACTATGCGGGCTACACTCTGGAAGTCACACCGGACAACATTCCCAATCTGGACCAGACCATCACCGAGATCGGCAAGCTGGTCGAGATTAAACCCAAGGATTTGCGCCGATTCAAAAAGCTGCTGGCGGAACGGCGCTCGCTGCAAACGCTGCCAATTCGTACCCGGCTGACAGATGCAGAGGTGGCACGTTTTGCCGCACAGCGTTATCGTTTTCCAGGTGTCGAGCTGAAGGCACGCCTGTTTCGGGAATACCCCAATACCGAGATGACCTCTCATTTGCTCGGTTACATCGGCCGCATCAACCAGCAGGAACTGGATGAACTTGAGCAGAAGGAGTTGGCAGCCAACTACATGGGTTCCGAATATATCGGCAAGACCGGTATTGAGCAGTATTACGAGAAAGAACTGCATGGCGTGACCGGTTTCGAGCAGATCGAGGTGGATGCGGGAGGACGGGCGGTGCGCATGGTGTCGCGCACGCCGCCACAGTCCGGCAAAAATCTGACGCTGACGCTGGATGCAGGCTTGCAGGAGGTGGCGGTGCAGGCATTTGGTGATTATCGCGGCGCGCTGATCGCCATCGATCCCGCCAACGGCGAAGTTCTGGCCTTTGTCAGCAAGCCGGGATACGACCCCAATCTGTTCATCGACGGAATCGATACAGAGAGCTGGGATGCGCTCAATAATTCCCCGGATGTGCCGCTCAATAACCGCGCCCTGCGCGGACAATATCCGATGGGTTCCACCATAAAACCCTTTATGGCATTAACCGGTTTACATTTTGATACACGTTCGCCTGATTTCAGTATCAGTGATCCCGGCTACTACACCCTGCAGGGTAGCAGCCATCAATACCGCGACTGGAAAGTGGGAGGTCATGGGCGCGTGGATATGTTCAAGTCGGTGGTGGTGTCGTGTGACACTTACTATTACGGATTGGCGACCGAACTCGGTATCGATCGCATGCACGAATATCTCGACCAGTTCGGTTTTGGCAAGCGCACCGGCATCGATCTGGAAGGTGAAGTGTCGGGACTGTTGCCCTCCACCAGATGGAAGATGCAACGCCACAAGCAGATATGGTATCCGGGCGATACCGTGTCGGCCGGCATCGGGCAGGGTTACCAACTGGCCACTCCCTTGCAGATGGCATATGTCACTGCCACCCTGGCCAACAATGGTGTGGCTTATCGCCCGCATCTGGTCAAGGAAGTGCAGCACGAGGTCAAAGATATGCCGCAGCCGTTATTCGATCTGCAAATTCCGGCACAACATGCCGATCTCATCAAGCGTGCCATGGTGGCCGTTACGCACCCGGGCGGGACGGCAGCCGGTTCGTTTTACAGTGCGACCTATACGGTGGCAGGCAAGACCGGTACAGCACAAGTCGTCGCAATCAAGCAGGGTGAAAAATATGATGAGGAAAAAATCTCGGAATACAATCGCGACCATGCCTGGTTCATCGCATTTGCACCCGCCGATAAGCCACGTATCGCGCTGGCGGTGCTGGCAGAGAATGGCGGGCACGGCAGCTCGACCGCTGCGCCGATCGCGCGCAAGGTGTTCGATTACTACCTGCTGGGCAAACGGCCACAGCCTTTGAAGAAAACTCAGGTAAGCGACGAGAACGAGGGGGATTGATGAATCTGCGCCAACTCAAACAGCGTTTTGTGCTGCACCTGGATCCGATCCTGTTATCAGGATTGGCAGCACTGCTGCTGGTCAGTCTGCTGACGCTATACAGCGCCAGCGGTGGTAGCGGCTTGCGTGTGCTGGCACAGTTGGGCAATATCGCCGTCGGTTTCACCGCGCTGTGGATCATCGCCAACATGCCGCTGCACTGGCTGATGCGCTTGGCACTGCCGATGTATGTGCTGGGTATGCTGCTGCTGATTGGTGTTGCGCTGTTCGGCGAAATCAGTCACGGCGCCCGGCGCTGGCTGGATATCGGTGTGGTGAATATCCAACCCTCCGAGCTGATGAAGATCGCTGTGCCGCTAATGATGGCCTGGTATTTTGAGAAGCACGAAGCGACACTGACCTGGCGCAACCACCTCATCGCGGCACTGTTGCTGGTGATGCCGGTGGTGTTGATCCTGCGCCAGCCTGATCTGGGTACATCCATCCTCATCATGGCCAGCGGTTTCTTTGTGTTGTTTCTTGCCGGACTTCCCTGGCGCATTATTATCGGCCTGCTCGTTACCGCGGCTGCCAGCGCCCCATTCCTGTGGCATGCACTGCATGACTATCAGCGCCAGCGCATCCTGATGCTGTTCGATCCGTCACAGGACGCGCTGGGCAAGGGCTATCACACCATTCAGGGCATGATCGCGGTCGGCTCCGGCGGAGTGCTGGGCAAGGGTTACCTGCAGGGCACGCAGACCCATCTGGATTTTTTGCCCGAACGCACCACCGATTTCATCTTTGCCGTCTGGTCGGAAGAATTCGGCTTTATTGGTAACTTGTTATTGCTGGCACTGTACGTATTCGTCATCGGGCGCGGTTTTTTCATCACCTCCAGCGCTTCCACCTACTTTACGCGCCTGATGGCCGGCAGCATCACACTCACCTTTTTCATTTACACTTTCGTCAACATCGGCATGGTCACCGGTATTCTGCCGGTGGTCGGGGTGCCCCTGCCACTGGTGAGTTATGGTGGCACCTCGCTGCTCACGCTGATGCTTGGCTTCGGTGTACTGATGAGCATCCACACCCATCAACGTTTGGTCAAAACATGAAGGATATACCGTGAAAAAATACGCACCCTCCATAATTGTTTGCTTGTCTTTATTGAGCGCCTGCTCCAGTTCACCCACACGCAGCAGCGCGCCTGCGCCGGCCAGCACGGCTGCCGCCAAACCCGCAGCCGTGCCGGCCGGTGGTGGCTATCTGGCGGGTGACGGTCCCGGCGCCGATGCCCCGGCCAATCTGGACAGTCTGCCCGATGCCATACCCAAAGCCGAGCCGCTGCACCGCTACGCCAATCGTCCCTATTCAGCACTGGGCAAGACTTACACTCCGCTGGCTGCGCCGGGCAGCTACAAGGAGCGTGGCACCGCTTCCTGGTACGGCAAGAAATTCCACGGCCAGCGCACCTCCATCGGCGACACTTATGACATGTACGGCATGACTGCGGCGCACCCCACATTGCCCGTACCCAGCTACGCGCGTGTCACCAATCTGGCAAACGGCAAATCGGTCGTTGTGCGCGTCAACGATCGCGGCCCGTTCCTGCATAACCGCATCATCGATCTGTCCTATGCTGCCGCCTACAAACTGGGCTATGTCAATCAAGGCAGCGCTGAAGTGGAAGTGGAAAGTCTGGTTGTCGATGGTAACGCACCGGTTGCAACGGCAATCACACCGGTCAAAGTGGAGACCGGTGCGGCGACCACAGTAATACCGGTTATGTCATCCGGTACGGCGGGAAAAGTATTTTTACAGTTGGGTGCATTCCGGGAGAGGCAGGGTGCGGAAAGTTTCCTCGCCAAAATGCGGGCCGAACTGGGCGACAGCGGTAAAGACATCGTGTTGCTGCAGAAAGGTGGCTTGACCCGTATCCATATCGGACCCTACGCCAATGCCGACGAAGCGCGCCGTACCGCCGACATACTGGCGGCGCGTCTGGGATTCAAACCGTTTGTGAGCCAGCACTGATTTTAAAGCGAGGCAAGCCTTGCTCGTGTGCCGTGAGATATGCGGCAATGTTGCCTGCTGCGCAGGTTGATTGGCTCACGTTTTCTTTTTGGCGCGCGGGTGCGCGCTGTCGTAAATCCTGGCGAGATACTGGAAATCGAGGTGGGTATAGACCTGGGTGGTGGAGATGCTGGCGTGCCCCAGCATCTCCTGCACCGCGCGCAGATCGCCGGATGATTGCAGCAGATGGGTGGCGAAGGAGTGACGCAACAAATGCGGATGCACACCGCTGGCGATACCCTGTGTGATGCCGCGCTGATGCAGTTGCCGTTGCACGGTGCGCGGCGTGATGCGCTTGCCGTTTCTGCCGACGAATAAGGCAGTCTCCTCCGGTTTGGCGAGCTGTTCGCGCACGGCGAGCCAGGCATGCAGGGCGGTGAGTGCATGGCTGCCCATTGGCACGATGCGCGTCTTGCTGCCTTTGCCGGTTACGCTCAACTCATGCGATGACAGACTGTTGCGCATGACCTCACAATCGAGTCCCACCAATTCCGCCAGCCGCAGACCGGAAGAATAGAGCAGCTCGAACATCGCCTTGTCGCGCGCATCCGGCGGCGTGGCGACCGGCATCTCCACCAGTTGCACCGCCTCGTCCGGCGACAGCGTATGCGGCAGCGCCTTGGGTGCCTTCGGCGCACGCAAGCCGACACAGGGATTGCTATGGCAGCCGTGGTCGCGCATCAGGTAATTGTAAAAACCGCGCCAGGCGGAGAGTACGCGTGCCAGCGAACGTCCACCCAGCCCGCTGCCGTGCAATTGCGCGATAAAACGGCGGATGTGGTGACTTTTCAGATCGGGCAGCGGTGTCGTGCCGGCCAGGGTGAACAAACGGCGGATATCGCGCGCGTAGTTCTCGGCGGTGAGCGGGGAGTAGTTGCGTTCGTTGTGCAGATAGGCGAGGTAACCCACCAGCGTGGCGGGTTCGTCAGACATGTAACCTGAAAGCACTACCCAGCGTTTCACTGATGCGTTGCAGGAACAGGGTTCCCATCTCGGGATAAAAGCGTTCCTTGTCTTCACTGGCGAGGACGAACAGGCCGATGGTCTGGCCGTTGGCGCGCAGGGGCAGATAGGCAAATGAACGCAGATGCTGGCCTGCCTCGCCGAACCAGGCCAGCGTATCGGCGATGGCGTGGTGGGCGCAAACTGGCTGCGTATGTTCATCGGCAAAGGCGAGCACTTCGGCGCTGGGCGGGTCGTCGCGCCACAGATGGAGGGCGCTGTGCGGCACGGCGAAGATGTCGCGCAGATTGTGCGTCACCAGAGATTGCAGCGCGGCGCGGTCATAAGGGCCGAATAGTGCGCAGTTGAACTGATGGACCTTCAGTTGCAGCGCGTCATTTTCTTTGGCGTAGTCGAGCAGCTCGCGCAACTGCTTTTCCAGCGCTTTTACCCGCTCGCGCAGGGTGAGCAACTGGCGCTCGGACAGGGAAATGGTGCGTCCGCCGTGCGGATGCGGCAAATTGATGTCGGCCAGCATTGCGGCATGGTCTTCAAAGAACTGCGGGTGATCCTGCAAATAATTTGCTACGTCTTCTGCTTTCATGCCTGCATCCCTTATAAATTGATTTCACCTTCAAACACAGTGACGGCGGGGCCGGTAAGCAGCACCGGCATCTGGTCACCCGCCCAATGGATAGTGAGTACGCCGCCGCGCGTGGCGATGTGCACGGTTTCATCGAGCAGGCCGCGGCGGATGCCGGCCACTGCTGCGGCACATGCACCGCTGCCGCAGGACAGGGTTTCGCCAGTGCCGCGTTCGTACACACGCAGCTTGATGTGGGCACGATCCACGATTTGCATGAAACCGGCGTTCACGCGTCTGGGGAAACGCTTATGGCATTCGATCAGCGGGCCGTGGCTGGCGACGGGTGCATTCTCCACGTCATCCACGACTTGCACCGCATGCGGATTGCCCATTGAAACGGCAGTGATCTGCACTGTCTGTCCGGCAATATCCAGCGCTTGCATGACTGCCTCGCTGTCGCTGATGAAGGGAATGCGTGATGGTGCGAAGATTGGTGCGCCCATGTTGACCGTGACGCGTCCGTCATCTTCCAGCTTGGGCGCGATCAGGCCACTTTTGGTTTCCACTACGATCTCGCGTTTTTGTGTCAGTTTCTTTTCATGCACGAAACGCACGAAGCAGCGTGCCCCGTTGCCGCATTGCTCGACTTCGCCACCGTCGGCGTTAAAGATGCGGTAGCGGAAATCGGCATCGTCGCGCGGGGATTTTTCCACCAGCAGCAGCTGGTCACAGCCGATGCCGAAATGGCGGTCGGCGAGGAATCGAATTTGCTCGGGCGTCAGCGCCACAGTCTGACGGATCCCGTCGATGACCACGAAATCATTGCCGGTGCCGTGCATTTTGGTGAATTTCAGGGGCATGATGTGCTTTCGAAGATGGCGGTGATTATACGTCGGCGCAGAGCTGGCTGTGGTCGCGGAACATGCAGCGATCCATCACCACAATGATACCTGCCTGTTGCGCGCGCAGCGCAGCAGCTTCGTGCACCACACCATCCTGCAGCCACAGCTTCCTGATGCCAAGCTTGATACAACTCTCCACGATGGCGGGCACGTGCTCCGCAGCGCGGAACACATCGACGATGTCGGGTCTTTCGGGCAGGCTTTCCAGATCGGGATAGGCTTTCTCCCCCAGAACTTCAGAAACCGCTGGCCGCACAGGGATGATGCGATGCCCGAACTGCTGCAATGCCTGTGCGACATGGAAGCTTGGACGCGCCGGATTGGGCGACAGGCCGACTACTGCGACTACATGCGAGTCGTGCAGTAATTTGCAGATTTCTTCTGGAGTAGGATTGGCGAAAGTCATTTCAGTTTGGCGCATGATAAGTGGACTTATAATAAACCAACGATGTGCAGAATAGAGAGGTAAGACCTTGAGCGCAATCCATCCTTCCGAGCTGACATTTATTGCCCGCCATGCGCCGTTCGACAGCATGGAGCTTGAACATGTGATGTGGATGCTGGAACGCATGCACCTCGCTTACTACGCCAAGGGTGAAATCATCGCATCGCCGGAGCAGGGAGAAGCAACCCGCTTGTGGGTGATCAAACAGGGTGCGGTGCTGGGCGAACAGAGTGTCGCCAAGGTCTCGGATAGCGACACCTGGATGGAACTGATGGAAGGCGAATGTTTTCCGCTGGGCGCGTTGCTTGCCAAGCGCCGGGTAGCCAGTATTTATCGTGCGGGCAGTGACACCTTCTGTTACGAGTTGGCGGCAGCCGACTTTCATACACTGCTTGGCATGAGCGCGCCGTTCCGCGATTTTTGTACACGCCGCATCGCCAATCTGCTGGAACACTCCAAACATATCATTCAGGCAGAATTCAGTCATTCCAGCACGGAACAGCAATCGATGGCCAGTCCGCTGTCGGCCATCATCCGGCGCGCACCGGTAACCTGTACCCCAGACACCACGGTACAGGAAGCACTGGAGATCATGCGCGAACAACATATCGGTTCGATGGTGGCCGCCGACGAGCAGGGACGCCCGCTCGGCATTCTCACTTTGCACGACGTACTGGAACGGGTTGCCATTCCGCAGATCGATACGGCGCAACCGGTCATCAACATCATGAGCACTGAACTGTCCAGTCTGCCCCCGCATGCGCTGGCGCATGAGGCCGCACTGCTGATGGCACGGCGCGGTTTCCGCCATGTACTGGTGGTGGATGAACAGAAACTGATCGGGCTGCTGTCCGAGAAAGATCTGTTCGCCTTGCAGCGCGTTGGTTTGCGCCAGATCGGTTCGACCATCCGCCACGCCGAGACGCCCGAGGTGCTGCAGCAGGCTGCTGCCGACATCCGGCGCATGGCGCACAACATGATGGCGCAGGGAGTGGCACCGGAACAGTTGACCCAGTTCATCTCGACCTTCAACGATCTCCTTACCGCACGCGTGGTCGAGTTGGAATGTGCGACGGCCTGCCCACCCGGTGACCTGTTGCATGAAAGCATCTGCTGGATGGCGCTTGGCTCGGAAGGCCGTCTGGAACAGACACTGAAAACCGATCAGGATAACGCCATCATTTTCAAGGTGCCGGAGGGGATGACTGCGGATCAGATGCGTGAAAAATTGCTGCCACTGGCAAGGCGTATCAACGAAACACTCGATCTGTGCGGATTTCCTCTGTGCAAGGGCGAGATCATGGCGAGCAACCCCAAATGGTGTTTGTCGCAGGAGGAATGGCGTGAGGTGTTTACGAAATGGGTGGATAGCGGCGCACCGGAATCGCTGCTGCATGCCGCCATTTTCTTTGATTTTCGTGCGCTGTACGGGGCCGAGCATCTGGTCGAGCAACTGCGTGCGTGGCTCACGGATCATGTGCGGGGCAACCAGCGCTTCCTGCATCAGATGGCGGCCAATGCCCTGCGTAACCGCCCGCCGTTGGGGATAGTACGTGATTTTATCGTGGGCCAGGGCAACACGCTGGACCTGAAAATGAATGGCATTACCCCGTTCGTCGATGCGGCACGAATCTTTGGTTTGGCAACCGGCGTGGGCAAGACCAACACCGTGCAGCGCTTGCGTGTCAGTGCCGCCGCACTGCGTGTGCCCGCCACTGAAGTGGAGGCATGGATCAATGCTTTTCTGTTCATTCAGATGTTGCGTTTACGCCATCACTACGAGGCCAGTGCGCAAACGGATGATGCGGAACAGCTGGATAACCGTATTGATCCGGCACAATTGAACGATTTGGATCGGCGTATTCTAAAGGAAGCCTTTCGTCAGGCACGCAAGGTGCAGGCCAAACTCACCCTGGATTACCAGTTATGATAAAGCTGCTGAAGCGCTGGTTCGCGGTGACCCCGTGTCTGTCACCTGCGCAAGCGGCACGCCTTGCGGCATGGCAGGATATTGCACCTGCCGTGCTGGCCACTCCCTTTGCCCAGGCACGTTATGTCGTGGTCGATGTCGAGACGACCGGTTTGAACCTGATGACCGATACGCTGATCTCGATTGGGGCGGTGGCGGTGGTGGGCACGCGCATTACGCTGGCTGACAGTTTTTCTGTCGTGTTGCAGCAAGACCAGATTAGTCGCCGCGAGAACATCCTGATCCATGGCATCACCGGCACGGTACAGCGGGAAGGTATGACACCGGTGGATGCCTTGCTTGATTTTCTCGATTATCTGGGTAAATCGCCGCTGGTCGCCTTTCATGTGGCTTTTGACGAGACCATGATCCGGCGCGCCATGCGCCAGTATCTCAATTTGTCTTTCAAGCATCCCTGGATAGATCTCGCCTACCTCATGCCGGCACTGTGTCCGGCACTGGCACGCAGTCACCGCGTGCTGGATGATTGGGCCGGGTACTTCAATATTCACAACGCGGCGCGGCATGACGCATTGGCCGACGCGATGGTCACCGCGCAGTTGCTGCAGGTGGCACTGGTGCAGGCACGAATCAGGCGCGCTGCGGATTTTGCGGGTCTGCGCGACCTGGAAAAGGCGCAACGCTGGGCGCAACGCACGTAAGTTAGCTGTAAGTTAGTTGACGTAGTCTCCCCTTAGTTGTAACGGGTGGTTCGACCAATTTGTCCGACCAGCAGTTGTTTTCAGCTTAGAAGGCCGGCCCGTGCGACCTGGGATGCATTGTTTCAAATCATCAATCAAGCAAGGGAGAAAAGCATGGATAAAAGTGGCATAGCTTATTGGAAGGCAACGTTGGGCTTGCTGACCAAGATCCTGGCAGTCTGGTTCCTGGTCTCATTTGGTGCGGGGATTTTGTTTGCCGACCTACTTAACAATATTCACTTGGGTGGTTACCCGCTGGGCTTCTGGTTTGCCCATCAGGGTTCCATGTATATCTTCGTGGCGTTGATCTTTATTTATGCCAAAAAGATGGGTGAGATTGATCGCAAATTCGACGTTCACGAAGAATAAGGGGATAACATGGATCTGCAAACAACGATTTATCTGGTGGTGGGGCTGAGCTTCGCGCTCTACATCGGTATCGCCATTTGGGCGCGTGCGGGCACCACCAGCGAGTTTTATGTCGCCGGTGGCGGTGTCGGTCCGCGTGTCAACGGTATGGCAACGGCCGCGGACTGGATGTCAGCCGCATCCTTCATTTCCATGGCTGGCCTGATTTCCAACATGGGTTACGGCGGCGGTCTGTTCCTGATGGGCTGGACGGGCGGCTACGTATTGCTGGCGCTGCTGCTGGCCCCGTATCTGCGCAAATTCGGCAAGTTCACCGTGCCGCAGTTCATCGGTGATCGCTACTACTCACAGACGGCTTCCACTGTTGCGGTGCTGTGTCTGTTGGTAGCTTCGCTTACCTACATCATCGGCCAGATGACCGGCGTCGGTGTGGCGTTTGCGCGCTTCCTCGGCGTGTCCAGCGAGACCGGCATCTATGTTGGCATGGCGATTGTGTTTTTCTATGCAGTGCTCGGTGGCATGAAGGGCATCACCTATACCCAGGTGGCCCAGTACGTGGTGCTGATCTTCGCCTACACCGTACCGGCAATCTTCATCTCCCTTCACCTGACCGGCAATCCGATCCCGCAACTGGGTCTGGGTTCCAACATGGTGGGTAGCGACATCTCCTTGTTGCAAAAGCTGGACAGCATCGTGGTTGATCTGGGTTTCGGTCAATACACCACTACTACAGCAGGCAGTACACTGAACATGTTCGTCTATACCCTGTCGCTGATGATTGGTACAGCCGGCCTGCCGCACGTGATCATGCGCTTCTTCACCGTGCCGACCGTACATGCTGCACGTCTGTCCGCCGGCTGGGCGTTGGTATTCATCGCGATCCTGTACACGACCGCGCCTGCGGTGGCTGCCATGGCCAAGATGAACCTGATCGGTACGGTGAATACTGCCGTGGCGAGCAATGGTGACCTGTATGCGGCGGAATCCAGCCTAAAATTTGAAGATCGTCCGGGCTGGATGAAACGTTGGGAAGTCACCGGCCTGCTCAAATTTGATGACAAAAACGGCGATGGCCGCATCCAGTATTACAACGACAAGACCAAAAACCCGGAAGCTATCGCCAAGGCTGAAGCAGCTGGTTGGAAGGGCAACGAATTGTCGGTGAACGCCGATATCATTGTGCTGGCCAACCCGGAAATTGCCTTGTTGCCAAACTGGGTCATTGCACTGGTTGCCGCCGGTGGTCTGGCTGCTGCGTTGTCAACTGCAGCCGGTCTGTTGCTGGCCATCTCCTCCGCCATCTCGCATGACTTGGTAAAGGGCGTGTTCAAGCCGGATATCAGCGAGAAGGGTGAATTGATGGCAGGCCGTATCGCCATGTCCCTTTCTATCGTCGTCGCCGGTTATCTCGGCCTGAATCCCCCCGGATTCGCGGCGGGTACGGTTGCACTGGCCTTCGGTATTGCCGCCAGTTCGCTATTCCCGGCCATTATGATGGGTATCTTCAGCAAGAAGATGAACAAGGAAGGTGCGATTGCCGGCATGCTGTTCGGTCTCGGTATCACCCTGTTCTATGTGTTCGCGCACAAAGGTATTTTCTTCATCAAGGGCACCGAGTATCTGCCGATGATCGGCGGGGCCAACAGCTTCTTTGGCATCACCCCGGAAGCGTTTGGCGCAGTCGGCGCATTGTGCAACTTCATCGTTGCCTTCGTGGTGGACAAGTTCACCAAGGAGCCACCGGAGCACATCCAGCACTTGGTAGAGAGCGTCCGCACTCCGCGCGGTGCCAAGGCAGTCGATGGTCGTCATTGAGCCTGAAACGCACTAACCCTGTAACATCAACCCCGCCGCGTTCCGGCGGGGTTTTTTATTGGAGAAAAGATGAAATTTGATGTCTCTGTCGCCATGACCTGGGTGTTGTTTCTGGCCCTGTTCCCGATGGTTTTCTTCTGGCTGCGCCGTGCCTGGCGCATCGTGATCCGGCACGATTTTTCCGAGGTGGCGCTGAAACATGGCGTACCGCCGCCCCACCCGGAAAAATATGCGTCTTACAGCGCCGCCATTAACTTGCTGGCGGGATTTGTTGCCCTGGCCACCATCGTTGGTGTGCTGACCGCCAGTTTTGATTATGCGACCTGGACTGCGATGGCCGGTAGCACCATCTGGCTCAAACTGATCGCAGATTTCGCCTTGAGCCGGCACGCGCATCCATTTGTCTGGAAGAAGAAAAAAGAATGATCCTGTTCTCAGTCGGGCTGGTTGGCGTCTTTGGATATCCATGCGCAACAGTGGCCCGTTATTTTTCCGCGGGTTGATGGCGTAGCAGTTAGTTCGACGCAGTGATGAGTAGCATCGGGAATGTCACACAGATACGTGTGCCGATGCCGTTGCTGCCGGTATTCAGTTCCAGCTTTGCATTATGTCGCTTGACGATTTCAGCCACGATGGGCAGGCCGAGTCCGCTACCGCTCTCGCCGTTGCCGAGGATGCGATAGAACCGCTCGAATACACGCTCGTAGTGTTCGGGAGCAATACCGGGGCCGTTGTCTTCGACGCACAGAGTCGCGCATTTTTGCATCGGGCTGATGCTGACTGTGATATGGCCATTGGCAGGCGTGTAGCGGATCGCGTTGTCGATCAGGTTGTTGAGCATTTCTTGCAGACTATTCGCGTCACCTTCGATCATCACCGATTTGTCCGCACCCTCAAAGCCGAAGTCAATGTTTTTTTCCAGCGCCATCTGCACCCAGTTGAGTATATTTTCCTGTGCCAACTGGTTGAGATCGAGCGGGGCAAAATGATCGACAGGTTCTCCACCGGGTTCATTGCGCGCCAGTGCCAGGAGCTGATTGACCAGCCGCGTACCATGGCGGGCACTGATCAGGATGCGCTCGAGCGCATGCTGCTTGAGGGCGGCATCGTCTGAACGCAAAGCCAGTTCCGTCTGTGTCTTCAACCCGGCGAACGGGGTACGCAACTGGTGTGCCGCATCGGCAAGGAAACGTTTCTGCACGGCCATAACTTGTTTAAGGCGCTCCAGCAAATCGTTGACGGCGTCAATCAGCGGGCCTACTTCGGTGGGGGCTTTGCTGCCATCGAGGCGCGACAGGTCGTCGCGCCGCCGCTCCAGCACTTCGCGCCGCAGTCGTTCCAGCGGGCGCAGCCCCTGCTTTACCCCGTACCAAACGACACCCAGCGCGATCAGCGTCAACAGCAATTGCGGGATGACGATGTTGGCAAGAATGCCGCGGATCAGGGCCTGCCGCTGCTCGGTGGTTTCCGATACATGCAACTGCAGTTCACTGTCGTGCGAGTGGAAGGTCAGACTGACCATGCGCGTTTTCTTGCCCTCCCGTTCGCTGTTGCTGAACAGCGGGCCGCTGCGCCCGCGCCGGTAGGTAATCGGACGCAAGGTATTGCCGTTGCCGGCCAGCTTGCGCCCCTGACTGTCGGTGACCGTATATTGCACACGATCCGGCATGCCGGGATCGGAGCCGTCGGGAAGTGCCGGTATGACATCCAGTTGTTCGTTGCCGCTACCTAGTTTGAGCTGGGCTGCAATCTCGTGTGCACGTTGCAGCAAGACCAGATCGTAGGGTTGGTTGGCATAGTTGATGGTGGCGAAGTAACCGACGACAGTGCTGATGATCCACAGCAGATAGAGCGAGATCAACAGGCGCTGCATGAGGTAGCTGCGCAGGGAGCGGACTGGGTATTCCTGGGTGTGCGGCGTATTCATGCAGACCTGAACGGGGTGAGTGGGCTAGCTGGTAGCCGGCTTCAGCTTGTCGATAACGTAACCCAGCCCGCGGATGGTGCGGATGGTCACCCCCGCCGGCTCAATTTTTTTGCGCAGGCGATGAATGTAGACCTCAATTGCATTGCTACTAGCCTCTTCAGCATAACTGTAGATACGCTCCAGCATTTGCTCTTTGCTTACCACCCAGCCGGTACGCAACATCAGTGCCTCGAGCACGCTCAGTTCGCGCGTCGTCAGTTCGAGCGGCTCTCCATCGATGGTGGTGCGCCGGGCGACACTGTCGAATACCAGCGTACCGCAGGTATAAACCGGGTTGACCCCGCATTGGCCGCGCCGGATCAGGGCGCGCACGCGCGCTTCCAGTTCCGGCAGGCTGAACGGCTTTATCATGTAGTCGTCCGCACCCAGGTCAAGACCGCGTACTCTATCCTCTTCCGCATCCCGTGCGGTCAGGATGATGACCGGTACCTGGCGGTTGTTTTCGCGCAGACTTCGTAGCACACTGAACCCATCCACCCGCGGCAGTCCCAGATCAAGGATTACCAGATCGAATGGTTGTTCACCGCTGAGAATCAGCCGTGCGGCGTGGCCATCCTTGACACAGTCAACCGCATAGCCGGACTGGCGCATAGAGTGGCACAATCCGTCTGCAAGCACTTCGTCGTCTTCGGCGATCAGGATACGCATAAGTGTGTGATAGCTGTTTGGGGTTGCGGAGAGGAAGGATCAGTCTGCGCAACATTCTATGGGTAACAGGCTTTTTTTCAAAGCTGTGTGACAGAAGCGGTGGCGGTAACATGATGAAAAAGGGGGAAGTCGTGCAACTTGGCGCTAAGCACAAACGCTATTGGCGCAGTAATTTGCGCCTGACCGGAGTGTTGTTGGCAATTTGGTTTGCAGCCACTTTTGGGGTCAGCTGGTTCGCGCGGGAATTGCAGGCATTGACAATCTTGGGGTTTCCGTTGCCGTTCTTCATGGCTGCACAGGGTGCGCTGCTCATCTATGTGGTGCTGGTGGGTGTCTATGCCTGGCGCATGGATAAGCTGGACCGCGAATTTGGCGTACAGGAAGAGCAGTGATGGCGGATAACACCCAGACACAGTTCGTCTCCCAGCTCAAACGTTATTATTCCCTTTACACTGGTGGTGTGATTGGTTTTGTCGTCATGTTGTCCATCCTCGAGCAGATGGGGGTGCCGAACAAGATACTGGGCTATATCTTCCTCGGTGTGACCGTTTCTCTTTATGCAGGTATCGGCATCCTGTCC
>JBAZFV010000030.1:0-19898 GCA_041653255.1 Sideroxydans sp. | reverse complement strand
AGACACCGGCCCGCACTTCTTTCCGCTGGCGACGATGTCCGAAGCCTATCTGTTGCTGGATAGATCGCTGGAGGCGAGCGAGGCGATCCGTGAAGCTGCGCGCTATAACCAGAACAACCTGATGACGCGGGCGCGCATGAACAGGCAGTTGCGACTGGTGTGCAGTTATATGGGCATCGACCAGAAGATCGTCGACCCCATGCTGCCGGAGACCGTGCTGCACTATTGCGGACACATCTTCGACAGCCATCGTCCGTTGGATGTTGCGATGGAAATACAGTTGCAGCAGCGCATCAATCAAGTGCTGGCCGACAATCATTGCGTGATTGCCTACGGCTCGCTCGCAGCCGGTTCGGATATCCTGTTTGCCGAGGCCGTGCTGGCGCAGGGCGGTGAGCTCAACGTGTGGTTGCCATTCGCAGTCGATGCCTTCTGCGATATCTCGGTGCGACCCGCCGGCGAACAATGGGTCGATCGCTTCCATCACTGCCTGGCTCAGGCCAACCTTGTCTCCTACGCCACCGAGTCCGATTTCCTTGGCGAGACTTCACTGTTCAAATACTGTTCTGAGATTGCGATGGGTATGTCCGTGATGCGCGCCGAATCTTTGCAAGCCAGGGTGATGCAGATCGCAATCTGGGATCGCGTGGTGTCCGACCAGCAATCGAGCACCTATTCAAATATCAGCAAGTGGCGCGACATTGGGCACCGTTCGGAGATCATCGACAGTCCGGTCCGTCTGCCGCAGGCCGTGGTGAGGGAGTTCGGCCAGCACCATCCAACCCTGCGTCGCGAGCCGCACGCCATTCTGTTCTCCGATGTGTGCGGTTTCAGCAAGCTCAGCGACAGCGGCGTGGTGTGGTACTTCAACGAACTGCATCCGGTGCTGGCTGCCGTGATCGATCGCTACCGCGAGGATGTGCAACTGGTGGACACCTGGGGCGATGCGATCTACCTTGTCGCGCGCAAAGCCTCCACCGTGGCACACATCGCCGCCGAACTGAATGATGTCATGAACAGCATCGACCAATCACACCTGGGGCTGGGCGAACCGCTGCTACTGCGCATCGGCCTACACTACGGTCCGGTCTATAAACTCTATGACCATCTGGCGCAGACTGTCACCTACTCCAGCACCGACGTTGTTAAAACCGCGCGTATCGAGCCTGTCACCCCGCCCGGCGAGATATTCGGCACCGAACCGTTGGTCGCCATGCTGGAACTGGAAGGCGAGCATTGGGCACGCTACCGCTACGCCGGTACCATTCCCAGTGCAAAAGGCTACGGCGCTTTTCGCATGTTCCACATCACACCCTTGATACGGCGCGAAGCACTTTATTGTTCGCTGGATGAGACAGTGAAGTCTTGAGCACCCACGCACGGCCCGTCTTCAGCACGCTGCGTTGCAGTTGCTTATGTCCTGCGGCATTCTCCACAGCCTGTCACCGGGACTCTCTGGCGAGTTGGGCGATCAAGGATGGCAAGTTGTATCGGTTCTTGGTTCGACTTGCCTGTTATCCCAATTCGGGACTAAAATGCGCCCATGCATGTGATCAGCCTTTCCACCCTTAAAGCTTTCTGGGAAAACAATCCAGGCTATCAGGATGCACGCGAGCCTTGCCTTGCGTGGTATCAGCAAGCGCTGGTGGCGGACTTGGCTTCACCCTCTGCGGCGAAGGCGGATTTTGGCAATGCGGGTATTCTTAAAGACGGGCGGGTGGTATTCAGTATTGCAGGCAACAAATACTGGCTGGTGGTGTTGATCAATTACACTTATCGCGTGGTATATGTCCGTTTCATTGGTACACGCAAGCAGTATGACGCGATAGACGCGCAAACAATATAAGGTAAAAACATGGACATTAAGCCAATCAAGACCAAAGCGGATTACCGTGCGGTGCTCAAGGAAATCGAGGGGTTGATGACGGTGGGCGCAAATACACCGGAAGGAGAGCGGCTGGATGTACTGGTAACGCTGGCGGAGGCTTACGAACGCAGGCATTACCCGATGGAGTTGCCGGATCCGATTGAGGCGATCAAGTTTCGCATGGAAAGTTTGGGGTTGAAGCCGAAAGATTTACAGCCGATGATCGGCGGGCTGAACCGTGTGTACGAGGTGCTGAATCACACGCGCCCGCTGACACTTTCGATGATCCGGCGCTTGCACGAAGGACTGGGCATTCCGGCTGAGTGCCTGATTAAACCTTCACAGCATCAGCAGGCGGCTTGATTATATTTTTGAATTTGGTGACTGGTTAAGCAGGCCAGTCGGTTCTTTGTTTTAGGGATGTTAATGATGAAAAGCAGTGAGATACGCCAGAAATTCCTGGACTACTTCGCCTCGAAAGGGCATGCGGTGGTGCCGTCCAGTTCGCTGGTGCCACATGAAGACCCGACGCTGCTGTTCACCAATGCCGGCATGAACCAGTTCAAGGATGTGTTCCTTGGTTTTGACAAGCGGTCATACACACGTGCCACTTCATCGCAGAAATGCGTGCGCGCCGGCGGCAAGCACAACGACCTGGAGAACGTCGGCTATACCGCGCGCCACCATACCTTCTTCGAGATGCTGGGCAACTTCAGCTTCGGCGATTACTTCAAGCAGGAAGCCATCAAGTACGCATGGGAACTACTGACCGAAGTATTCAAACTACCGAAGGAAAAGCTATACGTCACCGTGTATGCCGAGGACGATGAGGCATACGACATCTGGACCAAGGAAGTCGGTCTGCCGGCAGAACGCGTGATCCGCATTGGCGACAACAAGGGCGCACGCTATGCCTCCGACAACTTCTGGATGATGGGCGACACCGGTCCGTGCGGTCCTTGCACCGAGATCTTCTACGACCACGGCGCACACATCCCCGGCGGTCTGCCCGGTACCCCGGAAGAGGACGGCGACCGCTACATCGAGATATGGAACAACGTGTTCATGCAGTTCAACCGTGACGAGGCGGGCGTGATGCATCCACTGCCCAAGCCGTCCGTGGATACCGGCATGGGCTTGGAGCGTATCTCGGCGGTGCTGCAGGGGGTTCATGGAAATTACGAAATTGATTTATTCCAGAATCTAATAGCTAGTGCTAGGAATGCCATATTCCGGTCATTCAAATTCGATGAAGATTTTGCGAGGATCCAAGAAGAACAAAAAAGAGGGTACGTGAATCCCTCATTAAAAGTATTGGCCGATCATATCCGTGCATGTTCCTTTCTCATTGCCGATGGCGTGATCCCCGGCAACGAAGGCCGCGGTTATGTGCTGCGTCGCATCATCCGTCGTGCTGTTCGACATGGTTACAAATTAGGGGCGCGTAAGCCTTTCTTTCATAATATGGTTCCAGATTTGGTTTCGCAGATGGGTGCTGCCTATCCCGAGCTGGTCGCCGAGCAGGCGCGAGTGAAAGGTGTGCTCAAACTGGAAGAAGAACGTTTTTTTGCGACCATCGAACACGGTATGGCGATCCTTGAAGCCGATCTGGCCGAGATGGATAAAGCCGGCAGCAAGGTGTTCAACGGCGAGACCGCGTTCAAGCTGCACGACACCTATGGTTTCCCGCTCGACTTGACCGCCGATATCTGTCGCGAGCGCCGTGTGACGGTGGACGATGCCGCATTCAATGCGGCGATGGCGCGGCAGAAGGAACAGGCGCGCGCGGCGGGCAAGTTCAAGATGGCGGCGAACCTCGAATACTCCGGCCAGGCGACCAATTTTCATGGCTACGAGACGCTGGAGCACAAGGGCAACGTGCTTGCCTTGTACAAGGATGGCGTGGAAGTGAACGAGCTGAACGAGGGCGACATGGGCGTGGTGGTGCTGGACGATACGCCGTTCTACGCCGAGTCAGGCGGTCAGGTCGGCGACAGCGGTGAGTTGCGCAGTGTGCACGGCATTTTCGCGGTGGAAGATACGCAGAAGATACAGGCGACCGTGTTCGGCCACCACGGCGTGGTGAAGACCGGCAAGCTGACGGTTGGCAACGGCGTCAATGCGCGTGTGGACATGCTGGCGCGTGCGCGTACCGAGCGCAACCATTCGGTGACGCACCTGATGCACAAAGCCTTGCGCGAAGTGCTGGGCCCGCACGTACAGCAGAAGGGTTCGCAGGTCGATCCCGACAAGACGCGTTTCGACTTCGTGCAAAACCAGCCGATGACGGATGCGGAGATCCGAAAGGTGGAAGCACTTGTCAATAGCGAGATCCTGGCCAACAGCGCCACCGATGCCAGTGTGATGGGGATCGAGGATGCGCAAAAGACCGGTGCGATGATGTTGTTTGGCGAGAAGTACGGTGACGAGGTGCGTGTACTTTCGATCGGCAGTTCCAAGGAGCTGTGCGGCGGTACACACGTCAAGCGCACCGGTGACATCGGCCTGTTCAAGATCGTGGCGGAGAGCGGAGTGGCGGCCGGTGTGCGTCGCGTCGAAGCCGTGACCGGTGAAGGTGCATTGGCGCTGGTGCAACAGCAGGAAGAACAGCTGCAACAAGTAGCTGATGCCGTGAAAGTGCAGCCGCAGGAAGCCGCCGCGCGTATCGTGCAGATCCTTGATAACGTGAAGTCACTGGAAAAAGAATTGGCTGCGCTGAAATCAAAGCTGGCTTCCGCGCAAGGCGATGAGTTGCTTGAGCAAGCGCAAGACGTCAATGGCGTGAAGGTGCTGGCGGCGAGACTGGACGGCGCCGATGCCGCCACCCTGCGCGAGACGATGGATAAGCTCAAGGATAAGCTGAAGTCTGCCGTAATAGTGCTGGCAACCGCGAGTGAGGGTAAGGTAAGCCTGATTGCAGGCGTGACGGCTGATGTCACGGGCAAAGTGAAAGCGGGCGAGTTGGTCAACTTCGTGGCGCAACAGGTTGGTGGCAAAGGCGGTGGACGCCCGGATATGGCGCAGGCAGGCGGCACACAACCCGAACATCTGGGGACGGCATTGGTTTCTGTCCATGTCTGGGTTGAGGCGAAATTGCAGGGATAAATTTAGCCTGGAAAAAACAGCCGAGCCACATATACATACGGAGTTACACAGATGAGCACCAGAGACATCAAATCTCGCCATGACTATTTAGCGGAAACCTTGGGTGGATACGCCAACTTTGACGCTGTGTCACCAAGGGTTCTGCCGGTGTTCATCTGTGGTTGAATATTTTTCTCGGATTGAAGTATTTTCAGGATTGGGGGCGGGGTGATGCTGAAGCAGTCAGGCGATACGATCTTGCTGGGGGAGGACGAGGAACCCGCGATTCTGTTGGTGCAGCAGGCGGTGGCTGGTTGTCCCGGCAATCTGTATCTGGCGGTTGTACCAGACAGCGTTTCTGCACTCGATTGGTTGTCTGCGGAGACGGCACACGGTCATCCGTTGCCGCGCCTGATTTTAATCGATTTGAAGTTGCCCAAACTGATTGGTCTCGCCGTATTGCGCACCCTACGCATGGACCAGCGCCTGCACCGCGTTCCAATCGTCGTCTATTCGCAAAACCACGAACCCAAGGATGTAGTGCTGGCCTACCAGGTCGGTGCGAACAGTTTTGTCCAGAAGCCGCAATCACTGAACGAATTCAACCAGCTGATGCGGGAGTTGCTGGCGCTGGGTTGGTTGAGTGAGCCTGGTTTTGGCCAGTCTCTATCACAGAGTATCAGGACATAATGAATTCGCTGCGTGCACTTTTCGTCGCCACGCGGAAAACAGACAGCAAGCAGGTGGCGAATGTCTTTGCGCTTCAGGGACATCGGCTGGCAAGCCATTATGCCGATGATCGGCAGTCACTGGAGGTTTGCCTGCGCGAGCCAATCAGGGTGATCTTCATTTCGCCCGGCGCAAAATTTACTGTCGCACAAACTATCGAAACCTTGAGCGCTCTCGGGAAGGATATTCCGTGCATTATTTTGTTGCACGATGACACGCAAATGACGCTATCTCAGGCGATGGCGATGGGCGCGCAGGATTGTGTGCTGCTGCACGATGCAGAGCGTATGGTGCCCACGGTTGAGCGCGAGCTGATGGCGGCTGCCTTGCGCCACAACCTGCGTGAGCATATCGTCACCGGTCATCTGCTGCAGGAAATTGACGAGTACATCCTGCGCAAATACACACTGCCCCAACTGGCTCTGCATATCTGCCAGCGCATGGTGGAGTTGCTGGATTTCAAACTGGTATGGATGGGGCTGAAAGATCCCGATGGCACGGTTAAAGTGGTCGATGCAGCTGGTGTGGCCGATTATCTGACGGATATTCTGGTGCGCTGGGATGATTCGCCGCAGGGTGGCGGACCGGCCGGGACGGCGATGCGCGAAAATCGCCCAGTGGTGTTGAGTGTAGATGCGCCCCAGTTTGCACCGTGGCGCCAGCGCGCAGAGCAGCACGGTTTGCGGCACGTTCTGGCGTTGCCGCTGCGTATAGATGCCGAGGTTATCGGTGTGCTGCTGATGTATGCCGCCCAGGAGGAAGCTTTTGATTCACTCACGGTCAACCGTCTTTCAGCCTTTGCGGTGCGGGTTGCCGTGGCGATTCTGGAAGCACGGGACCAGCAGGAGTTGCACCTGATGGATGTTGCCATGCGCAATGCGGCAAACGCGATGTTCATCACCGATTGCGACGGGCATATCATGTGGCTGAACGAAGCGCTGACCTGCCTCAGTGGCTATTCACGCGAGGAAATACTGGGCAATACGCCGCGGATATTTTCTTCCGGCCGGCACGACGTTTCTTTCTGGAAGGGAATGTGGTCGAGTATCAAGAGTGGCGGGGACTGGCGAGGAGATATTGTCAATCGCAACCAGTCTGGAGAGTTGTACACAGTCACACAAAGCATTACGCCGCTATCCGATGACAGGGGCATACTGACCAATTTTCTCGCGGTGCAGCAGGATGTTTCCGAAAAACGACGTCTGGAAGACGAGGTGCATTACCTTGCCTATCACGATGTGCTGACGGGTTTGCCCAATCGCACCCTGTTTCAGGACCGGTTGCAGCAGGAGATCATCCATGCCAAACGCAACAAGACTGAGTTTGCTGTGCTGTTCATTGATCTGGACGGATTCAAGGCGGTGAATGACGCGCGCGGCCATGCAGCGGGGGATGCGTTGTTGCAAATTATCGCGCAACGTCTGCGCGGTTGTGTGCGCGAGGGCGATACAGTGGCCCGTCTGGGGGGAGATGAGTTCACAATGCTGCTGCGCGGAACAGGTCATGGTGAAGGCTTGCGTCGTGTGTTGCGCAAGATTATAAAATCCGTGGCGCAACCCTGTGTGTTGGGAGAGTTTGCAGAAAAGGTGACTGCAAGCATCGGGATCAGTCTCTATCCGCAAGATGCGACCGGAGTGGAGAAGCTGATAATCCACGCGGATGAAGCGATGTATCAGGCAAAACAAGGCGGCAAGAACCGCTGGATGATCTATGGGCGGGAGATGTGACGCCGGATTGATTCTCGGCGTGCCTGGTCAGTGTCTTGCCGGGACGGGGATGTGCTGCGCTACCTCTTGCGGTGTCAGTTTGAGCATGCAGTTGAAATGCCCGAGCGGGCATTCGCGTTTAAAGCAGGGGCTGCATGGCAAATCAAGCTTCAACACCCGTGCCTGATCCGACAGCGGCGGGGTGAACTGCGGGCTGCTGGAGCCGAAGATCGCCAACAGCGGCCGGTTTAGCGCGGCAGCGATGTGCATCAATCCAGAATCGTTGCTCACCACCAGATCGGCACAAGCCATCAACGCGATAGCTTCGGCAAGGTCGGTGTTGCCGCACAGGTTGATCACTTGTTGGTTGCCGAGCGCGACGATCTTGTCGGCAACGACCTTATCCTTGGGTGATCCGATCAGCCAGATGGCATAGCCTTGCGCGTGCAGCTGCTGTGCCAGTTCGGCGTAGTAGTGCGGTGGCCAGCGCTTGGCCGTACCGTATTCAGCACCCGGACAAAAGACGACGACCGGTTTATCCAGCGTCAGGCCGAATTTGATCAGGACGGCAGTGCGCTGTTCCGCTTGTACTTGCAACTGTGGCACGGGCAGCGGACGCTCGAGTTCCTCCCCTTTTTCCGCTGCTAGTGCGGCGAATCTTTCCACCATCAGCGGCAGCTTATCCTTATTCAAACGGCGGCCATCGTTGAGTAGCCCAAAGCGCCATTCACCGATGAAACCGGTACGCAAGGGGATGTTCGCGAAATAGGGGATCAGTGCCGATTTCCACGAGTTGGGCAGCACAATCGCCTGCCCATACTGCGCCTCACGTAATTGCATACCGAATCTGCGCCGATCGAGGAAAGAGGAAGCGCCGTGGCCGAAAGGATTGAGGATGACCTCATGTACCTCCGGCATCTGGTGCAGTAATGGCTCGGTCCAGGGCGGTGCGAATACATCGATTTGCACACCGGGGTGACGCTGGATCAGGCGTTGCAGCATGGGTTGCATCAGAACACAATCACCCACCCAACTCGGCGCAATGACGAGTATCTTCTTCATTGAAATATCCGGTAAATAGGCCGCTGACGGGTGGGATTGTTAGTCTGTTTCAATGATGCCCGTGCGGCAATACGCCTTTGAACTTATAGACTGTGCCGCAATAAGGGCAGGTCGCTTCACCCAGCTTTTCGACCGGGATGGCGACGCGTGGATGGGCGCTCCACAAACTGACCGCCGGCGTCGGGCAGAATAAAGGCAGGGCTGCCGCGGTCACTTCGACGTAGCGCTGGGTGAGAGTGGTGTCGGCCATGATTCCTCCTGAATGACTTGTTATACGTGTGCCAGCCAGTTGGCGTATTTGGCATCCTTGCCGCTGACGATATCAAAAAATGCTTGCTGCAACCTGGTGGTGATTGGGCCGCGGCAGCCGCTGCCGATGACACGGTTATCCAGCTCGCGGATCGGCGTTACCTCTGCTGCGGTGCCGGTAAAGAAGGCTTCTTCGGCACAATACACCTCGTCCCGGGTGATACGTTTTTCGATCAATTCGATACCCATGTCTTTTGCCAGGGTGAGGATGGAATCACGTGTGATGCCTTCCAGACAGGAGGTCAGATCCGGGGTGTACAGCTTACCCTTCTTTACGATGAAGATATTTTCACCCGCACCTTCGGCGACGTAACCATCCACATCCAGCAGTAACGCTTCGTCGTAGCCGTCCTGTGCCACTTCCTGGTGCGCCAGGATGGAATTGGTGTAAGTACCGACCGATTTGGAGCGGCACATGTTGACGTTCACGTGATGGCGGGTGAAGCTGGACGTTTTGACGCGTATCCCTTTGGCCATGCCTTCCTCACCCAGATACGCTCCCCAGGGCCAGGCGGCGATGGCAACGTGTACGCTGATGTTGGTCGCGGCGATGCCCATCGCCTCTGAACCATAGAACACAATAGGGCGGATGTAACAGGATTCCAGTTGATTGGAACGCACGACCTCTTTCTGCGCTTCGATCAGGGTAGCTTTATCGAACGGCATCTTCATCTTGAAGATATAGGCCGAATTGAACAGGCGGTCGGTATGCTCCTGCAAACGGAATATTGCGGTACCTTGCGCGGTCTTGTACGCCCGTACCCCCTCGAATACGCCCATGCCGTAATGCAGGGTATGGGTTAGTACATGGGTGGTGGCTTCGCGCCAGGGGACGAGCTTGCCGTCGTGCCAGATGAAGCCGTCGCGGTCGGACATGGACATGATGTATTTCCTTGGGGTTGAGTCGCCGAAAAGAGGGCGTGATTCTAGCCCTTTCCATGTCAATATTGAAGCTCGCCGGCAATGTTTTCTTGTTGCGCCTGTGAAATTCTATGCCTTCCGGCGTATTCCCTTTATGTGCGCTTCGTGTAATCATTCAAAGAGTGATCAGGGAGGACGTGTGGCGCAACATATCAGCTCGCAGGAAATCAAGCCGGGCATATTCGACTCGCAGGAAGACAAGCTGCGCAAGAATCTGCTCATCTTCGCCGCCGCCTTTATGACTTTTGCCGTCATGTTCTGGCTGGCGATCTACTGGGCGATGGGGGTCAATTTTTCCAGTAATGTGCCGTTGGGCTATCAATTGATTTCGGTCGGCTCGCTGCTGTACTACATGAGGACGCGCAATTTCGGGATCTTCCGTTTCATCCAGCTTTCCCTTTTTCTCTTTACCCCCTTCATCATGCAGTGGAGCATGGGGAGCTCGGTGACAGCAAGCGGAGTGACGCTTTGGGCTTTGCTGGCGCCGATTGGTGCCTTGGTGGTGTCAGGCTGGCGTGAATCCCTCCCCTGGTTCTTTGCCTACATGTTCCTGACTGTGTTGTCGGGTTTCTTTGACTACATGCTGGGGAACGGCGGGAGTGGCGGGATCCCGATGAATACCATTGGTGTGTTCTTTGCCCTGAATTTTGCCGCGATGTCCTCGATCCTGTATTTCCTGGTGCGTCATTTTGTTGTCGAGACCGAGAAGATCAAGCAACAACTCGATCAACAGCATGCTTTACTGGCCGAAGAACAGAAGCGCTCCGAACGCGTACTGTTCAACGTGTTGCCTTCCAACATCGCCGAACGCCTGAAAAGTAACGAAGGGCTGATTGCCGACGGTTATGCCGACGTGACGGTGATGTTCGCCGACCTTGTCAACTTCACCCAGTTGACCGAGCAGATGTCACCGGAGCAAATGGTCGGTCTGCTGAACAACCTGTTTTCGGAATTCGACGAGCTGACCGAGAAGCATGGTCTGGAGAAAATCAAGACCATCGGTGATGCCTACATGGTGGTGGGCGGACTCGCGCGCGATCGGCAGGACTACGCACGCGACGTAGTGAACATGGCGCTGGAAATGATCGACTTTATCACCAGGCATCCGCTCTCCGCCAAGCTCAATCTGGGCTTGCATGTTGGCATCGCCACCGGACCGGTGGTGGCCGGGGTGATCGGTACCAAACGTTTCATCTATGACTTGTGGGGCGATACGGTGAATATTGCCAGCCGCCTGACGGATGATGCGCGATCCGGATATATTTTGACCGACAAGCTGACCTATAACCGCCTGCGGCATGATTTTCTGTTCGAGCCGCCGAGCGTACTCAATATCAAGGGCAAGGGCGATATGGTCTCGTATCGACTGGTCGGACGGATCGATAAGGTAGGTAATTCCACCAGTAATAATGTCTTCCATCTACCTCCGCACGACGGTGCACCGGCTGTCGCCTGATTCATCCGGCTACCAGCGCTGCTGCGCAGGCAGTACTTCTTCAGGCATCAAATAGCATTGACCACAGCATGTGGCATGCGGCAGTTTCCGTGCTGGCACTTGCCACGCGACAGGGTGATTGATTATTCAGGCGCAGGCGGTGCTGAGTCTGGCGCAGAGTGCGATATAACTCGCGTACCTGTCGGGCTATATCCGGCGGGACCAAGCCGAGCTCTGCCGCCGTATGCAGCAGTGCGAGGTTGCCGCTGTTGGCGGTCAGTTGCGGGTATTGCGCGGCATGCGCCAGCACCAGAAACTGCACCATGAATTCGATGTCGACCATGCCGCCGCTGTCGTGTTTGATGTCAAACTGGCCGCTGTGATTGGGGTGGCCGTCGTGCATCTTGCGCCGCATTTCCAGCACTTCCTGTTTGAGTTTGGCCGTATCGCGCGGCAGGCAGAGAATCGCCTCGCGGATTTGTTCAAAGCGGCGGCCCACTGCCGAATCACCCGCGCAGAACCGTGCACGGGTCAGCGCCTGATGCTCCCATACCCAGGCGTGTTCACGCTGATAGGACTCGAATGACTCGACGGAGCTGACCAGCAGACCGCTTTCGCCGTTCGGGCGCAGGCGCAGGTCGGTTTCATACAAGCGACCGGCAGCTGTATGGCTGGAGAGCAGCGTATTGATGCGCTGCGCCAGCCGCGCGTAGATACGGCCCGCATCGGAATGGTCGTCGTCGTAGAGAAAGACCAGATCGAGATCGGATGCGTAGCCCAACTCCTTGCCACCCAATTTGCCATAGGCGACGATGGCAAATTGCGGTTGTTCGCGGTGTTTTTGGCGCAAATCATGCCAGGACAGGCGCAGTACGTGGCGCAAGATCAGGTCGGCGAGGTCGCTCAGGTGGTCGCTCAATTTCTCCAGCGGCAACACGTCCTGCAGATCCATTGCCAGCAGATGAAAGGTCTGCGCCTGCTGGAACTGGCGCAGTACATCCATCTCTCGTTCGGTATCGCCGCTGTGTGCATCGAGTTGTGTGGCCAATTGCACATCCAACTGCGGCCAATCCGGTGCCACGTAAAGTTCGCGTGTGTCGAGCAATTCGTCGAGCAGGATGGGATGTTGCGCCAGATAATCACCGGCCCAGGCGCTGGCGGCCAGAATGCGTATCAGTCTGGGCAGTGCCTGCGGGTACTCGGCGAGAAAGGCCAGATACGAGGCACGGCGTGCGATGGTTTCCAGCAGCATCAGTGCGCGGCGCAAGGCGTCGTCACGATTCTGCTCAGTTGCACACTGGCGGATGAAGCGTGGCACCAGGCTGTCCATGCGCTGACGGCTGGTTTCGGGAAGCTGGCGATAACGGTTGCTACTGCGCAATTGCCACAGCAGGTCTGCCAGTGCGGGGGCATCAAGGTAACCCAGTCCATCCAGTGCCGCCGCCAGTGTCTTGCTGTCGCCCCCTTCCTGCCAGAGCGTCTCACTGCCGACTTCTTCCTTGCTACCGAACACCGTTTCGAACTGCGCATTGACAAAGATGCGCAGCGGATCAAGGTCGGCGAGCAGTGCGGCATAGTCGGCATAGCCCATGGCCTGCGCGATGATCGCCTGTTGCCCGGTATCTTCCGGCAGTATCTGCGTTTGCTGGTCGTCCAGATATTGCAGGCGGTGTTCCAGTTCGCGCAGAAATACGTAGCTCTGGTCCAGGCGCTGCACGATGCCGGCTTGCAACTCACCGGCTGCACCCAGCAACTGCAATACCTGTTGCGTTGGTCTGATGCGCAGCCGTGCATCACGCCCGCCGCGGATCAACTGGAACACCTGGGCGATAAATTCGATTTCGCGGATGCCGCCGGCACCGAGCTTGATATTTTGCTGGCGTTCGCGCCGCACCACTTCGGCACGTATCTGCGCATGTAGTTTGCGCATCGAATCGAAGGCGCCGAAATCGAGATATTTGCGGAATACGAAAGGCTGCACCAGCTGCATCAGCTCGGCGCTGTGCGCATCCTGTGGCGGCGAGATCACACGCGCCTTGATCCAGGCATAGCGTTCCCATTCACGACCCTGTGCGACCAGGTATTCCTCCAGGCCGGCGAAACTCATCACCAGCGGCCCGCTGTCGCCGTAGGGGCGCAGACGCATATCGACGCGAAACACATAGCCGTCGGCGGTGAGATCGTTGATGAGAGCGATGATACGGCGCCCGAGGCGACCGAAGAATTCGTGATTGGACAGACTGCGTATGCCGTCCGTGTCACCTTCCTCGGGATAGACAAAGATCAGATCGATGTCGGATGAAACATTCAGTTCGCCGCCACCCACCTTGCCCATGCCGATCACCAGCATCTGCTGTGCCGTACCGCTGTCTGCACCGACGGGTTGCCCGAATTGTGCGGTCAGATTCTCCATGCAGAATGACTGCGCGCGTCGTACCGCGAGTTCGGCCAGTGCAGTCATCGCCCGTGTCACTTCGGACAAGTCGCACAACCCGCCCAGATCGCGCAAGATCAATTGCAGCATCACGCGTTTGCGCAGGGTGCGCAATGCACATGACAGTTCTGTTTCGCTGCGGGTGGGCAATTCATCCAGCCAGTGCTCGATCAGCGTGGCGTCGGTCGCCAGTTGGTGTTGCGCATGCAACCGGCCAAGCCAGGCCGGTTCCGCATCCAGCAGGCGCGCGAAATAATGGCTGCAATGCCGGGCATGGGCGATCAGTGCGTCAAAATCCGTAATCTGTAGGGTGGGTCTCATCTGGGTTAAGTTAAAATGAAAGCCTTCGTTTTCGACCGACGCATTATAGCCTTCATGTCCGCCCGCCCATCATCGCGCCACGCATTGCCGAACGCCCGCAGAATATGCTGAAAAATCTGTTGCGGCATACCGTGCTCGGCACCTGGTATATCTCGCGTATTTTGCTGTTGCTTGTGATCGTGCTGATTGCGGGGGGGGCGGCATTTCTGCGATTCTCGATATTGCCGGGAATCGAGCGCTACCACGGCGACATAGAGGCGGCGGCCAGCGCCAGTATTGGCCGTCCACTGACGATCGCGCGCATCGAGGCGGACTGGGAAGGCATGCGTCCGAACTTGTTATTGTCCGAGGTGAGTATTCGTGACGAGCAAGGCAGGGTTGCACTGCAACTTCCCGTGATGCGCAATACGGTGGCCTGGACCAGTCTGCTGTTTGGTGAAATACGTTTCCACAGTCTGCAACTGGATAATCCGCAGTTGTCGATCCGGCGTGATCAAACAGGCCACTTGCATGTGGGAGGTATCGAGTCGGCCCCGCAAGCTTCTGTTGCTTCCGATGCGGAGACTGCGGATTGGTTGCTGCATCAAAACCTGATCGTGATCAGGGAGGGACGCATCGTATGGCAGGACGACCTGCGCGGTGCGCCCCCGGTGGCTTTTGATCACGTGGCAATCACCCTCGACAATCGCTTTAACCGTCACCGTTTTACCCTGCGTGCCGCACCACCACCAACCCTGGCGACAGCGGTCGAGCTGCGTGGCGAGCTCAACGGCGACAGCTTTGCCGCCCCCAATAGCTGGCGGGGAGATTTGTTTGCGCGCATCGACCAGGTGAATGTCGCCGCCGGGCGCACCTGGCTCGAATTGCCGTTCAGTCTGCAACAGGGTAGCGGCGACTTGCAGTTGTCACTGAACCTGGCGCAGGGTGCCATCATCGGCTTGGATGCGCAGGTTGATCTGCGTGATGTTCAGGCACAACTCGGTACCGGGTTGCCGGTACTTGCCCTGCAGGAAGTAAAGGGCGGGGTGGGCTGGCGGCAACTGCGCAACGGTTTTGAGATTTCCGCCAACGAATTTTCTCTGCGCATGCGCGACGGCTTTATCTTGCCGCCGATAAATTTTCTGCTCAACCTGAATGCTAAAAGTGGCTACGGCTCGGCTTCGGGCGAGGCGCGTGTGGATGCGCTCAATCTGCCCGACGTGGGGCGATTACTCGACTACCTGCCGTTGGCGGACAGGGTAAAACAGGGCATTGCCGATCTTGGGCTGCAGGGCAGCGTGCGTAATCTGCAGGCAAGCTGGCAAGGCGACATCGATGAGCTGTTGCGCTATCGGGTGCAGGCGCAATTCGAACAGGTCGCCATGCGTCAGTTCGGCAAGCTGCCGGGTTTTTCCGGGTTGAGCGGGCGCATCGATGGCAGCGACAGTGACGGGATCCTGTTGGTGGACAGCCATAATTTAAAGGTGGAGGCGCCGGGCTTTCTGGCGGAACCATTACAGTTTGATCGGCTAACAGGGCAACTGGACTGGCTGCATAACCCGCAGCATGGATGGAATCTCAAGCTGAACACCATGCATGTGGCCAATGCCGACTTGGCGGGAACGATCTTTGGCAGCTACCAGCTGGCCGATGGTCCGGGTGTTGCCGATCTGACCGTCAATCTTGTGCGTGCCTCGGTACAGCATGCCGCGCGTTATATTCCACAGCATGCTTTTGGCGATGCGACTTATCGCTGGTTGCAGACCGGCTTGCAGGGCGGTCAGGCTGATTCATTCCAATTGCGTGTGCGCGGAGACCTGCGTAACTTTCCATTTGCGGATGGCAAAACCGGTTTGTTCAAAATCACCGCCAGGGCCAAAGATGTGGCGATCGAATTTGATCCTGGCTGGCCGAGCATCGAACAGGCAGAGGCGGATTTGCTGATTCAAGGCAGCTTGCTCGAAGTGAAAGCCTCCACCGCGAAGACAGCGGGGGCCTCCCTGCAGCAGGTGCGGGTGGCGCTGCCCGATACACTTGCGCGCAGGCTGGTGCTGGAAGTGGATGGCGAAGCTGCCGATGATACGCAGCGCTCGCTCGATTACATTCGCAACAGTCCGGTGGGTGGTTATCTAAATGGCTATACCGACGGCTTTCAGGCGCACGGTAAGGGGCTGCTCAAACTGCACCTGGAGATTCCGCTGGGACAGGATGAACCGGCCAAGGTGCGCGGTAGCTATCGTATCGATGACAATACGCTTGATTTGGGTGCGCACGTTCCCTTGTTGAAAAGCGTTCAGGGTGAGCTCTCTTTCAGCAACGAAACAATACAGGCCGATGATGTCTCGGTGCAGGTCCTGGGCGGTCCGGCGCGCCTGGCTTTACGCAGCGAGGATGGAGCCTTGTTGGTTGATGCCAAGGGGACGCTGAATGCTGACGGTCTGCACGCCATCTATAGCTACCCATTGTTGCGTCAACTGCACGGACAAGCCGCTTGGCAGGCCAAGATCAGGGTGCACGATAAGCTGGCCGACGTGCAGGTGAGTTCTGGCTTGCTCGGACTGACTTCCGATTTGCCCCATCCTTTAAATAAATCACCGACACAAAAGATCAATTTTCGTTTCGAGCAGAAAGATATCGACGCCAGACAAGATAGTCTGAAATTGAGTTATGGCGAAATCCTGAATGTCGCGTTGCTGCGTAACGAGACGGTAGATGGTGCCTGGGAGATTCGTCACGGTAATATCGTGCTGGGCAAGGCGGCCGAGGCCAACGGTAAAGAAGGTATCTGGATTGTTGGCCGGTTGCCGCGCCTGGATTTGCAGGGCTGGAGCGGATTGTTCGATTTGCCGCAGCGTGAAGGGGTGCTGCCCAACATTGCAGGCATCGACGTGACGCTGGATGAAGTGCTCGGGTTCGATAATCGCGCGCATGACCTCAACATACGCGGCAGCAGCCGCAATGGCTTGGTCAGCACACGCCTGACCTCCGAGGAGATTAATGGTGACCTGATCTGGCAGCCGCAGGATAAAGGCAAGCTGTTGGTGCGTTTGAAACAATTAAAACTGGGCGCAGGAAGTGCGAGCGAGACGAGCAGCGCATCTCCTGCGGATGACAGGGTGCCAGGCCCAGTTTCGATGCCGGTGGTCGATATGACGGTGGACAACCTGATTTGGAAAGGGCGGCCGCTGGGCAGTCTGGCGCTGCTGCTTGAAGGTGATGTTGGGGATGTCGTGCTGAAATCCATGAGCCTGACCAATCCGGACGCATTGCTCGAGGCGAATGGGCGCTGGCGTACGCGTCTGGATGAAACACAGGTTAATCTGAAAATTGAAATTGCCGACTCCGGGAAGCTGTTGGCGCGTTCCGGTTATCCGGACAGTGTGGCGGGCGCCAAGGGTGTGCTCGAGAGTGTGCTGATCTGGCATGGCACACCGGGCACGTTTAACTATCACAGCCTGTTCGGCTCGGTCCGGGTCAATGTCGGCAAGGGGCGTTTTCTCCAGGTTGACCCGGGTGCCGCCAAATTGCTCGGTGTATTGAGTCTGCAAGCTTTACCCAAACGGATTTCGCTCGATTTTACCGATGTCTTCAGCCCTGGCTTTCAATTCGACAATATCTCCGGACTGGCACTGATCGAGAATGGCATGCTCAAGACCGAAGACTTCACCATGGCGGGAACTTCTGCCAAAGTCACACTGCGCGGAGTGGTGGATATTGAGCGTGAAACCCAGCAACTACAGGTGCGAGTCCTGCCGGCGCTGGGTGCCAATGTATCGCTGTTATCGTTCGCTGCCGGACCTGCGGTTGGGGTGGGTGTGTTGCTTGCCAACAAATTATTGCGCGACCCGCTCGATAAGCTGGTCGCGTTTGACTACAATGTAAGCGGTAGCTGGGCGGATCCGGTAGTTGAGCGGGTCGGCTCCGGCAAGCAGTCAGCGGAGCCATAACCGTCATCTTCATCTAACAGCGAAAGAATTCGTCATCATGTCATCATTCTCACCTGATTCCACCCAGTCACGCATTGCCGCGCAACAAAGTGCGTTCAAGGTTGCCGCTATTCAGATGGCGTCCGGCCCCAAGGTGGAAGGTAATCTGAATGAAGCACGCCGCCTGATCGCTGATGCTGTGGCAAAGGGGGCGAAACTGGTGGTGCTGCCCGAGTTTTTTGCCATTATGGGGATGGCTGAAGTGGATAAGGTGAAAGTGCGCGAGCAGCCGGGGCAGGGGCCGATCCAGCAGTTCATGCGCGAGCAGGCGCGCCAGCACAAGATATGGCTGATGGGCTCTCTGCCATTGATGGCGGAGGCGCCGGACAAGGTACGCAACAGCCTGCTGGTGTTCGACGAGAGCGGTATGCAGGTAGCGCGCTACGACAAGATCCACCTGTTCAATCTGACGCTGGGTAATGAGAGCTATAACGAGGCACAAACTATCGAGGCGGGCGACAAGGTGGTGGTGGTGGACAGTCCGTTTGGGCGTATCGGGCTGGCTGTGTGCTACGACCTGCGTTTCCCTGAACTGTTTCGCACCATGCTGAATGTGGACATCATTGTCTTGCCTTCCGCCTTCACCGCAACGACCGGCAAGATGCACTGGGAGCCTCTTGTGCGCGCCCGCGCTATCGAAAATCTGTCTTATGTCATCGCTGCTGCGCAGGGGGGTTATCACGTGAGCGGACGTGAGACCCACGGCCACAGCATGATTGTCGACCCATGGGGACGCATTCTCGACGAATTGCCGCGCGGCTCCGGCGTGGTGATGGCCGAGATTAATACCACCTATCAAAAGAGTCTGCGTGCCAGCCTGCCCGCCCTGTCGCATCGCACCATCGCCTGCAGCCACAGCAATCCGGCATGAGCGGGCGCACGGTATTACAACTGGCACAACACACGCTGCTCGATGCACACGGTCTCGGTGCGCGCGATCTGCAGCTGGTGTTCGGCAAGATGCTGGCCCATCGCGTCGATTACGCCGATCTTTATTTCCAGTACAGCCGTGCCGAAAGCTGGTCGCTGGAAGAAGGCATTGTCAAATCCGGCAGTTTTAACATCGACCAGGGTGTCGGCGTGCGCGCGGTGAGCGGCGACAAGACCGCGTTTGCCTATTCGGATGACATCACCCTGGGTGCGCTGCAGGAGGCGGCGTTGGCGACGCGTGCCATCGCGCGCCAGGGCGGCAAACAGACGGCGGCGCATCTGCATCCTGCCCCCGCCCGCAAACTTTATCTTCCACACGACCCCATTGCCACGCTGGATGCCGTGCAAAAAGTCGCGCTACTGGAGAAGCTGGAGAAAATGGCGCGCGCACTTGATCCGCGCGTCACGCAAGTGATGGCGAATTTGTCCGGTGAATATGAGGTGGTGCTGGTGGCGCGCGGCGACGGTCTGCTGAATGGCGATATTCGTCCGCTGGTGCGTCTCTCACTGCAAGTCATTGTCGAGAGCGAGGGGCGGCGCGAACAAGGCTCGGCAGGGGGTGGCGGACGCTTCGCTTACGACTATTTCAGCGATGAAGTGTTGCAGCGCTATGCGCAGGAAGCAGTGCACCAGGCGACGGTTGCCCTGGCTGCACGCCCGGCACCGGCGGGGAATATGACGGTGGTGCTCGGGTGCGGATGGCCGGGCATCCTGTTGCACGAAGCAGTGGGGCATGGCCTGGAAGGGGACTTCAATCGCAAGGGCAGTTCGGCCTTTTCAGGCCGTGTCGGGCAGCGTGTGGCAGCGAAGGGTGTCACCGTGGTGGACGATGGCACCATCCTCGATCGGCGCGGCTCCCTCAACATGGATGACGAAGGCAATCCGACGCAGCGCACCGTACTGATCGAGGACGGCATCCTGCGCGGTTACCTGCAGGACAGCCTTAACGCGCGCCTGATGGGTGTGCCTGTCACCGGTAATGCACGGCGCGAATCGTTCGCCCATCTGCCGATCCCGCGCATGACCAACACCATGATGCTGAACGGCGACAAGACACCGGAAGAGATTATCGCCTCGGTCAAGCACGGTCTGTATGCCGCCAATTTTGGCGGCGGTCAGGTCGATATCACCAGCG
>JBAZFV010000029.1:0-20107 GCA_041653255.1 Sideroxydans sp. | reverse complement strand
ACACGCCCAGTGCGGTCGCCCCCACAAACAATATCTTGCTCTTCAACTGCTCCGCCGGCACACGCCCGTGCACCACATCGGTGAAGGAATAGCGCGGATAGCCGCCCGGGGGGCCGGTGTAGTTGATCCACATCGCGTACTGCTCGTCGACCGGAATACGGCGCTCACCCAATCTCACTTCAAATGTGTCGGTGGAAAATTCTTTCTCACCCAGCGCCAGCATCGCCGCCATCATGCCGAGTGATGGCGTTAATTTACCCTCGGCCTCGACCAGAATCGGTGCTCGCCGGTTGACACCATCCTCATCCGGAAACAGATTGATCTGGCCAGCGCCGGCAGCGGCGCGCTGCAGCTCGGGCAGGGAGCGTGTCACCCCCTTTACCCGCCCCTCTTTGTCGTATTCGAACAACTCCGCCAGCACCGCATTGCCGGATTTCTTCATCGCCGCCGCGAAAGTCTGATCGTTAACGATATTCTCCCGCTCCGGGAAGAAAGCATCAAACAGCACCACCTTGGCCTGGGCCGCCTTCAGTTTTTCCAGCAGGCGCGCATATTGATTGCGCGGCCATGGATAACGCCCAAGCTCGGCGATGCTCTTGTCATCGATGGTAATGATGGCGATATTGGGTTCCAGCGGAATCGCGCCACGCATATCGCGGAAACGCAGATCGTAAGTGCGCGCTTCGAACGCCTCGAGGAAGGTGTTCTGGGTGTAGTAGAGCGACAGCACCACCAACACCGAGAGTGCTGACACCAGCACTGAAAATCCCCTGCTATTGGTACGTTTGGCCATGCGCTGCAACAAAGAAGTGAAAACCATGTGCGACGTTGCTCCACTAAAAGATGGGGACGAGCATCATTGTAACCGCGCAGAAAAGACAGCGCGGCGGAGAATATCCAACGTTTGCTACGCCGCCCGGATCGCGGTCAGAATGCCCTGCAGGATGGCGGTTGGCGTGGGCGGACATCCCGGCACCGCCACATCGACCGGAATCACGTTGGATACTTTGCCGCAACTGGCATAGCTATCCCCTCCGCCTGCGGGAGAATAGATACCGCCATCGCGTGCGCACTCCCCGATCGCCACTACCAGCTTGGGTTCGGGCACCGCATCATAAGTACGCTTGAGCGCAACTTCCATGTGGCGCGACACCGGGCCGGTAACCAGCAGCAGGTCGGCATGGCGTGGACTGGCGACAAATTTAATGCCCATGCCTTCGAGGTTGTAATAGGCGTTGTTGACGGCGTGGATCTCCAGTTCGCAACCGTTGCACGATCCCGCATCCACCATGCGGATCGCCAGCGCGCCACCGAACACATCCAGAATATCCTGCTGCAAACGCTGTTTGAGCAGACGCAGCGACTCGTCGCTCTGTGGCGGCGCTTCGGTCTTGATCCCGCTTTTGATGATCTGTTTGAGTATCTGATACATCTGAATACCCCTATAAGTCGTGACCGCTGTAACTCAAATTGAACGATTTATTGATGAGCGGGAAGTCCGGCACAATGTTGTCGATGATGGCGTGCTCCAGCACCGGCCAGTTCTGCCAGGAAGGATCGTGCGGATGGACGCGCGCCAGATTACCCTCGGCATCAGTATGAATCGCCACCATCACTTCACCACGCCAGCCTTCCACCATGCCGATACCAAAACCGTTTGACGGCAGCTTCTCCAGCACAGGCGTTGCATCTTTCTCGTGGATGAGGTTGATCAGAATCTGACCGATCAAACGTAATGACTCGAACAATTCATCAAAGCGCACGATGACACGTGCCGCGACATCACCGTTGCGATAGGTCGCCATACGCACATCCAGTTTGTCGTACGGTGCACAGGCGAACTGCACGCGTGCATCCCAAGCCTGTGCACTGGCACGTCCTGCCAACCCGCACAGACCGAGCTGCGCGGCGAGTTTTGGCTCCACCCGCCCGGTACCGATGAAGCGGTCCTGTACCCCGGCATGTTCTTCATAGACCCCGCGCAAGATCGCGACTTCGCGCTGCAGCATGAGACATTCCTGTTCGATCATCAGCTTGCCAGCAGCATCGAGCTGTACGGCAACCCCGCCTGGCACGATGCTGTCCATCATATAGCGATGACCGAACAAGGTGGCGTTGTGGCGCAATACCTGTTCCTTCAATATCCAGAACTGGGTTAAGCCGAACGACAGCGCAACATCGTTGCCGAGATAACCGAGATCACCCAAATGATTTGCCACCCGTTCGCGCTCCAGCAGCAGGGCACGCAGCCACAGGGCGCGGTCCGGCGGCGTGACACCGGCAATACTTTCCGCCGCCATCGCGTACGCCCAGGCATAGGCCACTGTGCTGTCACCGCTCACCCGCCCGGCCAGTTTCGCCCCCTGTTGCAGACTCATACTCTCGAAACGTTTCTCTATACCCTTGTGCACATAGCCCAGATGTTCTTCCAGGCGTAGCACCCGCTCTCCAATCACGGAAAAACGAAAATGCCCCGGTTCGATGATGCCCGCGTGCACCGGACCGACTGCTATTTCGTGCACACCCTGCCCTGCCACCTGGACGAAAGGATAATCTTCTGCCTCATCAGTGCGGCTCGCCGCCGCATCGAAATCCTTGCGCAGAGGAAAACTGCCGCCATGCCACGCGCTGTGGCGCAGCCATTTGCGATGGTCGGTTGCGCCCAACGGATGCAGACCGAGCAGATCATAAGTCGCGCGCTGCATGCGGGCGGCGGCAGGAAACAGGTGGCCGATGTCGGGATAATGCGGATGCGCCTCGGTCAGCGGCACGTGCAGGCACACCAGCCCGGCCTCGTTGATGAGCGTGACGTGCAGGCAAAAACCTTGCTGCCGCCCGCGCCAGTCGCTGCCCCACAGCGCCACCAGTCTGCCGCCGCCGTCGCGCACCTGCCGGCATATATCCGGCAGATGTTCTGCCGCGATCTCGCCCACCCAGGCAGGCACGGCACCCGCCAGCCGGGTGAGTTGCAAATTGTTATGTTTGATCGGCATATTCGTTTATCCCAACAAGGCCGCCGCCTGTCGATACCAGTCCGACAGATAGACCGGCATGTACAAACCAAGGACCAGCACCAGCAGCAGGTGAAGGAACACCGGAATCAGCGCAGGCGGGTGCGGCAAAGGCTTGGCGGTGGTCTCACCGAATACCATGGGCTGGATCTTGCCGAAAATGGCAGCGAAGGCGATGCCGAGCGAGATCAGCAGGATCGGTGTCGTCCACGGATATTCGTGCATGGCAGTGGTGATGATAAGGAACTCACTGGCAAACACACCAAACGGCGGCATGCCGAGGATAGCGAAAGTGCCCAGCGCCAGCCCCCAACCCACCGTCGGACTAACCTGCAACAGACCGCGAATATTTTCCATCTGCTGGGTGCCCACCTTTTGCACCGCATGGCCGACCGCAAAGAAAATCGCCGATTTGGTTAAACTGTGCACGGTCATGTGCAGCATGCCGGCATAGGTCGCCACCGCACCGCCCATGCCAAAGGCGAACGTAATCAGCCCCATGTGCTCGATGGAAGAATAGGCGAACAGACGCTTGATGTCTTTCTGGCGGAACAGGGAGAGCGCCGCCACCAGCAAGGAGAGCAAACCAAAACCCATCATCAAGTTGCCCGCAAAATGATTGCCTAGAGAACCGTCGACCAGCACCTTGCTACGCACCACCGCACACAACGCAACATTGAGCAACAACCCGGACAACACGGCGGAAACCGGCGTCGGCCCTTCGGCATGCGCATCGGGCAGCCAGCTGTGCAACGGCACCAGGCCAACCTTGGTGCCGTAGCCTACCAGCAGGAAGATGAACGCCAGTTTGAGCACAGTCGGCTCCAGTTCGCCCTTGACCTGATTCAGGTGAGTCCATAGCAGCGCTGTGCCGCCCTGGCCCAGCACACGCTCGGCGGCGAAATAGAGCAGGATAGTACCGAACAGCGCAAGCGCGATGCCGACGCCGCACAGAATGAAATATTTCCACGCTGCTTCCAGACTGGCCGGGGTGCGATACAGCGACACCAGCAGCACGGTAGTCAGTGTCGCGGCTTCCATTGCCACCCACACGATACCCATGTTGTTGGTGGTGAGCGCAACCAGCATGGCGAAGGTGAACAACTGATACATGCTGTAGTACAGATGCAGCATACCAACGGAAAGTTTGCCGTGGTGCTGCTCGATACGCATGTAAGGCCGCGAAAAGAGCGAGGTAGTGAAAGCGACGAACGCGGTCAGTGCAACCAGATAGACATTGAATGAATCAATGAAGAATTGCTCGTTAAATGCAACCTGCGGACCGGATTCGATCACGCGCATGGTCAGCGCCACCGAGGCGACAAAAGTACAAAAGCTCATCAGTGAATTCAACTCCGCCGCCCACGGGCGGGCGCCGAATACGGCCAGCATACCCCCGCCAAACAAGGGAATAAGCAGTAATGCCAGAAGATACAGATCAATCATCTTTCAGCTTTTCCATGTTTGAAATATCCAGACTGTCGAAGGTTTCGCGAATCCGGAAGAAAAAGATACCGAAGATGAAGGTGGCAACCAGTACGTCAAGCGCGATGCCAAATTCGACCACCAGCGGCATACCGTGGGTGGCGCTGGTGGCGGCAAAGAACAGGCTGTTTTCCAGGGCGAGAAAGGCTACCACCTGGGTCACCGCCTTGCGCCTTGTCAGCATCATCAACAGTGAAAGCATCACACTGGCCAGTGCGATGCCGATCAATCCACGCGTGATGCCTTCGGCCAGCTGCGAGATCGGTGCGGCCAGATTGAAGGCAAATATCACCAGCGCAATGCCGACCAGCATGGTGGTCGGGATGTTGATCAGGGTCTCCACATCCCAGCGCACATTCAGCTTGCGCATCAACCGATGCAGCAACCAGGGCAACAGCAACACTTTGAGCAGCAGCGTCAGACCGGCGGAGTAATAGAGATGGTGCTGCGCGGTGGAGTAAGCCACGATAGCAGTGCTCACCGCCAGCAGCAGCCCTTGCCAGGCGAACAGGTTAATCATGGACATGATGCGACGCTGCGCCAACATGGCAAACACCACCAGCAACAACAGCGCGGCAAGCAGATTGACGAACTGGGGAGCATAGCTCTGCATCACACCCCCAGCAGGAAATGGATCAGCAGGCCGAGCACGGCGAGCAGGAAGGCAGTGCCGAGAAATTCCGGCGCGCGGAAGATACGCATCTTGGCACTCACGGCTTCGAGCAGAGCCAACCCCGCACCTGCCGCCATCAATTTGATCAGCAACAGTCCGATCGCCAGCGGCAGCCCGGCCCAGTTTCCCACCTCGGCGATTCCGTGCGGAACGAACAGGGCGATCCCGAGCGAGATGTATGCGAACAACTTGAGGCTGCTGGCCCATTCGATCAGCGCCAGATGGCGCGCCGAATACTCAAGGATCATCGCCTCGTGGATCATGGTCAATTCAAGGTGGGTGTTCGGGTTATCCACCGGGATGCGTGCGTTCTCCGCCAGCAGCACGATCACGAACGCCAGCGCGGCAAATGCCAGGCTGGGGTAGATCACAAACTGGCGATGCGCCAGCGTATCGACAATCGTCGGCAATTGCGTGGAATGGCTGATCATCGAGGCGGTGAACAGCACCATCAGCAGTGCCGGTTCGGCAAGGAAAGACACCAGCATCTCGCGCCGCGCACCCAATGAACCAAATGCAGTACCGATGTCCATGGCCGCCAAAGAGATGAATACCCGCGCCACCGCAAACACACCAACCAGCGCGATCACGTCGGCGGCACGCGAAAATGGCAGATCGACCGCGATGATGGGAATGATTGCTGCCGCCAGCCACATGCAGCCGAACACGATATAGGGTGTGGCCCGGAACAGCGGAGACGCATCGTACGCAATCACCGCATCCTTGTGGAACAGCTTGTGCAGCACGCGATACGGCTGCAACACGCCCGCGCCGGAACGATTTTGCAGCCAGGCCTGGCACTGGTTGACCCAACCGCTCAACAGCGGCGCGGCGAGCACCACCAGTAGCAATTGCGTAAGCTGGAACAGGACAGCAAAAATGAATTCGGTGTTTTCCATCATACGACCATGAGCAACACGATCAAGGTGACAAAGGTGTAGGTCAGATACAGATGGATGCGCCCGTGTTGCAGTAGCCCGGCCAGTGCCGACAGTTTCTCGGTGAGGTGCTGCAACGGCCGATACAGAATTACCCATAGCCGGTCTTCGCTGCGCCCCTGATAGTGCGGGTGCGCGTCGAATGGGCTGGGCACCTCGCGTTCGATATGGAAGAACGGCTCGAAGATATGCCGAATCGGCTGGCCGAAACCTTCAGCCGTATCCTGCATGCGCGCATTCTGCGCCGGAAAACCGCAATCCCAGGGTGCGCTGCGGCGCACGCGACCGTGGTACAGGCGACGCACCAGCAGGCTGGTGAGCAACATCACCCCGAGCACCGCCAACAGGAAATAGAGCGGACTGTAACTGGCGCGCTCAATATCCACCGGCGTCAGGAACACCCAATTATTCGCGGCATTGCCCAACTGTGCGCCGAGCAACATCTGCGCCACCTGATCCAGTTGATGCACCACAAACACGGGAGTCAGCCCCAATACCACACAAGCCAGCGCCAGCCAGCCCATGCCGAGGCGCTCCCACGTCCCCGCGTCATGTGCGTGCTCCAGTGCCTTCTCGCGCGGTTGGCCGAGGAAGATCACGCCATAGAATTTCACCATCACATATGCCGCCAGTGCCGCCGCCAAAGCGACCACTGCCGCAGCCACCGGCACCAGCATATTGATGTAATCGTTGGGTAATCCGGGCGACAACAGGAAGGCCTGCAACAGCAACCACTCCGACACGAAGCCGTTCAGCGGCGGCAAACCGGCGATAGCGAGCACACCGACCAGCATCAGCCATGCCGCCCACGGCATCTTGCGCATCAGGCCGCCCAACCGTCCCATGTTGCGCTCACCGGTGGCATGCAGGATCGAACCGGTACCGACAAACAGCAGGCTTTTGAACATGGCATGGTTGAGACAGTGATACAGCATCGCGATCAACGCCAACGCCGCCAGAGTTTCCTTGCCATAGACATGGAAAATGAGAGTAAGGCCGATGCCCGCCAGTAACAGCCCGATGTTCTCGATGGAGGAATACGCCAGCAGGCGTTTCATATCGGCCTGTACCGCCGCGAACATCACACCAAACACGGCGGTGGCCAGCCCCAAGCCCAGCGCCAGCACGCCCCACCACCAGAGCTGGGTGCCGAGCAGATCAAAGGTGACGCGCAGAAGGCCGTAGATCGCGGTCTTCAGCATCACCCCGCTCATCAGTGCCGACACTGGCGAGGGTGCGGCCGGGTGCGCTTCGGGCAACCACACGTGCAGCGGCAACACGCCCGCCTTGGCGCCGAAGCCGAACAGTGCCAGCAGAAATGCGGCCGAAGCCCAGAACGAAGTGAGCTGCGCATTGCGCATCGCATCAAAAGTGTAGGCGCCAATACCGTGCCCACCCTGCATCACACCGAAACTCAACAGGATGGCGATCGCCCCCACGTGGGCGATCAGCAAGTACAAAAAACCGGCTTTGCGGATATCGGGAATGACGTGATCCGTCGTAACCAGAAAATACGAGGACAGCGCCATGACTTCCCATGCCACCATGAACAGATAGGCATCGTCCGCCAGCATTACCAGCGCCATACCGACCAAAAACAGGTGATATTCGAGACACAGCAGACGCAGCGTCTTGTCATCCAGATGACGGAAATAGCCACTGCCGAACAGCGATATTCCGACCGAGGCCGCGCCCAGCAGAATCAGGAAAAAAGCGGAAAGGGAATCGAGGCGAAGATGGAACGGCAGGTCTGGCAAACCCAGCGGCAGCACCAGCGTCTCCGGTGCAGCCGACAGCGCCAGCACTGATGACACGGCCAACACCAGCGAAGCCGCCGCACTCAACGGGAAAATGAAACGCGCTGCATCCTTCGCCCACAACCCAACCACACCGAGCACGATCCATAACAGGATCACGCCGTTTGTTGCGTCAAGCGCTGAAAAACTTGCTGCGTCCACTGGTGTTACTTGTACACCCCGTAAATCGTAAATTATGATTTAAACCGGATCGGCATTGATTCGCGCGATGAGTGCGCCGATCTCCATGCAACCTTCAGGTTTAGGAAGGGCACGATTCTACTCCCGGCGCTGTATTAGGCAACTACGCAGGGAATTACCGGTACACGACCCGCACATTCTGTCCATCACACAATCCACGCAGCCCATCAAGCAATTCATCCGGCAGCGTGACTTTCCATTCATCCCCCAGGCGCAACGGTGCGCTGCCCACCAGATTGTGATAGTTGATCTGTACCGGGCATTCGCCACCACGATAGGGCTTGAGCAACTCAACCAATTGAGCCACGTGTACCTTGCCACCGAGTGCGCAATCAATATCGAGGCGCTGAGCAAAAGAGGCTCGCGCCGAAGCAAAGTCAAACAACACTTCCGCCGTGATGCGCATGCCGCCGGAGTAGTCATCGAGACTGGCGCGACCGCGCGCCACTACCAGCTGGTCGTCGCGCAGCCAGTTACGGTTGGGCTCGTACAGATCGTTGAATACGGTCATTTCGATCTGGGCGCTGCCGTCATCGACGGTGACCACCGCCATTTTGCCGCGCCGGGTTTGCAGGATGCGCACCCCGCTGACGATGCCCGCCAGCACCAGTTCTTTTTCCTGCCGCCGCGACTTGCCGTTGGCTGGCGGCAGTATGTCGGGTGTCACTTCGGCCAGGCGTATGCTGACGAAATGCGCCAGTTCAGGCGCGAATTCCTGATACGGATGGCCGGAAAGATAAAAACCGAGCGCGGTTTTTTCCTGCTGCAGCTGTTCGCGCATTTTCCAGCGTGCCACCTGCGTCAGTTGCAGCGGCATGATTTCCGCTTCTTCCTCCCCAAACAGGCTGCACTGATTCGCCGCGCGCGCCCGCTGTTCGGCATTGCCCAGTGCGACATCGAGTGAAGCCAGCAATTGGGCGCGATGGTCATTGATGCTGTCGAACGCGCCTGCCCGAATCAAGGCCTCGATGGCGCGCCGGTTGACGATACGGTTATCCACACGATGACAAAAGTCGAACAGATCATTGAACAGGCCGTTTTGCCGCGCCGCAACGATATTCTCCACTGCGGACTCGCCCGTGCCCTTGATCGCACCCAATCCGTAGGAAATGGTCTTTTCATCCACTGGCGTAAAACGAAATAGCGAACGGTTGATGTCCGGCGGCAAGATGCGCACACCCTGCTGCAATGTGTCCTGATAGAAGAAGCTGACCTTGTCGGTATTGACCATTTCCGAGGTCAGGGTCGAGGCCATGAAGGCGGCCGGATAGTGGCATTTGAGATATGCCGTCTGATAGGCGACCAGCGAATAAGCGGCGGCGTGAGATTTGTTGAAACCGTAGCCAGCAAACTTCTCCATCGTGTCGAAGATCTCGTTCGCCTTCTTCTCGTCGATGTTGTTCTTCGCTGCCCCCGCCACGAAGATGCTGCGTTGCTCCGCCATCTCTTCGGCTTTCTTCTTGCCCATCGCGCGGCGCAGCATATCGGCGCCGCCCAGCGTATAGCCCGCCACCACCTGTGCCGCCTGCATCACCTGCTCCTGATACACCATGATGCCGTAGGTCGAACCCACCACTTTTTCCAGGCACGGATGCGGAATGATGACCTGTTCCTTGCCATGCTTGCGGTTGATGTAGTCGGGGATGAAGTCCATCGGGCCCGGGCGGTACAACGCGTTCAAGGCAATCAAGTCCTCCAGACAATCCGGCTTCGCCTTGACCAGCGTATCCTTCATGCCGCGCGATTCAAACTGGAACACGGCGGTGGTGTTGGCGGTCTTGAATATCTTGTCGTAGGTTGCTTTGTTGTCTAGCGGAATATTCTCTATCGAGAAGGATTCGGGATTCGGGATCAAGGATTCAGCAACTACACCACTTGCCGAATCCGGTTTGCTGAATCCTGAATCCTGAATCCTTGATCCTTTGATGTAGCGCACAGCCCAATCGATGATGGTCAGCGTGCGCAGCCCCAGAAAGTCGAACTTGACCAGGCCGACCGCCTCCACATCATCCTTGTCATATTGGCTCACCGTGCTTTCGCTGCCCTCGGCGCAATACAGCGGGCAGAAGTCAGTGAGTTTGCCCGGCGCGATCAGCACGCCGCCGGCGTGCATGCCGACGTTGCGCGTCATGTCTTCCAGACGCCCGCCCAGTTCCAGCAATTCTTCCACACCCTCTTCGCTGGCGATGATGGCATTGAATTCCGGCTCCATCTCGCGCGCCTTTTTCAGCGATACCGGTTTCACCCCTTCCAGCGGCACCAGCTTGGACAGGCGATCGCACAACATATAAGGAAAATCCAGCACCCGCCCGACATCGCGGATCACCGCCTTGGAGGCCATGGTGCCGAAGGTGGCGATCTGCGAAACGCAGTGCGCACCGTAGCGGTGACGCACATATTCAATCACACGTTCGCGCCCGTCCTGACAGAAGTCCACGTCAAAGTCAGGCATGGAAACCCGCTCCGGATTAAGGAATCGCTCGAACAGCAAATCGTAGCGCAGCGGATCGAGATCGGTGATGCCCAACGAATAGGCTACCAGCGAACCCGCGCCGGAACCGCGCCCTGGCCCGACCGGCACACCATTAGGGAATTTCTCGTCGCAAAAGGATTTTGCCCAGCGAATGAAATCGGCCACGATGAGGAAGTAGCCGGGAAAACCCATCTGGATAATTGTGTTGATCTCGAAATCGAGCCGCGCCTGATATTCCGGCAATTTACTCGCGCTCTCGGTCGGGTCCGGATACAGTTGCCGCATGCGTTGCTGCAAACCGTGTTGCGCTTCGCTGCGCAGGAATTCGTCCAGCGTTTCGCCGTGCGGCGTGGGGAAATCGGGTAGTTGCGGCTGTCCCAGTTTCAGTGTGAGATTGCAGCGCTTGGCGATCTCCACACTGTTTTGCAACGCCTGCGGCAAGTCGGCGAACAGTTCGCGCATCTCCGCCTGCGTCTTGAAGTATTGCTGCGCGGTGAATGCGCGTTGCCGCCGTTTGTCATTCAGCACGTAGCCTTCGGCGATGCACACCCGCGCTTCATGTGCCTTGAAGTCATCAATGGTGAGAAATTGCACCGGATGGGTGGCGACCACCGGCAGTGCCAGTTCGGCTGCCAACCGCACCGTGTCGCGCAGATGCGTTTCCTCGCACGTTACACCACAGCGCTGCACCTCCAGATAGAAACGGTCGGGGAACAGTGCGGCATATTCCTGCGCAATAATTTTCGCCGCCTGCCCATTGCCATTCAGCAGACTGGCGCCCACCTCGCCCAGACGGGCGCCCGACAAAGCGATCAACCCTTCCGTCCCCTCGTGCAACCACTGCTTGCAAATCTCCGGGCGACCGCGATACTGGTTCTCCAGATAGGCACGGGTGAGCAGCTCGCACAGGCGCAGATAACCGGCATTCGACTGGCACAACAACAAGAGGCGGAAAGGTTTCTCGCGCAGCGTGTCGTTGCTGACGAAGACATCGCAACCGACGACCGGCTTGATCCCCGCGCCGCGTGCCGCCTTGTAGAACTTCACCAACCCAAAGGTATTGGACAAATCGGTAAGCGCGAGTCCCGGCATGCCATCCGCCTTCGCCGCTGCCACTGCCTCGCCAATACGCACGATACCGTCGGCGATGGAGTACTCACTGTGCAAACGAAGATGGATGAAGGAAGGGGGCATGGTGCTCGGAATCAGAATTCGGCTTGGATTTTACCACTCGCACACGCCAGCCGATTTCAAATTTCCGGTACAAAGAAAAATCGCCCACGAGGGGCGATTTGTATTTGGCGGAGAGGGAGGGATTCGAACCCTCGATACCTTGCGGTATGCCTGATTTCGAGTCAGGTACATTCGACCACTCTGCCACCTCTCCGAAACTTGATTCGCTTTAAGTTGAGCCAATTGCGCACCGCCATCCGCGAAGGGCGCGCATTTTACCAGCAAGGTTGTGATTTCGGGCAGAATGTTGGCATGCGCAGCCTGTACCCATTGCGAGTGATCGTGTTGATCGGCCTGTTTGCCTGGCTGGTGATTAAAACTATAAGCGCCCCACCCCTGCCCGACTGGCGCGCGGGCGAACTGGTGGCGGCGGTGCCGGACATGAGCATGATCACGGATTCCGCCTTCGAGTCGGATCTGCTGGCGCTGTTCGGCAAACATTTCGGCGTACGCGTCAAACTGCTCAAGTTACCGCCCGACGAAGCAGTCGCCACTCTACTGGCAGGTCGCGCGCATCTGGCTGCGGGTTTCCGCTCGCATTCCAATCCCTCGCTGCGTTACAGCACAACCTATCAGCGACTCGATGAGCGTGTGGTATGCAAAGAGCGCACACCCAGACGCCTCACTGAATTGTATGCGCGGCAACTGGTGGTCGCTCGCGAATCGACACAGGAATGGGCGCTGCGCAAAGTGCGCGAAGAATATGATGAATTGACCTGGGAATCGCGCAAGGAGACTACAACCGCCCAATTGTTGCAGGCTCTGGTGGAAGGGGAAATCGATTGTACCGTCGCCAATGACGAGCAACTCTCCACGCTGCGCAACTACTTCCCGGAGCTCGGCAGCGGCTTGAGCCTGAATACCGACTCGGAATTGAGCTGGGCGATCAGTGCGGAGGGAGACGAGTCACTGCTGAAGGAAATCAATGTTTTTTTCGAGAACATTCGCGATACCCGGAAATTGCAGCATGCAATCGACCGCTACTACGGACATAACGACCGGCTCAACACCATCGATATCGCCGCATTCATCACCGACGTGCAAAATGAGCTGCCGCGCTACCGCCACTGGTTTGAGGAAGCAGCCGACCTCACCGGCATCGACTGGCGCCTGATCGCCGCACTGGCCTACCGCGAATCACGCTGGGACCCGAACGCCACCTCCTACACCAACGTGCGCGGCATGATGATGCTGACCGAATCGACCGCCGACCGCATGGATGTCAAAAACCGGCTGGATGCGCATGAGAGCATCATGGCCGGGGCGCGTTACCTGCAACTGCTGAAAGAACAACTGCCGTTACGCATCACCGAGCAAAACCGGATATGGATGGCACTCGCCGCCTACAATCAGGGCATGGGTCATCTGGAAGATGCGCGCATCCTGACTGTAAAACACGGACTGGACCCGGACGTGTGGGCGGAAGTAAAGCGAGTGATGCCGTTGCTGTCACGCCCCGAGCATTACCGGAACACCAAGTTCGGACAGGCACGCGGCGGTGAAGCGGTGGTGCATGTGGAGACGGTGCGGCTGTACCACGACATGCTGAAACGGCTGGATGCGGAGGGAAAACTGCCTGATACACCGCTCTTTCCATTCTTGTCCGGCAACCCAGACTGAGCACCGGCTATCCGTCGCGTTTCTGCGCTTCCAGCATGCTCTCGACACGCTCCAGACGCGCTGAAATATCTTTGAGCAAACGTTCCGATTCGCGCTCTTCTTCTTCGATTTTCTCCACATCACTACCGATGAAGAATGCAGCAAGATTGGCGGTGAGCAATGACAGCAGCACCACGCCGATCAACACCACCAGCGAGGCGAACAAACGTCCGGCGCCGGTGTGCGGCACCACATCACCGTAGCCCACAGTCGCCATGGTGACCCAAGCCCACCACATGCCGTCCCAGATGTCGCCCACCGAAGGGTCGATGCGCGACATGATGATCCCGGACAGCAACATGGTGAAAAAAGCGACGATCAGCGTGGTACCCAGCCGGTGTTGCAACAGCAACTTGCGCGCGGATTTGGACATGCGCAATAACAGTGCCACCACCAGTACCAGCCGCACGCTGCGCAACAACCCGATCAGCGGTGCAAACTCCCAGAACCAAGGGAAGCCAGCGGTGATGATAAGCAGGTTGAGCCAGTTGCCAAACAGGTAAGTACGTTTGTTCTGCACCTGCACGGTGAGCACCAGCGTCTCCAGCAGGAAGGCCAGCCACACCAGCCAGTCGGCGACGCGCGCGATGGCGTTCGGCAGCGAACCGGTCTCTTCCAGATACCACTGCAACACTATCCACAGCGCCACGCCCACCATCGGCCATTCAAGTCGGCGCGCCCAGCGCCGCGCGCCAGCCCGTTCGTGCTCGGCGACACCCGCAATACCGAGCAGGTGAATGATTTTCACTTGGAGAGTTTCTCCAGCCCGCCCATGTAGGGACGCAACACTTCGGGGATGGTCACGCTGCCATCGGCGTTCTGATAGTTCTCGAGTATCGCCACCAGTGTGCGGCCCACCGCCAAGCCGGACCCGTTCAGGGTGTGCAGCAACTCCGGCTTGCCGGCCGCGTTGCGGAAGCGCGCCTGCATGCGGCGCGCCTGGAAGGCTTCGAAGTTGGAACAGGACGAGATCTCGCGATAGGTGTTCTGCGCGGGCAGCCACACTTCGATGTCGTACGTAGTGGCGGCAGAGAAGCCCATGTCGCGCGTGCACAGTTTCACCACGCGATACGGCAGGCCCAGCTTTTGCAAAATGATCTCGGCATGGCCGAGCAGTGCTTCCAGCGCGGCGTAGGATTGTTCCGGGTGCACCATCTGCACCAGCTCCACTTTTTCGAACTGATGCTGGCGGATCATGCCGCGCGTGTCGCGCCCGTAGGAACCGGCCTCGCTGCGGAAGCACGGCGTGTGCGCCACGAACTTCAGCGGCAGTTTTTCCAGCGGCACGATCTCGTCGCGCACCATGTTGGTGACGGGGACTTCGGCGGTGGGGATCAGATAGAAGTTACGCTCCTCACCGTCATCACCCACCATGCGCGGCACGCGGAACAGATCTTCCTCAAACTTCGGCAACTGCCCTGTGCCGCGCATCGACTCAGCGTTCACCAGATAAGGCACATAGGTCTCGGTGTAGCCGTGCTTGTCGGTGTGTGTGTCCAGCATGAACTGAGCCAGTGCACGATGCATGCGCGCCAGCGAACCTGTCAACAGCGAGAAACGCGCACCGGCGATCTTGGTCGCCGTCTCGAAATCCAGTCCGCCCAACCCTTCGCCGATACTGACGTGGTCCTGCACTTCGAAATCGAACTTTCTCGGCTCGCCGAACTTGTGCATCTCGACGTTATCCGCTTCCGAGTTGCCGACCGGCACGCTGGCATGTGGCACGTTGGGAATGACAGCGAGGAAGTCTTCCATGTCTTTCAACACTTGCGGCTGCTTGGCTTCGAGCTGCTTCAACTCTTCGCCCAGCGCACCCACCTCGGCCATGATGGCTGTCGTGTCTTCGCCCTTGGCCTTGGCCTGACCGATCAGCTTGGAGGTCGCGTTGCGCTTGGCCTGCAGTTCCTGCGTGCGCGTCTGGATGGTCTTGCGCTCCGCTTCAAGTTGCTCGAACTTGGCGGTGTCCAGCTCGAAACCGCGTGTCTTCAAGCGCGCCGCCACACCGGCCAGGTCGTTCCTCAGTGTCTGTATATCCAGCATGTGACTAACCTTTTTTCAATACGTAGATGATGACCTCGCCGTAATACGGGATCAGTCCTTTTAATTCCTGCGGCAACTTGCGGTTGAACAAAGGACGCAATATCTCGCTCAATATGCCCATGCCGTGCATCCGGTTCACCGCGATCTCGACGATCTCCAGTCCCGCCTTGCGCAATGCCGCGCGCATAAAAGTCATGTCAATGGGATGCAGATGCCAAGCCATCTTCAATTCGGCACTGATCGGCTTGAAGTATTTGTGGTAACCGTGGATGTGGGTGGAACGCCGCGAGCGGTAGCTGTCGACGTTGGGAGTGGACAGAATGATCAAACCACCGGGCTTCACCACACGCGCACATTCGCGCACAAAAGCTGATGGGTTCTCCAGATGTTCGATACCTTCGATGGAGACCATCATATCGAACTCACCATCCCCAAACGGCAACGGCTGATTGGCATCAGCCAGCACGCGATGTGACTTGTCGAAATAAAACGGCTCCACCGCTTCCAGATCAACAGCCGTCACCTGTGCGCCAGACTGTGACAGCCGCGCCGAGAATGCGCCAGCTCCACACGGCAGGTCGCACACTTTTTTGCCACCTTCATCCGGCAGATACTGACGCACCAGTTCGAACACCCGGTTATGCGTGTTCGGTGCGGCGGCATGTTCCGGCCACTGGTCGGAATTGGTCTGGTAGTCGCTCAATGCTGCTCCTTATCTGTTCTTCTTTGCCGAGTCATCCAGCTCACGCAACCGCACCAGCTTCTCCGCAATCTTGGCTTCCAGCCCGCGCCCTGTCGGTTCGTAGAAACTCACCTCCGGCATGCCCTCGGGGAAGTAGCTCTCACCCGCCGCATAGCCTTCCGCTTCATCGTGCGCATAGCGGTAGTCCTTGCCATAATCCAGTTGTTTCATCAGCTTGGTCGGTGCGTTGCGCAGGTGCAGCGGCACTTCGCGCGAACCATCCTGTTTGACGAAAGCGCGGGCGGCATTATACGCGACGTAACCCGCATTCGATTTCGCCGCAACAGCCATATACAGCACCGCCTGCGCCAGAGCCAACTCGCCCTCCGGCGAGCCGAGCCGCTCGTAGGTCAGCGCGGCATCCTGCGTCAGCTGGATTGCGCGCGGGTCGGCCAGGCCGATATCTTCCCACGCCATACGCACGATGCGCCGCGCCAGGTAACGCGGGTCCGCACCACCATCCAACATGCGCACCAGCCAATACAGTGCGGCATCTGGATTGGAGCCGCGTACCGATTTGTGCAGTGCGGAAATCTGGTCGTAGAACGCTTCGCCACCCTTGTCAAAACGGCGCAATTTTTGCGCCAGCGTATTGTCGAGAAAAGTGACATCGATGTTTCTCACGCCCGCAGCCTCTGCGGCAGTCTGCAATTGTTCCAGCACGTTCAGCAGTCGCCGCGCATCACCGTCCGCATAGCCGATGATGCGCTCCCTGGCCTCATCGGAAAAATTCAGTGCCGTCACCTGCGGGCCGGGTTCCAACTCGGCATTCTTGTCAATATTTCCAGCCTCTTGTCGGGTTGAACCCTGACCTACAAGAAACATACGCGCACGCTCCAGCAATTGTCCCATCTCGTCTTCGGACAGCGATTGCAGCACATACACCTGCGCGCGCGACAACAGCGCGTTGTTCAATTCAAATGAGGGATTCTCGGTGGTCGCGCCGATAAAGGTGACCAGCCCCTGCTCAACGAAGGGCAGGAAGGCATCCTGTTGCGACTTGTTGAAACGGTGTACTTCGTCGACGAACAGGATGGTGTGGCGACCGCTCTGCTGCAAGGTCTGCTCGGCCTGCGCGATGGCATCGCGGATGTCCTTCACACCGGACAGTACCGCCGACAGCGGCACGAACTCGGCATCGAAGGCCGAGGCCGTCAGCCGCGCCAGCGTGGTCTTACCCACCCCCGGCGGGCCCCACAGGATCATGGAATGCAGCTTGCCGGACTGAAAGGCGAGACGCAGCGGCTTGCCTTCGCCCAGCAGATGCGACTGGCCGATGACCTCATCGATATGCTTGGGACGCAGGCGCTCGGCAAGAGGGGCGGCGGGTTGATTGGGGGTGAAGAGATCAGTCATTCATTGCTCGATTTCTTCTTTCGTTTTTGCTGAGTAACTTTAGGAATGGCGGTTGATTTTTTCTTAGTCGTGACTTCGCTAATCGGTGGCACCAAAAATCGCAGCTCTCTCCGCAACTCATTCTCAAGCTCTTCAACGGTAGGCAGATGGAGCTGATAACGACTCGTAAAAATGTTGCGCTCTTCCTGCTCGCCCAGCGTGTACCTCACCACCGCATCATTTTTGTCGGGACATAAGATCAAACCCAAGGTCGGGTTATCCCCCTTGGTGCGCCGTTCGCGGTCGTAGTAATTCACATAAAACTGAATCTGCCCAAGGTCGGCATGGGTCAGCTTGCCCACCTTCAAATCAATCAGCACAAAGCACTTCAACACCGTGTGATAGAAAACCAGATCAATATAAAAGTGATCACCATCAAGCGTGATACGTTCCTGCCGCGACACGAATGCAAAGCCTTTGCCCAGTTCCATCAGGAACGTTTCCAGATTGCCGATCAGCGCCTGCTCTAGTTTCGATTCCTGCAAACGCGGTGACTCGGGCAAGTCCAGAAACTCCAACACCACAGGGTCTTTCAGCACATCAATCGGCTGCACAACTTCATGCCCATGCATCGCCATGCGCATGAGTCCTTTTTTGTCTTTGCTTTTGGCGAGTCGGTCGAACAACAGACTGCTAATCTGCCGTTCCATTTCGCGTGCCGACCATGCGTTGTTTGCAGCTTCTATCTCATAAAAATTACGCGCCTCTGTGCGCCCAACCCGCAGCAAAACGCGGTAGTGTGTCCATGAAAGTTTGAGGTTGAGTTGACCTGGCGACCATGATTGGCTTCGCCCATCTAGGCTCATTGAGGGCGCATTAGCCGCCACACCAGATTTCCGAGACGCCGTCTCGGATTTATCACGCAGTGCGTGATGAAATGCCTTCTCGGCAATCCCCAGCTTCAAAACAGATTCATCACGCACTGCGTGATGAATCTCAATCAATGCGGGAAATTCTAGATAAAACTGCCGAAACCAGCGCAAATTAGTCGCCGAATAGCCTTTGCCAAAGTCAGATTGAAGCAAAACGGATAAGTCATTAAGCAACTGCTCACCATAGCCAGCCTTTCTCTTTCCTTGCTGCTCCTCCTCCACAATCTCCCGCCCGATCAACCAATTTGCGATCACCTGCGTGGTATTCACCGTGCGCGCAACATTGCTGCGCGCAGATTCCAAAATATCACGCACTCGCCCGTATAGCGGTGTACTAGCGACTGGGGTGGCGATAGCTTTTTTAGTCTTGGTTGCCATAACTCAAACCCCTTCTCGCAACTGACTGGTTTTTAATTGTGGCGAATTCGCCGCAATTAAATTGATGCCGACAATGCTTGGTCATCACGCCCGATCTTGGGCATTCCGTTTGCAAAACACATAAAAACACAATGATTTTATTGAACATTTTCAAGGCTTCCGTTTTCGGATGTGATAAGCGCCCAAGCTTCATGCCCAATACGGCAAATATTCCGCAAACTTATGCGGCACAGGCTCAAGACTTTGCGTGAGCCAATTCGTCGCTTGCGGAATCCAATGTTTAAGCATTCTCTGCACCTTGCTCAGCATTACCTTCCACGAGGGCGATTTCTTTGGGGGTTCCTGCATCGCTTTGACATTAAGATTGTCCCGCGTAGGCATTTCAGCCTGATTGGCTGGGCGTTTAGTTTCAATGATTACGCCAACCGAATCCGTAGGCAGTTTGCCGTTATGGATGACCAGATCGATTTTGTCGCTGGTATTAATCAAGTAAGCTGGAAATCTGAACGCGTATTTCAGAAAGTCGGAAATGTGGTTCTTGTGATGCTCTTCACTTTCGGTTGGGCTTCTTTTTATCTGCTCTACAAGTTCAAACAACTTGGTTTTGAATTGCTGGAATTGCTCCCGCCGTGGTTTGACTTTCAGCAATGCTGGAGAAAGTGATTTGCTTGGCGATCTAGGCATACACGCCATTTAGGTCATTCCCCCAGAACGTCAGCGCCTTTGGGCGGCACAAACTTGAACAGCGAAGGTGCAAGCGCAGGATTACGTTGCATCTTGCCGAAGCGCAGCACGGTGGTGTTGCCGAACGCATCGTTCAGTTCCATTGCCACCAGTTCCGACTGTGTATTGAATCCCATACGAACAGCGGCGAAACTTGTTTCCGTACTTTTCGGGATAGCACTCAACCATTCCAGCCCGCCCTTTGCACCGGCTTCTTCCAGCGCAAATCCCCGCTCTATCTCGTTGCTGCCGGAAAGTAATGCAGCCGGGCTGTTGCCCAGCGCATCATCCAGCTTGCGCACGGTGACCTGATTCAGATCGGCGTCATACAGCCAGAATTTCTTTCCGTCGCCGACGATGAGTTGTTCGTAGGGAGTGCGATATTCCCAGCGGAACTTGCCCGGACGCACGAACTGCATGGTGCCGGAGGCAAACTGGATGCGCTTACCGTTCTTGTCCAGCACCTCTTGCGTGAAGTCGGACTGCGC
>JBAZFV010000028.1:16298-20393 GCA_041653255.1 Sideroxydans sp. | reverse complement strand
AGTTCCGACCCTGAGTACATCCGGCAGCAGTTCTCCGTTGTAGTTGAAAGGACTGTGAAAGAACTCAACGGCATTCCCTGCATCGAGCTGGAAGATGCAGCCCAACCCCGGCAGCAGATCATGGTGTCACGTTCCTTTGGCAACGAGGTGAGACAACTAGCAGACCTATCAGAGTCCATCTCTTACTACGCAACACTGGCAGCAGAGAAGCTTCGGCATGATGGATCAGTCGCATCCAGCTTGTGCATCTTCGTGCACACCAATCCCTTCAAGGACGATGTGCCTCAGTACAGCAGGTCGATGACTGTTCCCTTGCTACGACCAACAGATGACACGCTCAAGCTAGTCCATGCATCCCTGCAAGGATTGAAGCAGATATATAGGACTGGCTATGGATACAAGAAGAGTGGCGTGTTGTTGATGGGGCTGCAACCGAAGGGAATAGTGCAGGCCAGTTTGTTTGATGAGCCAGAAGATCAAGACAAGTCCGACTCCATGATGCGCGTGATGGATGCGATCAATCGGAAGATGGGGAATGGCAGTGTGACAGTCGCATCATCAGGCGTGAGACCGAGATGGGCAATGCGTCGGGAGAGGAAGTCGCCTAGTTATACGACTGAGTGGGGTGAGTTGCCGGTGGCGGGGTAGTTGTAGATAGGGAATATCAGTACCTTCCAACAGCCACCCGAATACGCTCAATGGTGTCTTCCATTCGAGCTTTCTTAGATACCTCCAACCCAAGATCTTCCGCAATTTTGACAATGATGGCTGGATCAAGAGGGATGCCGCCTGCATCGATTGCTGAGATTAGCTGCTTGGCACGTTGAATTTCATCAGGCCTACTGCCTTCTGGCTGAAGCCAATTCAAGATGCGAGAAATCAAGGGATTCATACTGATTAGTGGTCAGCCTACGTCATGGTTCATGCACTCAGTGTTTCACGCCCCCACCGCCCGCATCCTGTCCATTTTCTCGATAGCAGCCTGATAGAGATCATGATCTGAATCTGGATTGTTGCGGTCTGGATGATGGGCACTACGGATCTTTCTCAGTTGAGTCATGCAGTCTGGCAGGTCATGTACCTTGGTCACCCGGTCGCCGTTTTTGATCATCACCCGCTGAAGCTCAGCCTCTGCGTCCTCGCGTGAGTCATATAACTTCTTGCTGCCAAGACGCCAACCATCTTGGTTTTTGCGTGGGGATAGCTTTTCCTTGCCATCGAACCAGATCCATTTTCCGGTCTCGGCATCCTGCTCAAAATGAACGGTGGTGATGGCGTAGGTGTAAACGGGCGGCTCTATATTTTTTGCGAATAGCTTGATGATCCTGCCGACAGTCCCCACCGTTGCAAGGTAATACGCGCCTGATTCATGCGGGCAGAACGCGCTGCTGAGCGTGGCAAAGCCGCTGTTAAGCGTTGCAGAGGCGCTGTTAAGCGTTGGCTCAGGCTTGCTGTTGTTATTTGATGCCATGCGGCTGAGTGCTTTGCGTTGTGCGTTGGTCACTGGTATTGCTCCATTTGTGTCTTTTTTTCGACTTGGCAGCTTCGATTACGAGCTGCGGATTTTTCGAAATCTGATTCGAAAATAAAAAGGCCACCCCGAAAGATGGCCTTCAATATTCTGGCTCCCCGACCTGGACTCGAACCAGGGACCTGCGGATTAACAGGGCGAGCTGGCATTATATAGGTTTATTTATAATCAGTCACTTGTGACGCTTGCCAATCTTTAAACCTATCTAAAACAACCTAAATAATGGCATTTCCAATAGTGCCATGGCACAAATATGGCACAGTCAATTTGTGTCGCACAATGTTGCGTTGCTGAAAGGCAACTCATCGACCTAAAGCGACATGCTGGAATTTTGGAACGGTGGGCGCCTGCAGGGGTAGCAGAAACTGGAACTCTAAGACGACTCACCAAGCTTTCGGTAGCTTGCGGCGGGTGTGGAAAACACGCAACACTTGTAACTCATCAGCTACCACTCGGTATGGTACGACAAATGGGTACCGATCAATAACCAACTCACGGGTATTTGGAACTCTGCCGGGACGACCAGTAGCCGGAAAGTCACCCAGTGCATCAACCTTGGCTTTCACGTACACGAACATCTCGGCAGCAGCGATAGCATTCTCCTCGGCAATATAGTCAGCCTCGGCATCGAGATTGCGGATTGCCTTTCGCAGCCATCTAACCTGCATTCTGTTTCCACTTTGCGCCGATACTGTTCATCTCATCAACAGTAGCAAAGTCACCATTGTCTGCTTCACTGATAGCTTGAGTAATCTCGGCTATCTGCCAAGATTCCCGATCAATGTAGTCCCGAATAGCTTGTCCAGCTAAGAATGTTTTGGAGCGCCCTGTAGCATTTGCCAGAACATCTAGTTGATTGGTTAAATCATCCGGTAAGCGCATAGACATCATAGCCATAACGTCCCCCTAATTTGTATTACAAGGATTACATTGTAAGTATAAATTGATGAGGCGGGTAAGTTTTCTTCAGAATTCTATGGTGCTTGAAATATTTTAGGCGCAGTTTTTCAAAAGAATTGCTGCTGTCCGTCGCATCCTCGGCCAAAGCGGATGACCAATACCCCTCTTTCATATGTCCCCTGTAGTGTGTCTAAGCGGTCATACAAGATTTTAAAATGCCACAGCCTCAGTCGCAGAAGGTTAAGGGTTGTCGGATGTCGGCCCCCACGCGCCCCACGAACGAATGCAGCCGCCCGTTCCGGGCTGACGTCGGACAACCCTTAACCATACCGGACTGTGGCAATTCCCTGAAATAGTTGTAGGTGCAGCTTGTTGGAATGTCCGCTTTTAGATTCTTCAAATTGTCACTTCCGGCCAGAAGGAGAGCTTCAACAATCTGGCTCAACCAAGAGCGACGCATTTGTATTGCGAGCAATGAGTAAGCATTTCATGCTTTACTTGAATTCGATTTAATCAATTATTTGGATCGTTTTTTGGGGAAAGTAATCTCAAAACGCGTCACTCCATTTGCAGAATAAACCCGGATTTTTCCCTTGTGCGCCTCAACAATGGATTTTGTGATGGCAAGCCCGAGTCCTGCTCCATCACTGGCTTTTTGCCTTGAAGCATCGGCTCGGTAAAACCGATCGAACAGTCGCGGAAGATGATCCTGAGCTATGTTCTCACCCTGATTCTCGAAAACAAGCTGGATTGTTCCAGACGCCGTCTTTGGCCTGATGATTACTTTGACTTCGGCGTGACGAGGCGTATGTCTGATAGCATTTGAGAGTAAATTGCTTAATGCTCGCCGTAGCATCAGTCTGTCACCCTGAACTGTGCCTTCTCCGGCGAGAACCAGGCTGACATTTTGTTCTTCTGCTACTGCTTCATAGAAATCGAATAATTCCTGCACCTCCTTGCGCAAATCCACCGCTTCGCTGTTCGGGATGATCAACCCATTGTCGGCCTTTGCCAGGAAGAGCATGTCGGCAATCGTGCGTGCCAATCGGTCGTATTCCTCCAAGTTCGAATACAGCACTTCACGATATTCATCAGCCGATCTTTCCTTGGATAGGGATACCTGCGTCTGCGTCATCATGTTACTGATCGGTGTCCGAATTTCATGAGCCAGGTCGGACGAGAAATCGGACAAGCGCCGAAATGAATCCTCTAGGCGCGATAGCATTTCATTGAATGCATTCGCCAGATCAACCAATTCTGGCGGTACTGAACTGGATGACATGCGGTCACCTAGGTGGCTGGCCGAAATTCCCTTGGCAACATTCGTCAACTTACGGACCGGCGTCAACCCTCGACGTGCTGCAATCCATCCCAGCAATATGGTTAGCATGATGCCTGCTGCAATAGCTAGCCAGAGATCATTATGAAACGCATTCAAGAAAGCGCGGTGATTCTCGATGTTGATTGCCAGTGCAACGATGTCAGGAGGTTGATCGGGAATGTCGGTAACGGCTAACGCGGAGATGCCGCGGTATGTTTCTCCTTCTTGTTTCCACATCTCAAGTTTTGTGCTTGTGGCTGATTGTCCGATTGCAGCTCCTTCAAGCAGATAAGTGGCAAATTTAGCATTTGGCGTGGTAAATAGTACGTGCTGGTCGGATCCA
>JBAZFV010000028.1:13824-16288 GCA_041653255.1 Sideroxydans sp. | reverse complement strand
CAATAACTGTCACTGACAAATCCGGGTGTCCGACTAATGCGTCCGCAAGATTCTTCTTCATGCCCGCAATATCTGAAGGGGTACGCACTTCGGCCAGCGTATGTCGGACAAGCTCTAGCTTGCCGTTGAGTTCTATCAGATCCTGCTCTTCGAAGTGTTTTTCAAGCAGTGACCCGACCAGCGTGCCTACCACGAGAAGGACGATGGTAGAGGCTGTTGAGAAAAACAGCGTAAGACGAGAAGTGATCGACATGGGTCTCATCGCAACCCCGGAATTTCCAAGACATATCCCATGCCCCTGAGCGTTTTGATCAGCTTGATCTCGAAATCATCGTCTATCTTCGCACGCAGTCGTCGTATGGCGACTTCGATCACGTTGGTGTCACTGTCAAAATTCATGTCCCATACCTGGGATGCGATCAGAGAGCGGGGAAGCACTTCTCCCTGGCGTCGCAACAACAACTCGAGCAGGGCGAATTCCTTGGCCGTGAGTTCTATACGTTTTCCAGCACGCGTCACCCTGCGTCGTACCAGATCCAGTTCCAGATCGGCGGCCTGCAGAAGTTCCGGTTCCTTGGTTTTGCCACGGCGCAACAAGGTGCGCACCCTTGCCAGCAATTCGGAAAATGCGAACGGTTTGGTGAGGTAGTCGTCAGCGCCGAGTTCCAGTCCTTTTACCCGGTCATTGATCTGATCCCGGGCTGTCAGGAACAGGACGGGCATTTGCTTGCCCTCCTGCCGGACTTGCTGGAGCACCTGCCAGCCATCCAGCCCTGGCAACATCACATCAAGGATTAGCAGATCGTATTCTTCGCTCAAGCCCTGATGCAAGCCATCTGTGCCGTCTCGCGCCAAGTCCACAGCAAAACCTGCCTCAGACAGACCTTGCTTCAGATAATCGCCGGTTTTCTGCTCGTCTTCGACTATCAGGATTTTCATTTTGCCCCCAATTATTTACCCAGCATCCTAATTGTGCGCCCGATTAAGGGACATTTACGAAGATTACAAACTTGTAATGTGGCTGTCAGCTTCAGGTAAGGGTCGCTGTCGCAAAATGGCTCCCGTTCAAAAAATGTAACCCAGCACTTATTAATTGCTGACCAAAATCAGCTTACTGATTTTTAATTGAAAAAAGGAGCCTTAAATAATGAAACATAAATTTACCCATAAATTAATCAGTATCGTCGCCATCTGCGGCATCGGATTTATCTCCGCTTACGCCATCGCCGGGCAGGATGTATCACAACAACAGATGATGCAGAGCGTGATGCAATCCAAACAAATGATGCAACAGGCAGAGGCCGCTACAGGAACTGAGCGTCAGAAACTGATGAACAGTCACTTGACCATGATGCATGGAATCATGGGAAAAATGCATGCCATGAAGCCAGACGCTGGCATGAACTCTTCGGAAAAAGAGGCTTGGTTCAATGAGCATCAGAAACTCATGAATGAAATGATGGAGCAGATGATGTCAGAACAAAACATGATGATGGGTATGGGAAATATGCCCATGGGTGGTGGTATGGGCCAAGGTGGCATGGGTCCGGGCAGCATGGGTCCAGGTTCCATGGGCGGCATGAACACAAAGTAGTCCGCAACAAGCATGCTCAACAGCCCATGATCGATCAATGGGCTGTATTTACCTGACACGAGATGGTTATAAATGGGATTGCTTTTGTTTCGGTGTGACTGAATCAATAAGCCGAATGGGATTTGCTTTCAATTTCGAGTTAGTGGGATATGTTCCCCTTCTTCACAGGAAATATTTTATGAAACGTAATACTTCAATTTCTTTTGCCGTGCCGGATTTACCCCGCCGTCGGTTCGTTCAGGGTCTTGCTTTGGGAGGTGTCTTGCTTGGCCTGTCAGCGTTCATCAAGCCAGTTTGGGCCAGTGAAGCAGACAAGACAGCGGGCCGTGTTCAAGGGCTAACAGGTACTGAATTTGATCTTGTCATCGCAGAGTCACCGGTCAATTTCACCGGCAAACAGCGCATGGCCACCACGATCAATGGCGGGATACCGGGACCGACATTGCGCTGGCGTGAGGGTGATACGGTAACCATCCGGGTTACCAATCAACTGCAGGAATATTCGTCGATACACTGGCACGGCATGATCTTGCCCTATCAAATGGACGGTGTGCCCGGCCTTAGTTACAAAGGGATCGCTCCGGGCGAGACCTTTACTTATCAGTTCAAGGTACAGCAATCCGGCACCTTTTGGTATCACTCGCACTCTGGTATGCAGGAGCAGACGGGTTTGTACGGCGCCATCGTGATCGAGCCGGCGATACGAGATTCCATCGTTGCCGACCGGGACTATGTGGTGGCGTTGTCCGATTGGACAGACGAAGACCCGATGCGTGTTCTTCACAAATTGAAAACGCAAAGCGACTATTACAATTTCAATCAACCCACAGCGATGGATTTCTTCAAGGATGTGTCGGAAGACGGCTGGTC
>JBAZFV010000028.1:0-13814 GCA_041653255.1 Sideroxydans sp. | reverse complement strand
GCCGCCGTAGCCAAGCGGCGCATGTGGAACGAGATGCGTATGAACCCCACCGATCTGGCAGACATCTCAGCCTATACCTACACCTACTTGATGAATGGCAATGCTCCGGCCGGGAATTGGACGGGAATATTCAAGCCAGGAGAGCGGGTGCGCCTGCGCTTCATCAATAGTTCAGCGATGACGTTTTTTGACGTGCGCATCCCAGGTTTGAAAATGACTGTGGTGCAGGCCGATGGGCAAAATGTCAAACCGGTGACGGTGGACGAGATGCGCATCGGCGTGGCGGAAACCTATGATGTACTGGTGACACCCGAAGATGACGCCTACTCAATATTTGCCCAGTCCATGGATCGCACTGGATACGCATGCGGCACGCTGGCACAGAAATCCGGTTTGACCGCATCGGTTCCGGCACTGGATAAACCGGAGCCGCTCACCATGGGTGACATGATGGGCACCATGGGTGGTATGGCCGGAATGAACGATATGTCAGGCATGGAACATGGCAACCAGGATATGTCTGGAATGGGCAACATGAGTGGTATGGACCATGGCAGCATGGTGATGGATCAAAGCAACCATGACATGGCAGGCATGAGCGGCATGGCTATGGATCAGGGTAGCCACGACATGAACGGCATGACAGGTATGAGTGGTATGGCTGGAATGAGTGGCATGTCGGCAGCCGAAAAACCTGTATCGGTACGCCATGCAAAAACCGAATACGGGCCCAGCGTCGATATGCGGGTGGATACGCCGCGCACCAATCTGGATGACCCCGGTCTCGGCTTGCGCAATAACGGTCGTCGTGTGTTGACCTACGCCGACCTGCACAGCTTGCCGGGCATCATGCATGCACAAGATGCCGAGCACGAGATCGAAATGCACCTCACCGGCAACATGGAGCGCTACACCTGGTCGCTAGACGGGCTCGAGTTCGGCAAATCCACGCCGGTGCATTTCCCCTACGGCAAACGCATACGCGTCATATTGGTGAATGACACCATGATGAGCCATCCGATGCACCTGCATGGGTTATGGGCGGAGCTGGAGCGGCCCGAAGGCGGCGTGCAGGTGCGCAAGCACACCATCATCGTACAACCGGCACAGCGCGTCACGTTTTTGGTAACCGCCAATGCGCCGGGACGCTGGGCTTGGCATTGCCACCTGCTGTTCCACATGGATGCGGGGATGTTCCGCGAAGTGGTTGTGGCCTGAAGTCGGATACCCAGTATCGAATAACACGGAAATAAATTATGGAAGCAAAACAAATGAAAACAATTTCACTGGTCATAGCGATGTTTAGCATGGTGACTATCTGGGTGCAGAGCGCCAATGCTGCCGACACTATACAAGGCATGGATCACAGCAGTATGGAAAATGTCTCGGCGTCACCAGCTAACACCGATGAGATGAAAAGCATGGATCCAGCTGGCGCTGGTAGTGAAAAACCCACATCCATGCAGGGTGGTGCAGCATCTGCAGACGCGCGTGATCCGCATGCTTATTCAGATGGCTATGACTTTGGTCCGATTCCACCTCCCCGCATGGCCGATCAAGCTTATATGGGCGCCGTGATGTTCAATCGGCTGGAAAGAGCGCGTTCTATCCACAACTCGTTTAATGCATACGATATACAGGGTTGGTTCGGTAAGGATTACGAACGGCTGGTGCTCAAGGCTGAAGGCGAAGTGGCTGGTGGAAAACTCCAAGAAGCTCGTACTGAACTGTTGTGGGGGCATGCTTTGGCCGCCTATTGGAATACCCAGTTGGGGGGGCGCTATGATAGTGGTGTTGAGCCGGATCAATCCTGGCTCGCATTCGGTGTGCAGGGACTTGCGCCCTATTGGTTTGAAGTGGATGCGACGGCATATATCGGGGAGCAGGGACATACAGCTTTACGTTTGGGAACGGAATATGAGTTGTTGTTCACACAAAGGCTGATTCTTCAACCGCGTATTGAGGTCAATCTGTATGGGAAGAACGACTCTATACGGGGTATCGGTAGCGGGCTATCCGATGGACTAGCCGGGCTACGTTTAAGGTATGAATTCACCCGTCGGTTTGCACCCTATGCGGGTATCGAATGGGCCGGAAAGTTTGGTGAGACCGCCAATTTGGTCCGTACCGCAGGCGCGAAGACCAGTGAGACACGCTGGGTCGCTGGTGTACGAATGTGGTTTTGATGGAAGAAACAGATATTCAGGTCCGTGTAATAGACATTGAAAATACTTTTCTTGAAATATATGCAAGGAGTCAGCAATGAAACACCAAAGTAACGAACGAAGCTTCAAGGACCCGGTTTGCGGCATGGAGATTAGCCGAATGTCTGCCATCGATGAACTCGAATATCAGGGTAAAACCTACTACTTCTGTGCCAGGTGCTGCCGGGAGGCGTTTGAGGTGGAACCCGGAAAGTACATTCTGCAACACCGCCAGCGTGGGATTCAGCAGAAGTGAGCATGCAAGAACATGGCTTTCTGACCGGTTTGAGGGACGCAGCTAACGTGACATTAATAAAATGGATTTCACCGTGAAGGAACAGATTGCGCACTCCGGAGTCTGGGGTATTGCCGTGATCATGATCGTGATTGCGTCCTGGGTGCTTTACCGTTACCTCGCGCCGAAAACGTGGCGAGAGTAGGCGAGTGCGGGAGTCGTGCAGGCTTCATCATTGCGCTATATGCTGAGATGTACGGGCTCCCGCTCACCATATACCTGCTTGCGCGGTTTTTCGGGCTGGACCGAAACAACCGGAACGATCTAAACGCCAATCTTTGGTCGTCGCTACTTGGAGTGGGCGAGACAGGCATGATGATCTCAATGGTGTTCGGCTATGCGCTGCTGTTTGTCGGTATCGGCCTATTCATACAGGGATACCAGTGTTATACATGACCAGAAAATATCACCTGTGGAAGTCGAATTGTTGCGTGCCTTTTCGGATGTCCTCGGTTGTCCCATGCCTCCGATAATCTTGTAACTGATGGCTCTATCAATGCAAACGGGTTGCTCAGTGATATCTCCTTCGGCCAGTTTCTGGCGCACTTGCGTTTGATTGCAGAACTGCAAATCTCTAACTTGATGGACCAATATTTTCGGGTTATCGCCTCAGTACGAAACACATGAGTACAAACAACCCGCACGGCAAGGGCCAAGTAAAATCCACCGTAAGGGCGAGCAAGAGTACCGTGCGGGATTTCCATCGTTCTCGATTAAGTAATTTACCAAGTCTGCATATTGTTCCCCAAGTTAAGAAATCATTTACCCACATTACAAATTTGTAATGTGGCTGTCACCTATGGGTAAGGGTGAATATTGCAAAATGGTAATCATCCGGCAACATCAACAGCATGGCAAGAAGCAGAAAATAAGCCGGTATAGGCATAGCTACTTGGCTGGCTTTGATGAATGCCTCTGACGCGAAATAAATAACGGTTCGGGATAGGTTGCCATGAGACGACAGTACCCCAAGAGCGCGGCAACAACACAATCGTGATAAGGAGATTGGAAATGGCAATCGATCCAGTATGCAAAATGAACGTGGATCCGGCTAAGGCAGCCGCCAAGGCGGAATATAACGGACAGGTGTACTACTCCTGCTTGGATACTTGCTACGACACATTCGTAGCCGGGCCGGAGAGGTACGTAAGCGGTGCAGCACCTGCCGACCACTCTTGCTGCGATGAGCGCAAGTAACCAACAAGTGATGTGTTCTGAAAATGAATGACATAACACAAACTGAAATCATCCAGATTTGCGGTGCGGGACCAGCAGGTCTCGCAGCCGCGGTCACTCCGGCCAAAACTGGCCGCCGCATTCTGGTGAAGGAGACAAGCATTGTCTTGTGAGCGCACAACCAAAATGAGAGAGGTGTGTTTTCTCTCTTTTGGAGTGGCCATTGTGTGGCTCGCGAGCCATTCTGTTTTAGCTGCAGATGATTTTAGTAGGGGTCAAACCGTCTATGCCGAAACTTGCATAGCCTGCCACGCGGCCGATGGTGCGGGTAGTTTTCCTGGTGTACCTGACCTGACTGGAAAGACGGGGTTGCTGTCACAAGATGATGCCGTGCTATTGCGTCGGATGACGGATGGTTTTCAATCTCCGGGTTCCGCGATGGCCATGCCGCCACGAGGAGGGAATCCAGTCTTGTCAGATGCGGATATGCTGTCTGCATTGAAGTATATGCGCAAAGAATTTCAACAAAACTGAATAAATTCGACATCTTTTAAATTAGGAGAGAACGTAATGAATCGTTTAACAAAAGGCATTTTTGTACTGGCCTGTTTTGGTATTTGGACAACAGTCTTTGCCGCCCCGACAGTATATATTCCGCTTGGTTCGGCCAATGAAGTGATCGCCATTGATGCGGCAACGCATAAAATTATTCGCCGCTTTTCTGGTGTGGAGAATCCTCACGGTTTGGTGGCAACTCCCGATGGTGAATATCTGGTGGCAGGGAGTCTAAAGGAAACACCTATTTCTGGCGGTGCGCCAGCAGAAACTCCCAACAGCAAACTTTATGTCATTCATCCGGAGCATGGTCATGTGATGACGGAAATTCCGGTGTCAGGTTGGACACACCATGAGGCCATCACACCCGACGGGAAATTTGTCATTTCCACCCATCCGACGCACGGCGGGATCAGTGTGGTTGATCTCGACAATAACAAAGTGCTGAAGACTATCAAAACCGGACCAGCGCCCAACTATACGCTGGTGACCAAAGATGGAAAACGTGCGTATGTTAGCAATAGCGGCAACGGTACGATCAGCGAGATTGACCTTGCCAAGTGGGAAGTGATCCGCTCGCTGGAAGCGGGACCATCGCCCGAGCATCTGGTCTTTTCTCCAGATGAAAAGATTATTTATGTTGCCAATGATCGTGCAGGAACGGTCTCTGTTGTATCGGTACAGACAGGCAGTGTTGTCAAAACTTACAAGATCGGCAAACGAGTGCATGGGTTGGATATTGGCGATGATGGCAAAACGCTTTTCGTCAGCGATCGTGCAGAGGGAAGGCTGGTTGCGCTTGACACGATAACTGGCGTGCAGCGCGTTCTTTCCCTCACCCCTGAACCCTATCATCTTGACCGGATTCCCGGTACCGGCAAGGTATATGTCTCCAGTAGCAAGACCCCAAAAATCTGGGTGGTCGATCAGAAAATCTTTACGGTGTCCGACACGATAGAGTTGCCAGCAGGAGAAGGCCACCAGATTGCAGTAATCAAATGAGCCATGGGCAGGAAGGGCAAGTTGGAGAAGTATAAAAAATGATCTGAGGCTGTAACCGGATTGAACTCCACGGGCGGCGTGACATATACCTGCACCACACATCCCGATTGGGATGTCCCAGACATTGGCAAGGTTGCAGTCTTAAGCGGAGTTGTTAATAGTTGATCCGCGCCGTTTGCCGAGACCGCTATATTTCGAACTAAAAGTTGAGAGGGCGTGATGAATGCAGAAGTTGATATTTTAGAACGGGCAGATGCCGCATTCGTCGAAGCGTTGGCCGAGGCGCTGGACATGCGCGAGCATGAAACTGGTAATCATTCAAAACGGGTTGCCTGTCATACCTTGGTGCTGGCACGTCATTTCATGTCTGAACCCCATCAATTGCGCCAGATTTATTGGGGCTCCCTGTTGCACGATGTCGGCAAGATAGGCGTAGCCGATGCGATTTTGTTGAAACATGATGCGCTTAATGAGGATGAATGGATGGAAATGCGGACGCATCCCGAAAAGGGATACCGAATAGTTTCACAAATTCCCGGTATGGAAAAGGCAGCTGAAATCGTGTTCAGCCATGAGGAACGCTTCGATGGAAGCGGTTACCCGAGACGGCTGCGTGGCGAACAAATCTGTTTGGGAGCGAGACTGTTTGTCGTGATCGATACACTGGATGCGATCACTTCTGACCGGCCATATCGCAAAGCTGGGTCATATGACCAGGCAAGCGATGAGATTGCAAGAATGAGCGGATCACAATTCGACCCGATGGCGGTACAGGCTTTTTTGGCGGAAGAATCTACATTGCGCGTAATGGTGGAAGCCAAGTGTATGTTGTCGAAAGATCCCGCCATCTCGTTCAAAGTGCATACCAGCGAGCACAATTAAAAGGAAATATCATGGACACCAGCACAGATTCGGTATGCGGAATGAAAGTCGACACCGAGAAGGGACATAGCCTGGAACATGCGGGCAAGCGCTATTATTTCTGCTCGAAAAAATGCGTGGACAAATTTTCTGCAGATCCCGGTAAATACCTTAATCCGTTCAAAACAACTGCTGCTTCGACAGCCATATCATCCGGCGGCTACACCTGCCCGATGCACCCCGAAGTCCATCAGGACAAGCCAGGTGCGTGTCCAAAGTGCGGCATGGCACTGGAGCCGATGGATACTCTGCCTAAGTCCGATGTGATCGAATACGTTTGTCCGATGCATGCGCAGATCGTGCGCAGCGGACCCGGCGATTGCCCGATCTGTGGCATGGCACTGGAACCCAGAACGGTCGCGGCCAATGAAGAGAATCCTGAGCTGGACGATATGACACGGCGCTTTTGGATCAGTACGGTATTGGCCGTACCAGTTTTCGTGATGGCGATGGCAGCTGATTTGTGGCCGGGTTTTGCACCACAGATGATTTCGTTTGGTCATCTGCAACTGGCCGAGTTCCTGCTGGCGACCCCGGTGGTTCTGTGGGGCGGCTGGCCGTTCTTCCAGCGCGGATGGGCCTCTTTGGTCAACCGGCACCTGAGCATGTTCACTCTTATTGCGCTGGGTGTCGGCGTAGCCTGGTCATACAGCGTGATCGGGGCTTTTCTGCCGGATCTATTTCCGGCGACGCTGCGACGTGTGGATGGCACGTTGCCGATCTATTTCGAGGCATCGGCTGTCATCACCGCGCTGGTGTTGCTGGGGCAGGTGCTCGAACTGAGAGCCCGCAGCCGCACCAACACCGCAATCAAACTGTTGTTGGGTTTGGCACCCAAGACGGCGCGTATCGTGCGTAGCGATGGTAAAGAGGAGGACATTCCGCTGGAGCAGGTACAAGTAGGTGATGTGTTGCGCGTTCGTCCAGGCGAAAAAATCCCCGTAGATGGTCAGGTCGTTGAGGGCAGCAGTGCAGTCGATGAATCCATGGTGACCGGCGAACCGATACCGGTCGAGAAGCAAAAGGGAGAACGCCTGATCGGCGCCACGATGAACGGTACCGGCGGCTTGCTGATGCGTGCGGAAAAAGTCGGAGCGGATACCTTGCTCGCGCAGATCATCCACATGGTCAGTGAAGCGCAGCGCAGTCGGGCGCCAATCCAGAAGGTTGCCGATACGGTGTCTGGCTATTTCGTTCCCATCGTGGTGCTCTGTGCTGTGCTGGCATTTGTGGCCTGGATGGTGTGGGGGCCCGAACCGAGATTCGCCCATGCCATCGTCGCGGCGGTGGCGGTGTTGATCATTGCTTGTCCCTGTGCGTTGGGGCTGGCCACGCCGATCTCGATCATGGTGGGAACAGGTCGTGGCGCTGCGGCAGGCGTGCTGATCAAGAACGCCGAGGCACTGGAGATCATGGAAAAGGTGGACACGCTGGTGACCGACAAGACAGGCACCTTGACCGAAGGAAAACCGAAACTGACATCGGTAGTGGCGTTGCAAGGATTTCAGGACAACGACATTTTGCAACTGGGCGCCAGCCTGGAACGCGCCAGTGAACATCCGCTTGCGGATGCTATCGTCAAGGGAGCAGAAGCTCGCAGTCTGACATTGTCCGAGGTCAAAGAATTTCAATCCGTCAGTGGCAAAGGCATTACCGGTCTGGTGGCAGCCCGCAAAGTTTCCATTGGCAATCAGAAATTGTTTGTAGATCAAGGCATAGAAATAAGTGCGCTGATCGAACGCGCCGATACATTACGCGCAGAGGGGCAGACCGTGATGTTCGTCGCCGTGGATGGTAAGCCCGCAGGTCTGATCGGCGTGGCAGATCCGATCAAGGAGACGACGTTGGAGGCGGTGCAGGCGCTTCACGCTGCTGGATTGAAGCTGGTCATGATCACTGGTGATAGTCGTGCTACTGCCGATGTTGTGGCACGCAAACTAGGCATAGATCGTGTGGTGGCCGAAGTGCTACCTGAACAAAAAGCAGAGATCATCAAACAACTGCAAGCCGAAGGCCGGGTGGTGGCAATGGCAGGTGATGGGATCAACGACGCACCGGCACTGGCACAGGCACAGGTGGGGATCGCGATGGGTACCGGCACCGATGTGGCGATGCAAAGCGCAGGGGTGACTCTCGTCAAAGGTGATTTGAATGGCATAGTTCGTGCACGTCGCCTGAGTCAGGCCACTATGCGCAACATCCGGCAGAACCTGTTCTTTGCCTTTATCTATAACATCATAGGGGTTCCTATTGCAGCAGGTCTGCTGTACCCATTCTTCGGTTTGCTGCTCTCGCCCATCATCGCCGCTGCAGCGATGAGCTTCAGTTCGGTCTCGGTGATCACCAACGCACTGCGACTTAATCGAGTGAAACTTTGATCGGGATAAAAAATTATGCAATACGTCCAGCTATACCCAATCTCTCCCACACCTATAGATTTCAATAAATCAGGCGAGATAGGCAATGTGACTAAAATTAGTCGCATCAAGACAGTGGGTGCTGGGGAAATGCCGATATCGCGGCATGTGATCGCTAATGCTCCTGCCACTGAAGAAATTGAATCAGCAGAGCATGATCTTCAAATTCGGGAGGAGGTGAATCGAAGGCACTATTGCAGGCGTGTTAACAGCATGCATGTCATCGAAGAACTGCGATCTCATGTGCGGCGCCGCCATAAAAATCAGCGTCAACAGGACATCACGACCGTCATTGATGAAATGGTATGAGAATCTGGTACGGGGCTAAACAGTCACAGTCATATTTTTAGAGAAAGCATGAATTACTTAAAAACATCGTTGGTTATATTGCTGTTGCTATCCCTCAGCGCGGGCATATTTGCATGGTCAGGTTTATACAACCCGGGCGCAGACAATCCACACTGGAAAATCACTTATGCGTTATTGCAGGCTACGCGCGAACGTTCCGTGGAGCACTATGCTTCGGAAATTGCAGTACCTGCCAACCTTGATGACGCACAGTTGATTCTGAAAGGCGCCGGTCAGTACGCCGCAATGTGTACACACTGTCATCTGGCACCCGGAATGAAGAATACCGAGATACGTCCCGGTCTGTATCCACAACCACCCAATCTGAGCAAGGTTAAAGTAGAACCAGACGAAGCATTCTGGGTTATCAAACACGGCCTCAAGATGAGCGCAATGCCAGCCTGGGGAATCAACCATGATGACGCGACGATATGGAGCATGGTTGCCTTCTTGCAGAAACTACCTGACATGACACCAGTGCAATACAAGGAGATGGTCGCCAAAGCACCTACAGACGATGACATGGACTCGATGAACGATGCAGCAATGCCCACTTCCGATGATCACGCTCATGGCAGCCATACCCATGAACATGCCAGCGATTAATTTTGGCCAAATCTTACTTTATCCGATTCAAACTATTTAGCTGCACCAGAAAAATCACACATGACATAGCAGTCAAGACCAAACAAGGAGCTTTAACTTGCATCACAGGAAAAACATTTGAACAGGAAGTTGCCCGAAAAAATATGCGCATGGACATTAACTTGTATTGAGAGCTGGAAATTAAAGTGTTGGCCACAATACGGTCAGAAAAGGTGTTGGATATATGGGTGAATACGGGCATGGATGGGGCATGGGTATCGGCATGCTGCTGATCTGGGGAGTATTGATCCTTGGAATGGTAATGTGGGGAAAATACATCTGGGGCTCCGGTACTTATGCTGGGCGCGATCATGAGAAAAGTGCGCTTGATTTTCTGAAAGAACGTTATGCACGTGGTGAAATTGAGCGCGAGGAATTCGTGCAAAAGAAGCGTGACCTGATGAGTTGAGCATGGGGGTGCCAAATCCATCTGGATTTTCAGGTGTTGTGCTTGCTGAGGTTGGTAGGGATTAGCCGGGAATTGTTGCAGGAGTTTGAACATTACGATGATTAGTGCGAAATCGGTATTCTCGATACGCAAAACAAGTACATATCGTCATCATAATTAACTGGATGGGAGTAATTATGTATAAAAGTGTGTTGGTGTTGTGTTTGAGCGTGTTGATTGCAGGCTGTGATCAAGGTAACAGCGAGCCCAAGGTAAACGGGAGGTGGTACACACAATTTCAGCTGGATCTCGGTAAAAAGGTGTATGCGGAAAATTGCATCAGCTGTCATGGAGAGAATGCAAAAGGAACGACAAGCTGGAGAGAACGTGATCCCGATGGAAATTATCCGCCACCGCCATTGAATGGTACTGCTCACGCCTGGCATCATCCGATAGTAGTTTTGAAAATGGTCATTGGAGAAGGGGGTGTTCCGCTCGGAGGAAAAATGCCCGGCTTTGGCGAAAAACTAAAGGATGATGAAATGCTTGCGGCCATTTCTTATATTCAAAGCTTTTGGCCTGACGAAATATACAAGGCATGGATATCGCGAGGCGGGCTCAAGTAACGAGGCTTCAGCTTTGTTTCCCGAATCACAGCCAAACAAGGAGTGATATCGTGAATGAAATACTTAAAGATCCGGTCTGTCACATGGAAGTCCCTGCGACTTCGTTGGCCACAGAGTATGTGGGCATTCATTACGCGTTTTGTTCGGAACAATGTAAGGAACGCTTTCAGTCGAACCCGCATTTATACGTTGGACTACCCGGGCATAAAGCTCCCGCTCAACAGGGGAGAGCAGTTATCAAGAGACGTCGACTGGCGCTATCGATTCCACTTGATGAGATTCAGGCAGAGCAAGTAAGGCATGCTTTGTTTGAAATGATGGGAATACGTGAGGTTAGTATTGATGCGGTTATAGTCGAAATCCAATATGACTTGATACAAGCCACTGCCGAGCAGATTGCGAACAAATTGGGAACGATAGGAGTCAATCTTGGTGTGGGATGGAATGATCGCATCAAGCTGGCCTTCATCAATTATCTGGAAGAGTGCGAAATCGACAATCTCGAAATTGAAAATAAAAAGGGATGTCACTAGTCTGCCAATTGGTTCGCAAGGGTGATATCAAGTCATCGCAGATTGTGAGTAGCAATTTTATGAAACTGATACTAGCGATGCTTAAATTGCAAGGTTGAGTCAAGATGAACACCTTGTATCCATCTAATAAGAGGAAACTGAATCGTGAGAAAAATATTGCGTAAAAATGCAATCGTAACCGGGCTTTCAATCATACTCTATCAGGCTGCTGTGGTTGGAACGTGCTGGATTTGAACGTCCGTATAACTTCATATTGACATACATTCTAATGGTCGTTAGAGTGTTGGCATGAATAAACGATTATTAAAAGACCTCTTGTACGAGCAGGTTGCCCGCATCGGCAAAGCCGTCTCCAGTCCGAAGCGGCTGGAACTCATAGAACTATTGGCCCAAGGCGAGAAAACTGTTGAAACGCTCGCGAGTGAATTGTCGGCTGACATCAAACTCACCAGCGCCCACCTGAGAGTGCTGAAGGAAGCACGCCTTGTGACGTTCCGGCGAGAAGGGAAATACATCATCTATCAACTGGCTGGCAGCGATGTCGCTGGTCTATGGGTGAGTCTGCGCCAAGTTGCAGAAGAACACCTGCTTGAACTGAAGATGACCCTCATGCAGATGATGGCTGATCCGGCGAAACTTTCCGCTGTCAGTCGTGAGGTATTGCTGGAGCAAGCCAAGCTGGGCGAGGTGTGCGTTATCGATGTCCGACCACTCAATGAGTACGAAACGGCCCATCTGCCTTTCGCTCGCTCGATGCCGATGGCCGAGATCGAGCAACGGCTCGCTGAATTGCCGTCTGACCTGGAAATCGTCGCCTACTGCCGAGGCCCATTTTGCCTACTCTCTGATGAGGCCGTGGCATTGCTCACGGCGAAAGGTTATCGGGTACGCAAAATTCTCGATGGTGTCAGTGAATGGCAAGCGGCGGGGCTCCCGTTGGAGCACCTCGAATCATGACCATGACCGAGGTAGGATTTCACAGCGTTGAATCTGTTGATTTGCACGATTGTTGTCCGTTCCACTTCGGCCTGTTAGCCAGGCGTTGATTTCTTTCTGGAGACCACTCATGAAAACCCTACTCATTTTCAATCACGAACCCTACGACACCACCGACGTCACTTGGAACGGCTTGCGCCTAGCCGACAAGCTGGTCGATGCAGGAAGTGAAGTCCGCATTTTTTTGATGAGCGATGCGGTAGACATGGCACGCGATGCCTGCCGTCCCCCCGAAGGTTATGACCAAGACCTCTCTCAGATGCTCAAGGCACTCATTGCACGTGGTGTGACGGTCAAGGTTTGCGGAACCTGCATGGCGCGCTGCGGCATTTACAAGAATCATCCGTATTTTGAGGGTGCCGAAAAATCAACCATGCCAGCTTTGGCGGAATGGGTCATTGATAGCGATAAGGTAGTGTCGTTCTAAAATGTCCACGGTGTGTCATCCGCATCAAGAATAAGAGGCGACTGAATTGGTCCTCATGCCCGCCTGAAACCCCAAGAAGTGTAACCAGGAGATTCCCATGTCAGAAAACAGTAAGCAAGGCTTGTCCACGCGCAGCATTCATGGTCACAGTTTCAAGGACGCCCACGGCAGTCCGCACCTTCCGGTTTACGACACGACCACCTTTGCGTTCAAGTCGACGGCTGACTTGCTCGATGTCGTTGACGGTCGCAAGCCGGGGAGTCTCTACACGCGCTACGGCTTGAACCCATCAATCTTCGCGATTGAAGAAACTCTCGCCAGCCTCGAAGGTGCAGAGATGGCCTGGTCCTTCTGTTCCGGAATGGCTGCCGAAACAGCCTTGTTCCTGACGCACGGACGTGAGGGTATCATCTGTATTGGTGATGCTTACGGCGGAACGCTGGAGCTGCTGGCAAGCCAGTTGCCTCTGTTGGGGATCAAGACCCATTTAATCCTGGGCAATGAACTCGACAAGCTCGATGCCTTGCTGGCTGGTGGTGGAAAGCTGGTGTTTTTCGAGACGCCCACCAACCCGACCCTCGAATTGCTCGACATTCGTGCCATTTCGGCGAAGGCACACGCCAACGGTGCCCTAGTCGCAATCGACAATACGTTCGCTTCACCGGTCAATCAGCGCCCACTGGAACTCGGGGCTGATTTCGTTATACACAGCGCCACCAAGTATCTCGGTGGGCACAGCGACCTTACCGCAGGGGCGCTGATGGGGTCGAAGGAATTGCTGATGCCAGTATGGAACTGGCGCAAAAATCTCGGCTCAATGATTGCTCCGGGCACGGCCTCATTGCTCGCGCGCAGCTTGCGCACCCTGGTGGTACGCGTGCGCCAGCAAAACGAGTCGGCACAGCGTGTTGCTGAAGCTATGGAGCGACACCCTAAGGTCAGCCGCGTCTATTATCCCGGTCTGGTCGATTTTCCGGGGCACGCACTAGCCAAAGAGCAGATGTACGGCTTCGGAGGCATGCTGACCATCGAAGTCGCTGGTGGCGGAGAAGACGCTACGAGCGTGGCCGACCGACTGAAGTTATTCGCCCTGGCCCCCAGCCTAGGGGGCGTGGAAAGCTTGGTGACACAGCCTTGCACAACAACTCATCATGGACTGACGGAGGAAGAACGCACCCGTCGCAGTATTTCCGACGCCATGTTACGTTTGTCGATTGGACTGGAAGACGCCGATGATTTGATTGCTGATCTTGAGCAGGCTCTGGGTTAAGACACTCAACT
>JBAZFV010000027.1:0-20754 GCA_041653255.1 Sideroxydans sp. | reverse complement strand
CGTGCCTATGCGGCCATGGTCACTTCGGCAGACAAGGGTGCCGTGCGCGATGTGTCGCTGGTGGAAAAATGATTCAGAGAATTTGTTAACCACGGATAAAGGCGGTTTATTGTATCGCGGGGGGGGAACCATGCAGGCCATACTGATTGCGAATCCAAAAGGAGGCAGCGGCAAGACCACGCTGTCCACCAACATTGCGGGATACCTTGCAGCGCAAGGGAGGCGGGTGGCGATCCTCGATCTGGATCGGCAAAAATCCGCGACACAATGGCTGGCGATGCGCCCACTCGATCTCCCGGGTATTGAGTTGATGCAATCGGATGGTGAACGCAATGCACCGCTTGATAACCTGGTAATCGACTCCCCGGCCGGGTTGCACGGCAGGAATCTGGAACATGCGTTGAAGTTGGTGCATCGGGTCATCGTGCCGATCGCGCCGTCAGCATTCGATATTCAGGCGAGCCGCGATTTTTTGCAGGTACTGCACCACGAGAAAATGGTACGCAAGGGCAAAATATCTGTCGGTGTAGTGGGAATGCGTATGGATTCGCGTACGCGCTCCGCACTGACGCTGGAACAATTTCTGCAGGGGCTGGGTTTGCCGGTGCTGGCCTATCTGCGCGAGACACAGGCTTATGTTGCGGCGGGATTTGAGGGCAAGACTCTGTTTGATCTGCCGCCCGCGCAGGCGCAGCGCGAACTGATGCAGTGGTCCTATTTGCTGGGATGGCTGCAACATGGTGATGAAAAATAAATTTGGATTGAATGGAGGCGGTCATGAAGAAATTGTGGATGTTGTGTGCTTTGCTCCTGTTGGCCGGATGCCAGGGTGAGAAGTCGCAACCCGCGCCATCTGCTTCTGTCGATGCGGCCGCACCTGTCGCCGCTGTCCCGGCGGTCTCGATAGTTGAGACAGATGCGGCGGTTATGGCGCTTGCACGCAAGAGCAACTGTTTCGCCTGCCATGCGCTGGACAAGAAAATAGTGGGGCCAGCGTGGAAGACAGTGGCCGCCAAATACCGAGGAGATGTGAATGCGCAGATATTTCTGGAAAACAAGATCGCCAAGGGAGGTGGCGGGGTGTGGGGTGCGGTACCGATGCCTGCCCAGCCTGAATTAAGTACGGAACAACGCGCCAAATTGGCAAGATTCATCCTGAACCTTGAATAAGACGTCAACCCGGATTACATGAGCTGCGTTGATTATCCACCGCCGGGTGGTTTGCAGTTTAAAGCGGGGATTTTTGTATGTGGCCGGAGCAAGTATTCCGCTCATTCTTATCGTGAAGTAAAACTTGAATAATGGAGAAAACATGAAATCAATCGTTATCAGCATGGCAGTTGCAGCAGGTCTGATGATTGCCGGTTCCGCAATGGCAACCGATATGCCGGCCGTCGCCAAGAAAAACAATTGTACCGCTTGCCACGCTATTGACAAGAAAGTGGTCGGTCCAGCTTGGAAAGATGTTGCCGCCAAATACAAGGGGGATGCGGGTGCTGTGGCCCACTTGACCACGAAGATTAAGAAGGGTGGCAGCGGTGTTTGGGGCAAGATGCCGATGCCTGCTACTCCCAAGGCAAGCGATGCCGACATCAAGGAGTTGATTGACTTCGTTTTGGCCTTGTAACTGCCAAGGCACCAAAAAAGCCGGTTCGCGCCGGCTTTTTTGTTGCCTTTGACCCGTCCTGAAATAAGTTGACACTTTTTGCAATGACGAAAGGAGTGTCAAATGGAAACAGGGGAAAGAAGGAGTCAGCGCGACTACACGCTAGCTTTTAAATTGAGCGTCGTAGATCAAGTAGAAAAAGGCGAGATGACCTATAAACAGGCCCAATATCGCTATGGGATACAGGGTCGTTCGACCGTTTTGATCTGGTTGCGCAAGCATGGGCGGTTGGACTGGCATAATCAGTCACCCACCTTGTCGAAGGATAGTCAGATGAGTGATCCAACGTTACCGCAGACACCAGATCAGCGAATCAAGGAACTAGAAGTTCAACTCAAAGAAGCCAATGAGAAGGCGCGCTTGTTCGAAGCCATGCTCGATGTGATCAAGAACGAGTACGGGATCAGAATCCCAAAAAAGCCTTTAGGCAGGTCATCGAGCAAGGCCAAGTCAAAGGCTTGAGCATCTCGGCGGCCTGCCGCCATTACGGCATCAGTCGACAAGCGTATTACAAGCAAGTAAGCAGTGCACAGCACCAACTTGAGCAAGACGAGATCGTGGTGGGACTCGTTCGACAAAGGCGGTTGCAGCAGCCAAGGATCGGCACACGCAAACTGCATTACCTCTTGCGCGGATCGTTCTCGGACAGAGGAATCAAGTTGGGTCGAGACGGACTGTTTGACGTGTTGAGGGAAGCACGTCTACTCGTGCCGCCTAGGCGTGCGTATCACAAGACGACGAATAGCCATCACCGCTTCCACAAGCATCCCAACCTGCTCAAGGATGGGCCAGATAAGGTGATTGTGAATAGGCCAGAGGAGGTCTGGGTAGCGGATATCACCTACGTTCCGACCCATGAGAAGTTCGTCTACCTGAGCTTGGTCACGGACGCCTACTCAAGGCGCATCATGGGTTATCACGTGCATGGCAGCCTGCAAACGGAAGAAGTGAGCATGGCGCTGAAGATGGCGATCAAAGGCCGGAAGACCCATGCCAGACTGATCCATCACTCAGACAGAGGGATACAGTATTGCTCCAGCTTCTACCAACGAATCCATGAAAAACATGAGATCACGTGCTCAATGACAGATGGGTACGACTGTTATCAGAACGCATTGGCTGAAAGGGTGAATGGAATTCTGAAGAATGAGTTCCTGCTACAGACACCGAAGAATTTGGCAGAGGCGGCAAAGATGATCAAGGAATCGATCCACATCTATAACCATGAACGCCCACATCTGGCGCTAGAATACAAAACGCCTGATGCAGTGCACCAGGCGTCTTTAACGACTTACCTGAACAAGGTGAAAAACGACGTTTTACTGTCAACCTAGTTTAGGACGGGTCACTTAAATTATTGAAGCACAGCGCAATACTTGAACCTGCGGCCGCTTCGGGTTCTAATCGGCGCTCATGACCAGATGGAGCGGGACTATGGTGCAAATACGAAAAGTGGCGGTCTGGCTGTTGTTGTGTAGCGCGCCACAAATGGCCTGTGCGGCTGATGGCACTCTGGATGCGATGTTCGGAGCAGTTAACGGGGTGCTGGCACAAGTCATTTTCTTCGATATTTTTCCCGGTGAACCGTCGATGCCGCTGATCGTGGCCGCTGTGTTTCTCACTTTCCGCTTTAATTTTGTCAATCTGCGCATGATGCGCCATGCGTACAGGGTGATACGCGGCAAGTACCGCACGGCGGACGACCAGGGCGAGGTGACTTCCTTTCAGGCGCTGTCGACCGCGCTGTCGGCCACGGTCGGGCTGGGCAATATCGCCGGGGTGGCGATTGCCATTTCCATCGGCGGTCCCGGCGCCACTTTCTGGATGATCGTCGCCGGACTGCTCGGTATGAGCACCAAATTTACCGAGGCCAGTCTGGCGCAGATGTATCGCGAGGTCAGACCGGACGGCCGCCTGATGGGCGGAGCGATGGAATATCTGTCGAAAGGACTGGCGGAAAAGGGCGCACCACGCAGCGGGAAAATGCTGGCGATCATGTTCGCCTTGTTTACCATTCTGGGCTCGTTTGGTGCGGGTAGCGCGTTCCAGGTCAGCCAGTCGATGGGTGCGGTGCAGACCCAGATCGAATTCTTTCGTGAAGTGCCTATTGTTTATGGCTTGCTGATGGCGCTCGCCATCGGGTTGGTCATCATCGGCGGTCTGCGCCGCATCGCGCATGTGGCGGAAGCGATCGTGCCGTCCATGGTCATGATCTATGTTTGTGCGTGTCTGTGGATCATCGTCAGCAATGCGGCACTGGTGCCGGATGCCTTGGGCAAGATCGTGCTGGAGGCATTCTCGCCCATCGCCGTGGCGGGCGGTATGGTGGGTGCACTGGTGCAGGGTTTCAAGCGCGCCGCCTTTTCATCCGAGGCCGGCTTGGGTTCTGCGGCCATTGCCCACTCTGCGGCTTCGGTCAAATATCCAGTGCGGCAGGGGCTGGTCGCACTTTACGAGCCATTCATCGACACTGTGGTCATCTGTACCATGACGGCGCTGGTGATCGTCATCACCGGTGTCTATAACGCACCGGAATACGAGGCGATCCGCGCCGCCAGCCAAGGGGCGACGCTGACTTCCGTTGCTTTTGCCACTGCTTCAGACTGGTTCCCGGCCATTCTCGCTCTGTCCGTTGTGCTGTTCGCCTACAGTACGGCGATCTCATGGTCGTATTATGGTGAGCGTTGTTGGGTATATTTATTCGGAGAACGTTTTTCAATTCTGTACAAAGCAATCTTCATCGGTTTCGTGGTCGTTGCATCGGTGGCGAGCGCTTCAAATCTGCTGGATTTCACCGATCTGCTGGTGTTGTCGATGGCATTCCCCAATCTGGTCGGTTTGTATGTTTTGAGCGGCAAGGTAAAAAGTGCCTTGGGAGAATACGAGTCGAAACTGGCGAGCGGGGAGCTCGATCGCGAGGCCGAGCACGCTAAATGATTGCCTTTAGCAGTAATCGTGTTGCCAGCACGAACAGCAACAGTGCAAATCCTCGTCTAAGTATTGCAAGTGGCAGGCGGTGTGCGGCCCGTGCCCCCAGATGTGTGGTCAACAGGCTGCCGAGTGCCAGCACAATAAGCGCTGGCAGGTAGACGAATCCCAGTGCGGCATCAGGCAGGGGTGCGTCAACTGCGTAGCCCGTCACGATATAGCCCAAGGTGCCGCCCAGCGCGATTGGAAAACCCAATGCGGCAGAAGTGCCGATGGCCTGTTTGAGCGGTACATTATGGCGCAGCATGAATGGCACGCTCATCACGCCGCCTCCCACCGAGACCAGACTGCTGACGGCGCCGATCAGTATGCCGACCATTGATATGACAGGTGTACCAGGCAAGGTCCGCGCAGCTTTGGGTTTCAGCTGCAGCAACATCTGGGCGGCGGAAAAATATACAAACAGTGCGAAGAAAAGTGTGAGGGGCAGGGCGGGAATGCGGCTTGCCAGCAGCGCCCCGCACAGGGTACCCAGGAATAATCCGGGCGTGATACGGCGGACGATATCGAGATTTACCGCATCGTGCGCATGGTGGGTGCGCGCACTGGAGAGTGAGGTGAAGAGAATGGCAGCCATCGACGTGCCGAGCGCCAGATGGAGTACATGTGCGCCGCCGAGGTGTTGTGTTTCCAGCATCCAGACCAGCATCGGCACCATCACCAGACCGCCGCCGATACCGAACAAGCCCGCAAAGAACCCAACGAAGGCACCCAGCGCGAGGTAGGCGAGAGCCCATTCCACTATGGGTCGACCAATTTTGTGGTGATGAACTTCCACTCTGCTGGGTCCAGCGGAGTGATGGAAAGGCGATTGCCGCGTTGCAGGGCGCGCATCCGTACCAGTTGCGGATGCTGGCGCAACGCTTTGAGCGGGATGAAAGGAATCTTCCGGGCCAGCTTTACGTCTACATTGAACCAGCGCGGAGTTTCCTGCGTGGCTTTGGGATCGAAGTATTTGTTCTGCCTGTCGAACTGCGTCGCATCGGGATAAGCGGTGCTGCACACGGTTGCGATCCCGGCGATTCCGGGCTCCTTGCAGTTCGAGTGATAGAACAGCACGCCGTCCCCGGTCCGCATCTGGTCGCGCATGAAATTGCGCGCCTGATAGTTGCGTACGCCGTACCAGGCCACGCTTTGCTCCGGCATGTCCGCGAGGTCATCGATGCTGACATCGGAAGGTTCGGATTTCATCAGCCAATAACGCACGGGACACCTCTCAAGATCGATACTTCGCCGTCATACTGTGTTACGCCCGAGAAATCTTGCTTACCTGTTCCGGCATATGCGGCACTGCGATTTTTCGTACGTACCCTGTCTGGTTTAAAAACATGGGTTTTTGGGGGCACTCTCACGCTTCAGCTCCGTAAACGAAAAGTGCGACCATCGAGGATCGCACTGAAAATGAAATCCCCCGCCTGTGCCGTTGACTCAATATCTTGAACATGGGTTCAAGTGGGTCGGTTCCCGGTCACATCAGGTGCATCCGCAAGGGATGCTCGCAACAGTGACTTGAATGGGGCGCAACCTAAGCATTAGCTCATTGGTTCAAAGAATGATGAATCTGACGAACACTGCAGGGGATACGGCCTAATTCTAGAACAACTCATCCTGCTCCGCCAGCGCTGCGTCGATGGCGGCCTGCATCGCCTGGGTTCTATGCTTGAATGCGGCGAGGTCAAAACCGCCGCCAATACGTGTGGTCAATAATTCGTGCGCGATATTAAGTGCCGCCATGATGGCGATACGCTCGATCGAGGCGATCTTTCCCGCGTCGCGGATTTCACGCATTTTCTTGTCCAGATAGGCGACTGCATCCAGTAACTCAGCGCGTTCATCCGGCGGACAGGCGACACGGAATTCGCGATCAAGGATGTTCACATCGATAAAGCTGGCGTTGGCTTGGTTCATGCGGACTCTGCGGGAAGATGTTCGAGAATGGACTCGACACGCTGCGCGGCCTGGGACAATTTATCCTGCCCCTTGCGCTGCTCGTTTAAAGCAGCAGCCACATGCTGGCGCAATTCCATATTCTCTGCACGCAGGCGCTGGGTCAGCTGCACCAGTTGTGCCAATTTTTGGTCGAGGGCGTCGAATTCGCTTTGCATGGGCGAACTATAGTTTTTAAATCCCTGTTAAGTCAATCGATAACAAGATGTTTTGCAAGTGTTTTGGAGTAATCGGGGTTATTTGGCGGGACGTGGGATTCCAGACGTCTGCTACAATCCGCGCCGCTTTAAGGTGCAGCGAGGTGAAAACCTCGCAGTTAAACGGGAAACAGGTACGGAAATATTTCCAATGCCTGTGCTGCCCCCGCAACGGTAAGCAAGTGTGGACGCGTCAATAAGCCACTGTGAGCAATCATGGGAAGGCGATGCGTTTAGTCTTGTGAGCCCGGATACCGGCCTTGAGCAAGGTTCAGGAAGTGCGCGTGGGGCGCATGAATGATGGTTCAGTCCGCTTCATTTCTTGTTTACCCACTCACTTTCCTGATTTTGTTCAATGTCCCAGCGGGGTCGCTGGAACGTATTCGGGAAAAATCCAAATGAAACAGAAAAAACTTTTTGCCGCACTGCTCTGTGCGGTGTCTTCTTTTGCTTATTCCGCAAGCGATAGTCTGGACGAAGTGGTGGTCACTGCCTCGCGAAGCGAACAACACCTCAATCAAACTTTACAAAGCACCAGCGTGATTACGCAAAGTGAAATCTTGGATTCTGGTGCGGCGGATGTGCCATCGCTGCTGCGTAATCTGGCCGGTGTGGAGGTTGTGCAGACTGGAGGCATTGGAGCGCAAAGTGGCTTGTACCTGCGCGGGACCAATTCGACGCATACTCTGATATTACTGGATGGGGCGCGTATTGGATCGGCCACAAGCGGGGCGACCGCGCTCGATCAACTGATGCTGGACCAGATCGAGCGTATCGAAGTCGTGCGCGGCAATGTCAGCAGCCTGTACGGCTCTGAGGCAATCGGCGGAGTCATACAGATTTTCACCAAACATGGTAAAGGGGCACCGTCCTTTAGTGCCAGCGCAGGTTACGGCACGCATGCCACGCGGCGCGCAAGCGCGTCTTTCGGTGGAGAAATGAATGACGCGAATTTCCATCTGGGCATGTCGAGATTAGCGACCGACGGGATATCTGCTCTTAATCCAGCGCTGTCTCCTTCTGCCAATCCGGATGCGGACGGTTATACCAACACCAGTTGGTCGGCCCGGGCGGGGTATGCCTTCAATGCTGCGCATCGGGTCGAGGCTGCGGTGTTTCGCAGTGCAGGCAGGGTGCAAACCGATAATGCTTTTGGTTTGCCGACCGACCAGGACGAGAGCGATGCAACGCTGTCTAAATGGTCGCTGACGAGCAGTAATCGACTGATGGATGCTTGGCAAAGTCAACTGACATTGGGGCAGGGCATGGATGATCTGGTCAGCCGCAGCAACGGGGTGGAGTCGTCACGCTTCAAGACCGTAAACGATCATCTGGTCTGGCAGAACAGCATGAATGTGGGAGAGCAGGGGGTTGTGCTGCTTGGCGTGGAGCGGCTCAAGCAGAAGGTCAGTTCAGACACGGCTTTTAGTGTCGATGCGCGTAGCATCAATAGCTTGCTGGCCGGTTACAACGCTGACTACGGAGTGCATCAAGTGCAGGTGAATCTGCGTCAGGACCGCTACTCGGACTTTGGTTCGGCCAACACTGGTTTGCTGGGTTATGGTTTGCGTGTGGCGGAATGGGGGCGTATCACGGCAAGTGTTTCCTCGGCGTTCAAGGCGCCGACGTTCAATGATATGTATTACCCGCTTTCCTGGGGTTATCAGGGCAATCCCAACCTCAAGCCGGAGCGCTCTCGGAATTTGGAGGTGGGTGCGCACTACCAGCAAGGCGGACAGCATCTCGATGCGACGCTGTTCCAAAATCGTATTCATGATCTGATTTCCATCAACAGTACTTGGACCACTATGGAGAATCTGGATGAGGCCGTGATCGAGGGGATGGAACTGGTGTACGGGGTCGGGCAGAATGGTCTGGAGATCGAGAATGCGCTGACCTTGCAAAGCCCGCGCAATGCGAAAACCGGCACGCAACTTTCACGCCGGGCGCAAATGCTGAATACGCTCACCATGGCACGTCGCTTCGATGACGGCAGAGTGGGATTCGAGTGGCGTTCCAGTGGGGTGCGCAGCGATGGTTTCAATTCACTGGCTGCGTACGACGTGATCAACCTGTCGGCACAATGGAGATTCGCTCCATATTTGGAGTTGACTGCGCGTGTGGATAACCTGTTCGACCAGAGCTACATGCTGGCGTACGGTTACAACACTTTGGGACGCACCATTTGGGTCGGCGTCAATTACCGGTAAGAACGACGCACTGCGGCGGATTGCCACTGTTTCTGTTAAAGTTCCCGCCGGTGATTATTGGCGGGAAATAAAGGGAGAGCAAGATGAGTAAGTTGCACAACAAAACTTTCTGGATCGCGGCGATGCTGGTGCTGTTGATGGCGGCGACGCGTTTTAACCATTTCGGTTCGACGGTGTCCATGCCTGATGCATCTTATGCCGTGTTTTTTCTGGCAGGATTGTATCTGGGGCGGGTGCGCGGGGCGCTGGCCCTGCTTGCGCTGTTGATGTTCGAAGCGGCACTGGTTGATTTTTATGCGATCAACTTCCGTGAGATGAGCGGTTGGTGCGTTACCTCCGCCTATTCATTCCTGATATTCGCCTATGGTGCGCTGTGGTTCGTCGGGCGCTGGTATGCCGCGCGTCATGCGGTGAGCGGCAGGGGTGCGCTCGGTCTGGTGATGGCGGCGGCAGTAGCGGGGAGTGCGGCATTTGTCATCGCCAATGTCAGCTTCTATCTGCTGGCGGGTTATTTTGAGCAGATGAGTGTGTGGCAATACGTGGCCAGCGTGGCGCAATACTTTGTCCCTTACGTTTTAGTGATGATGTTTTATGTTGGACTGGCATTTGCCGTGCAGGTGCTGGCGCCGTCCTTTGGCAAGCCGCAACAGGAAATTGATGCAGCCTGACCTTCCGTGTATCGCCTGCACGTACCGATGACCAGCGCCCAGCTTTATTTGCGGTTATTGCGTTACGTCCGCCCGCATTGGAAGGCATTCGCTGTGTCGATTCTCGGCATGGCAATAGGGGCGGCGACCGAGCCGCTGTTGCCCGCACTACTCAAACCCTTCCTTGACGGCACCTTCGTGCACAAGGACGACTTGGTGATGCGTTGGGCGCCGGCGTTCATTCTGGGGATATTCTTCGTGCGCGGACTGGCCGGGTTTTTTGGTTCCTATGCCATCCATTGGGTCGGCAACCGGGTGGTAATGGACTTGCGCGCAGAGATGTTCGGCAAGTTGATGACGCTGCCCACACGCTACTATGACGACCACGCCACCGGCCTGCTCATTTCCAAGCTGACTTATGATGTGAGCAACGTCACAGCGGCGGCCACCAGCGTGGTTACCATTGTCATTCGCGATTCCATCATCATCCTCGGCCTGCTCGGATGGCTGTTCTATCTCGACTGGAAGCTGACGCTGATCTCGCTCACCATCGCACCTGTCGTGGCCGCGATCATTCAAACCATCAACCGCCGTCTGCGCAATGCCAGCCGCAACACGCAACAGGCGATGGGCAACATCACCCAGGTCATCGAGGAAAGCGTGACCGCGCATAAAGTAGTCAAGCTGTTTGGCGGTCAGGCCTACGAACAACAGCGCTTCAATATCGAGATCAATTGGGTGCGCCGCTACATGATGAAGCAGGCGGCTGCCGCTGTGGCCAATGTGCCACTGGTACAAATGGTGGCGGCGATCGCTCTGTCATTCGTCATCTATCTTGCCATCGGCCAAGCTCAGAGCGACGCCACTACCGTCGGCGGTTTTTTGTCCTTTGTGGCGGCGATGCTGATGCTTACGGCACCGCTCAAGCGCATCACCGGCATCACCGAATTCATCCAGCGCGGGCTGGCCGCAGCGGAAAGCGTGTTCGATCTGCTCGACAGCGACAGCGAGACTGATAGCGGCAAGATGGGGTTGGGCCGGGTGCGCGGTGCAGTGCGGTTCGATCGCGTCGGTTTCGCCTACGGAGAAGACGGACGCATGGCATTGCAGGACATCAATCTCGACATCCCGGCGGGGCAGGTGGTGGCACTGGTCGGCGCCTCGGGTAGTGGCAAGAGCACGCTGGCGAATCTGGTGCCACGTTTTTATCCGCTCACCTCTGGCTGTATCCGTATCGACGGGCAGGATGTGTGCGAAGTGACACTGGCCAGTCTGCGTGCCAATATCGCCTTGGTCAGTCAGGAAGTGGTGCTGTTCAACGATACCATTGCAGCGAATATCGCCTACGGCCAAATGCGCGAAGTGCCGGAAACAGAGATTGTGGCGGCGGCGACGGCGGCGCATGCGATGGAATTTATCAACGAGTTGCCGCAAGGTTTGCAGACGCTGGTTGGCGAAAAGGGCGTGCGCCTGTCCGGCGGGCAGCGCCAGCGTATCGCCATCGCTCGGGCGATTCTGAAAGATGCGCCTATCCTGATTCTGGACGAGGCGACTTCCGCCCTGGATTCTGAATCGGAGCGGCATGTGCAGGCGGCGCTGGAGATTCTGATGCGCGGGCGTACCACCCTAGTGATTGCCCACCGCCTGTCCACCATCGAAAAAGCCGATCGCATCATCGTGCTGCAAAAAGGTGCTATCGTTGAAAGCGGCACGCATGCCGAACTGTTGCGGCACGAAGGCGTATATGCCCAGTTGCACCGCACCCAGTTCAGCGGCGGATTGCAGCAAGAAACGCCAGACCCGTCGGGTTGACAGAACACAACTATCTGGTACATTTCATACCCGAGCATTTCACTCAACAATCATTATTCAACGGAGGTCATCATGGCAGTTCTCGTAGGCAGGCAAGCACCCGATATCAATGCTGTCGCCGTCATGGGCAACAACGACATCAACGAATCTTTCAATCTGAACAAGCACATCAAGGGCAAGTACGCGGTGGTGTTTTTCTATCCGCTGGATTTCACTTTTGTCTGTCCGTCTGAAATCATTGCTTTTGATCACCGCCTGGACGAATTCAGGCAGCGCAATGTCGAAGTGATCGGGGTTTCCATCGACTCTCACTTCACTCACCTCGCCTGGAAGAATACGCCGGTAAACAACGGCGGTATCGGCCAAGTGCGCTATCCGCTGGTTGCCGACATCAAGCATGAGGTATGCAAAGCATACGATGTGGAGGCTGAGGGGGGGGTGGCCTACCGCGGCTCTTTCCTGATCGACCGTTCCGGTGTGGTGCGCCATCAAGTGGTGAACGATCTGCCGCTGGGGCGCAACATCGACGAAATGCTGCGCATGGTCGATGCGCTGCAATTCAACGAAGAGCATGGTGAAGTTTGTCCCGCCGGCTGGAGCAAGGGCAAGGCAGGCATGGGTGCTTCGACTGAGGGCGTGGCGAAATACCTGGCGGCACACGCGACTGAACTGTAAGCCGTCGGTTCATCCAGAAAGGCTCCTGCGGGAGCCTTTTTTCATGGTCGCTGCCGCTTGCGCATGCATTAAAATGCACCTCATCTTTATGAGCAAGGTGACCATATGCTGATCTGGTTCGTTGTACTTTATCTGCTGTTCTCACTTGGAGTCGGTCTCTATGCCGCGCGACGGGTGCATACCGCGCGTGATTTCGTGGTGGCGGGGCGAAGTCTGCCACTGCCCGTGGTCACCGCCACCGTGTTTGCCACCTGGTTCGGTGCGGAGACCGTGCTCGGCATCTCGGCAACTTTTGTGCAGGAAGGGCTGGGCGGCGTGGTGGCCGACCCATTCGGTGCCAGCTTGTGTCTGATTCTTGCCGGATTGTTTTTTGCCCCGCTGCTGTACCGCATGAATTTGCTGACTATCGGCGACTATTACCGCGCCCGCTATAACCACACGGTGGAGCTGATCATGTCGGTGTGCATCATGTTGTCCTATCTTGGCTGGGTGGCGGCGCAGGTAGTGGCGCTGGGGCTGGTGTTCAACGTGGTCAGCAACGGGGTAGTCACGCCGCAGGTCGGCATGATTATCGGCATCGGGGTGGTGCTGGCCTACACCCTGGTCGGCGGCATGTGGTCGGTGGCGCTGCTCGACTTTGTGCAGATGACCATCATCATGGCCGCCCTGCTGCTGATCGCCGCACTGATCGGTGAGGACGCGGGTGGCGCTGGCAATGTGGTGATGCAGGCGCAGGCCGCGGGCAAGCTGCAACTCTTTCCGCAGGACAGCGGCATGGAAGCGTGGATCCCGTTCGTCGGTGCTGCGGTGACCATGATGCTCGGCTCCATTCCGCAACAGGATGTATTCCAGCGCATCACTTCCGCCAAGAGCGAAAAGATTGCGGTGCGCGGCGCGGTGCTGGGTGGTGTGTTGTATTTCGCCTTTGCTTTCATTCCGATGTTTCTGGCCTTTGCGGCGACACTGATCGATCCGCAGTTCTTTGGTGAACTGATCGAGCGTGATTCACAGATGGTGCTGCCAAGTTTGATCCTTAATCACACCCCGCTCATCGTGCAGGTGTTCTTCTTCGGTGCGTTGCTGTCCGCCATCATGAGCACAGCTTCGGCCACCTTGCTCGCCCCGTCGGTGATATTTACCGAAAATATCCTCAAGCATTTTGCCTTCGGTGAGATGAGTGACAAACAAATGCTGCGCACCATGCGCATCATCCTGTTGACGTTTGGCATCCTCGTTCTCTGGTTCGCGCTCAACTCGGAATCGAGCATTTTCCACATGGTGGAGAATGCCTACAAGGTGACTCTGGTGGGCGCTTTCGTACCGCTGGTGTTTGGCCTGTATTGGAAGCGCGCCAATAATCGCGGTGCGCTACTGTCCATCGCGATGGGATTGGGTTCCTGGTTGCTTATGGAATTACTGCAACTGCAGACCTACTGGCCGCCGCAACTGGTCGGATTGCTGATGAGTGTGGCCGGGATGCTGCTCGGATCGACGCTGCCTGAATTCGATAAGTCGATGCGACGTTCTTCTGTCTGAATTGTCACACGGTTGTCACATTTCTTTCATATCATCACGGAAGGTTTCAAACATGGATGGGGTAAAGGATGGCGACAGCAACGATTCTGCTGGTGGAAGATGAACCGGCAATCCAGGAGTTATTGGCATTCAACGTCGAGCAATGCGGCTTTCGTGCGGTCAAGGCGCTTGATGCAGAGGCGGCACAGGCGCAGATCAAGCGGGCCCTGCCCGACCTGATCCTGCTCGACTGGATGTTGCCCGGCAGTTCCGGCGTCGAGCTGGCCCGTCGCCTGCGCGCCGATGCGCGCACCCGCGACATTCCCATCATCATGCTGACTGCACGCGGTGATGAACGCGACAAAATCCTGGGGCTGGAAGCAGGCGCCGACGATTACATCACCAAACCGTTCTCACCGCGTGAATTGATGGCACGGATACGTGCCGTGTTGCGCCGGCGTACGCCGCAGATGAGCGAAGAGGTGGTCAGTATCGGCGGTATCGAGTTGTCGCCGGCCACCCATCGCATCAGCGCCAAGGGCGCCAATGTCGAGTTGGGGCCGACCGAATTTCGTCTACTGCATTTTTTCATGACTCATACCGAGCGCGTCTATAGCCGCACACAACTGCTCGACCAAGTGTGGGGCGACCATGTGTTCGTGGAAGAACGCACAGTGGACGTACATATCCGCCGCCTGCGCCAGGCACTGGAAATGTCAGGCCTGGATGGATTGGTGCAGACGGTGCGCGGCAACGGTTACCGCTTCTCCGTGCAGTAGGCTGCAGGGCATCTCTATAAATCCAAACTCTGTTGCGATACCGCGTTACCCAATAAGCTTTAACGCTTACATGTCAAACACATACGGTGCGCTAGAATTTCTCTCGCTTCTTGTCTGGCTTGGGATTCTTAATTTATAGATACGCCCTGCAATCGTGCCTCACCGAAAGAAGCGCACGCCTTATAATCCGACCGTCCACCCATTCAACCGGATCAGTATCGTGAGCGATCTCTGGCAGCGTGCATTTTCTTATCCCTTTTTTCTGCTGCTGTTTTCCCTGCTACTCTGGGCAATTTTCGGCCCGCTGGCTGCGGCTCTGGTGTTTGCCATCGGCTTGGGGTTGCGTCTGTTGCAGTATCTGTACTATTTGGTCGCACTCTTGCGCTGGCTCGAAGCAACCGAAGAAAAGGTCCTGCCGGAAGGCTCTGACTTGTGGGCTGATGCGTTCTCCCGTCCCTACCAAATGGTGCGTATCCATCGGCAACAGCGCGCGCAACATGTTTCCGCCGTGCGGCAGATGGAGCAGGCCACTGCCGCCCTGCCGGAAGGAGTGGTGATTCTTGACGCTGCTGATCGTATCGAGTGGTGCAATCCGCTGGCCGAGGCGCATTTTGGTTTGAACAGCGCATTCGATATTGGTCAACAGATCACCTATCTGGCGCGCCAGCCCGAGTTCGTGCGTTATCTCGCGGTGCGCGATACGAACCAACCGCTGATCTTGCGTGGTACGCGCCAGGATGACATTACGCTGTCGATCAAACTGATCGCGTATGGTGAGGAAAAGCGCCTGCTCATCAGCCGTGACATCACCCAGCTGGAGCGCATAGAGACCATACGCCGCGATTTTGTCGCCAATGTCTCGCACGAATTGCGCACACCGCTGACCGTGGTTAACGGCTTCGTCGAAACCCTGCAGGACATGCCGACCCGGGACTCCGACATGGCGCAGCGCGCCCTGTTATTGATGGGTGAACAGACCAGCCGCATGACGAGCCTGGTGGATGATCTGCTGACGTTGTCGAGGCTGGAGAATGATCAGTATCCGCCACATGATGAAGCGGTGGATGTGTGCAGTCTGTTGCGCGAGGTCGAGCAGGAAGGAAGGCTGCTCAGTCAGCAGAAACATCAGATAACCCTGTTGTTCGAAACGGATTCGGGATTGCAAGGGAGTCGCAACGAATTACGCAGCGCGTTTGCCAATCTGCTCAGCAATGCTATCCGCTACACACCGGATGGCGGCACCATTGAGGTACGCTGGTCGTTGCAGGACGGGCAGGCGGTATTTTCAGTCAAAGACAGCGGAATCGGTATTGCGCCGCAACACATCTCGCGCCTGACCGAACGCTTTTATCGCATCGACCGCGGCCGTTCGCGCGAAACCGGTGGTACCGGTTTAGGGCTGGCTATTGTTAAACACATTGCCATACGCCATCAGGCCAGACTCGAGATTGCAAGCGAGGAAGGTCAGGGCAGCACATTCTCCATATTATTTCCTGCCAGGCGTATAACGCATTGAGCAGCCACTTTGTATTTTTGTACGTGGTTTCCATGCGCAATCAATGACAATCATGGTCTCAAGAATGGAAACCGTGGAGCGCCTTACAGCAGTTTGAAACTGATCCGCTCGTAATCGCTGCCTGTTTCCACGCGGATGCCGAGAGCGATCTTGTGCTTGCTGCGGTCGGGTGCAGTGAGCTCCATCTCGCGCCCGGTCAAAAACCAGCCGCGCGGCAGAATCAAACTGGCCGGGATGTGTAGCTTATCCAGTGCGGGCAAGAGCAAGGCAGGAGCGGACCCGGACTGCAACAGCGCTTGCTCGGTGGCAACGGCCTGTGCGATCACTGCTTGCGGCTTGCCGGGAAAATAATGGACAACCAGATAAAGCAGGCCGCCTTGGGTGACTTCGAGTTGCTGCACCATACCCGCCTTGTATCCATCACCTTCGGGTGTGAATACGGTAACAATTTGGCGCGGTGCAAGCCGTGCGCCTGAAGGGTGCAGGCGCAACAGCCTGCCGTGGATCAAGCCGTCGCTTTCCACCTGCCACTCTTCAGGTACGAAACCAAGCTCTTGCAGATTGTGTTGCCCGGTCTCGTCCAGTACGCGGCCAAAGGTGGCAATCTGTTGCTGGGCATCGCGTACGGCTTTACTTACATCCTTCACCGGTTTGAAAGGTTTTTGTGCAATCTGCCCGTAGATCTTTTCCAGGTCTGCGCACAGATGCACACACTCTGTCTCGCGCGGCACATCAGCCAGCGAATCGTCGCGCGCTTCACACCAGCAGACATGCAGCATATCGAGCAGAGCGATGCAGTCTTGAGACGGTGTGTCACCCAGTTCAAGCTGGCGCGGGGATTGCCCCTGCTTGAGCAGGATGGTTTTTATCCTGATTTGTTTGGATAGAGGAACAAGCGGGAGGAAGCGCAGACCGTCACTGCGCTGTGCATGCGACAGACTGCGCAGCCCTTGTTGTCCATGCAAATCAACCACCAGTGGTGGCGCATCTCCCTTGCTTAGGCCGGAGTTTGCAACCAGGTTCAGAGTGTCGGACCAGTGCAGCAGCCAATGTTCGGCAAGGCGCAGTTGGTTGTTCGTCAGACCGAGCAGGCGTGCATGATGCATGAGCAACGTTGCCAGATACAGGGTCTGGCAAGTGACGGGAAAGCTATCGTGGTAATAAGGGTCGCGTACTGCCTCCCGTCGCAGCGGCGATGTTTCGATGGCAGTATAGAGTGCATGCAACTGCTGCCAACTGAAAGGATCGGGTGCGTAACCAGCCGTGCTAAAAGCGGTCAATCTGCATCGGGCATAAAACAGGCAACGCTGGTGCAGCAGCGGGAGTTGCTTGTCTATACTCGTATCACCCGCGCTGGCCATCTGCAGGCAACGCAGGTAGCCGTACAGCATGGCTTGCCACAGGTTGGCAAGTGCGATGAGCAGGGCGAACTCTTCATCCGCCAGCGGCAACGGTTTACCCACCAGCTTTCGGGCAAAGTCATGTTGTACCAGGGCGACCGTCTCGCGCAATAATTCGAGGATTTGCAGACGTGTTTTCCCTGGCATGGCCAGACGATTCAATTCCTCGATTTGGGTGCGCAGGCTGGCCTGGGCCAGATTCAGGTTGGTGAGTTGCAACTGTCCCAGCCACATTCGACAAGAGACGACATCCCGAAAAGCAGGATGGGCACGATCGTCAGTGGGTTCCAGTGACAGCATGGATTTTTCCTTATAGCAACACGCGCTCGATGCCGCCGGCATTGACTTGTGTCACGTACGACTCCTGCCAGGTCGGCCCCAGTAAATGTTTGGCCATTTCGACCACGATGTAGTCGGTGCTGATATTCGCATCATCCATGTAACGCGACAATCCCTGTTGGCAGGCCGGGCACGAATTGAGTACCTTCACCTCGCCATCATAGCCATCCGCGCGCAGGGCTGCAGTATCTTTGCGCAATTCTTCTTCCTTGCGAAAACGTACCTGGGTGGCGATATGCGGCAACGCCACGCCGAAAGTGCCGGACTCTCCGCAGCAGCGGTCGTTCAGTGGTACCGGTGTTGCCATTAACTCGCTCACCACTTTGAGCGGTGCATAGGTCTTCATCGGCGAGTGGCAGGGGTCGTGGTACAGATAACGCACGCCCGTCGCCTTTTCCAGTTTGATCCCTTTCTCCAGCAGATACTCATGGATATCGAGCAAGCGGCAACCGGGGAAGATTTTATCGAATTCATACTTGAGTAACTGATCCATGCAGGTGCCGCAGGATACGATCACCGTCTTGATGTCGAGATAGTTGAGCGTGTTGGCGACACGATGGAACAGAACGCGATTATCGGTGGTGATCTGGTTGCCCTTGTCGGCTTTCCCGGTTGCAATTTGCGGGTAACCGCAGCACAGATAACCCGGTGGCAACACGGTAATGGTACCGATGTCGTACAGCATCGCCTGTGTCGCCAGACCGACCTCGCCGAACAGCCGCTCCGAGCCGCAACCGGGGAAATAGAACACCGCTTCCGACTCCTCGTTGACCTTGAGCGGATTGCGGATCACCGGTACCACACTGTCGTCTTCGATATCGAGCAATGCGCGCGCAGTCTTTTTCGGCAATCCGCCCGGCATCGGTTTGTTGACGAAATGGATCACATGCGAGGTGATCGATGGTTTGCCGACTGAGGCGGGCGGATGCCGCGTCTGTTCCTTGAATAGACCGAGGTATTTGGCCGTCCGATGGGCCAGTCGCTGACCCCGGTAGGCCCATTCGATCATCACCTTGCGTATCAGTTTGATGGTGGTGGGGTCGGTGGCATTGAGGAACAGCATCGACGTGGCGGTGATCGGGTTGAAGTTCTTCTTGCCCTGCTTGCGCAGAAAATTGCGCATTGCCACCGACACATCTCCGAAATCAATATCTACCGGGCACGGTTTCTCGCAGCGGTGGCAAGTCGTGCAGTGATCGGCGACATCGTTGAATTCATCGAAATGGGCGATGGATACGCCGCGCCGTGTCTGTTCTTCGTAGAGGAATGCCTCGATTAACAGCGAAGTCGCGAGGATCTTGTTGCGCGGCGAATAAAGAAGGTTGGCGCGCGGCACATGGGTGCTGCATACCGGTTTGCACTTGCCGCAGCGCAGGCAGTCCTTGATTGAATCGGCGATCTCTCCCAGTTCGCTCTGCTCCAGAATGAGGCCTTCCATCTCCATCAGGCTGAAGCTGGGGGTATAGGCGCGCTCCAGGTTGCTGCCCGGCAACAGTTTGCCTCTGTTGAAGTGTCCGTCCGGATCGATCTTTTTCTTGTAGGCGATGAAAGGCGCGATTTCCTTCGGCTCAAGAAAATCGAACTTGGTGATGCCGATACCGTGCTCGCCCGAGATCACGCCGCCCAGGTCTTTCGCCAATTGCATGATGCGATCCACCGCAGCGTATGCCTGTTGCAGCATGGCATAGTCGTCGGAGTTGACCGGGATGTTGGTATGCACGTTACCGTCGCCGGCGTGCATGTGCAGGGCGACGAACACGCGCCCCTTCAAAACTCCATGGTGAATGGTGTTGCAGGCGTCGAGGATAGGCTGGTAGGTGCCGCCGCTGAAAATCTGGCGCAGCGGATCGCGCAGTTCGCGTTTCCATGAGGCGCGCAACAGATGGCGTTGCACCGCATCGAACACCGTCATCGCACCCTGCCGGTCAGATGGCGCGAACGGGCAGGAATCCAGTGGCGCATCCAGATTGTCGTACAGCCATTGCCAGCGCGTGCGTACACCGGAGAGCAGTTGCCGCGCGGCATGCGGGCGGTCACCGAGCAATTCGGCAGCTCCCAGTTGTTCATCATCCTGATAATGCAGCGGCAGCTCGCCGTGGCAGAACTCATCCAGTGCATCCAGCAGTTTGAGTTTGTTGTGCAGCGACAGTTCGATATTGATGCGCTCCACACCATCGCAGTAATCACCCATGCGCGGCAGCGGAATCACTACATCTTCATTGATCTTGAAGGCGTTGGTATGTTTGGCGATGGCAGCGGTGCGTGCGCGGTCGAGCCAGAACTTCTTGCGCGCTTCGACCGAGACGGCGATGAAGCCCTCGCCGTGGCGCAGATTGGCCAAACGCACGATCTCCGAGGCGGCCTCGCCCACACCGCGCTCGTCGTCGCTGACCACGTCGGCGACCAGCACCATCTTTGGGCGCGTGCCGCGATTGGCTTTGGTCGCGTAGCCGACGGCTTTCAGATAGCGCTCGTCCAGATGTTCCAGGCCGGCCAGCAGGGCGCTCGGGTGTGCCGCCACATAGTCCTTGATTTCAACGATGGCCGGCACCGCCTCGCGCACCTGGCCGAAGAATTCCAGGCAGACCGTGCGCGCCACCGGCGGCAGGCGGTGCAGGATGAAGCGCGCCGAGGTGATGATGCCGTCGCAGCCTTCCTTCTGCACACCGGGCAGGCCGGCGAGGAACTTGTCGGTGACGTCTTTGCCCAGGCCGCTTTTGCGGAAGCGGCTGCCGGGCACTTCCAGCGTTTCCTCCGAGAGTAGTTTACCGCTCACCGAGTCCGTATGGCGCAGGCGAAATTTGGCCACGGCCTGGTCGTGGATCTTGCCCAGGTTGTGCTCCAGCCGCTCTACCTCCAGCCAGTTGCCTTCGGGATCGACCATCTTCCACGAGGCCAGGTTGTCGAGCGCCGTGCCCCACAGCACGGCCTTCTTGCCGCCGGCGTTCATGGCGATGTTGCCGCCGATGCAGGAGGCATCCGCCGAGGTCGGGTCGCAGGCGAAGACCAGGCAGGCCTCCTCGGCGGCCTCCATCGCGCGCCGTGTCACCACGCCGGCGCCGC
>JBAZFV010000026.1:0-22053 GCA_041653255.1 Sideroxydans sp. | reverse complement strand
CAGGGTTTCGTTCAGGTCGGTGTTGGAAACACCCAGTGATTCGGCCTTGAGGCGATCGATGTCGAGCAGGAGTTGCGGCCCGGCTTCCTGGCCTTCCGGCCGCACACCGGCCAGCACCGGATTCTGCATCGCCATGCCGAGCGCCATGTTGCGCGCTTCCAGCAGTTTGTCGCGCCCAAGACCGGCACGATCCTGCAGGCGGAAGTCGAAACCTCCGGCGGCGGCGAGTTCGGGGATGGGGGGCGGGTTGATGGCGAAGATCATCGCCTGCTTGATGTGGGACAGTGTGGTATTGGCCTGCTGCGTTAGTGAGGTCGAGTTGCTTGCCTGGCCGGGGCGTTCGCTCCAGTCCTTGAGGCGAACGAAAGCGATTGCGGCATTCTGCCCGCGTCCGAAGAAAGAGAAGCCCGCTACACCGATAACGTGTTCCACTTCCTTCAGGCCGAGGTAGTACTGCTCGACCTGCGACAGCACCTCGAGGGTGCGTTCCCGCGTCGCGCCTGACGGCAGCTGGATCACACTGACAAAATAACCCTGGTCTTCCGAGGGCAGGAAACTGCCGGGCAACTTGTTGAACAGCCAACCGATAGCGATCAGGATTACGGCATAGATCAGTAGGTAGCGTGCTGCCTTGCGCACGATTTTGTGCACCGTGCCGAGGTAGCGCTTACTCATTCGCTCGAAAGCGCGGTGGAACCAGCCGAGTGGGCCGGAGGTCGGCTCCAGATCATTCTTGCCCGGAGTGTGCTTGAGCAGCGTGGCACACAGTGCGGGTGTCAGCGTCAGCGCCATCAGTGCCGAGAATGCCATGGTCAGCACCAGTGTAACTGCGAACTGGCGGTAGATAGCACCGGTCGATCCCGGGAACAATGCCATCGGAATGAACACCGCCATCAGCACCAGGGTAATGGCGATGATGGCACCGATGATCTGATCCATGGCTTTGCGGGTAGCCTCGCGTGGCGGCAGGTTCTCCGTGCTCATGATGCGCTCGACGTTTTCCACCACCACGATGGCATCGTCCACTACGATACCGATTGCCAGCACCATCGCGAACAGGGTCAGCACATTGATCGAGTAACCCATGAGATACAGGCCGACCAGCGCACCGACCAGCGCGATCGGAATGACGATGGTGGGAATCAGGGTGGCGCGCAGATTGCCGAGGAACAGGTATATCACCAGCACCACCAGCAGCAGTGCCTCGGCCAAACTCTTCAGTACCTCCTTGATCGAGATGTCGATGAATCGCGAAGTGTCATAGGGAATCACCCAATCTATACCTTGCGGAAAGAATTTCGACAGCTCACTCATGCGTGTTTTCACCGCCGCCACGGTCTGCAGCGCATTGGCATCGGGCGTCAAACGGATGGCAATGGCCGCCGCCGGTTGCCCATCGATGCGCGCGGCGGTCGAATAGTCCTGTGCGCCCAGTTCGACCCTGGCGACATCCTTGACCCGCAGTGTCGAGCCATCGGGGTTGGTGCGCACGATGATGTTGCCGAATTCTTCAGTGGTGGATAAGCGGCTCTTGGTGATGATTACTGCATTCAGCTCCTGCCCGGGCGCAGAAGGAAGTTGTCCCAGTTCGCCGGTAGCCAATTGCGAGTTTTGTGCACGCACAGCACTTGACACATCCGCTGGTGAGAGGTTGTAGCCTTGCAGTTTTTCCGGTTTTAGCCAAAGCCGCATCGAGTATTCGGTACCGAACAGCAGCGCTTCACCCACCCCCGGCACGCGCTGGATGCTTTCCAGTAAATTGGTACTGGCATAACTGCCGAGCGCTACGTTGTCCAGGCTTTTATCCGGCGAGATGAGCGCGACGATCATCACATAGTTGCGTGCCGATTTCGCCACGCGAATCCCCAATCTGCGTACCTCCTCCGGCAGACGGATCTCGGCGCGCTTGACGCGGTTCTGGGTTTCAACCGAAGCCAGGTCGAGATTAGTGCCAGCCTGAAAGGTGAGGGTGATGCTGCCCCGTCCCAGCTCTGCCGCTGATTCCATGTACAGCAAATTTTCGATGCCGTTCATCTCCTGCTCCAGCAGGGAAACAACGGTTTCTTCGACGACCTGGGCAGAGGCGCCGGGGTAAGTGACGGTGATCGACAACGCCGGGGGGGCAACAGCGGGATATTGCGCTACGGGCAAGCCGCGCAGGGCCAGCACCCCGGCGAGCAAAATGACAAGCGCGATGACCCAGGCAAAGATGGGGCGGTCGATGAAGAAGCGGGCAATCATGGCGCTACTTGGGGGCGGAAAGTTGGCTTTCCATCTTCATTGTTGTGCTTAATGGCACCGCTTTGACCACGGTGCCGGGGCGGGCTTGCTGCAGGCCATTGACGACGACCTGCTCGCCACCCTGCAGGCCGGAGGCGATAACGAAATCGGTACCCGCCATGCCGCTGGTGGTAACCGTATGCGGTGCAACTTTGCCATCCGACCCGACCACCATCACGAACTGACCTTGCTGGCTGGACTGCACCGCGCGCTGCGGCACGCGGATGACGTTTTCGGCCATTGCCTCGGGGAAGCGCAAACGCACGAACATGCCGGGTAATAAGTCACGTTTCGGGTTGGGGAATTCGGCTCGCAGTGAGACCGATCCGGTGCCGGCGTCCACCGCCATGTCGGTGAATGAGATATGGCCAGTCTGCAGATAGGTGCTGCCGTCTTCCAGCAACAGTTCCACTTTTGCGCTGTCGGCGCGTTTCAGCACGCCGGTCGCCACGGCTTGGCGCAAGCGCAACAGATCGGAGCCGGATTGGGTGAAATTGACATATACCGGGTTGAGTTGCTCGACGGTGGCGAGCAGTGTCGCCGCACTTTTGCTGACCAGCGCGCCTTCGGTGATTTCTGCCCTGCCGATGTGACCCGCGATAGGCGCGGGTACGTTGGCATTATTCACATCTTCTTCGGCGTGTACCAGCGCCGCTGCGGCCAGTTTTGCGCGACTTGCAGCAAGATCATGGTCTTGCTGGCTGACCATATTCTTTTCCAGCAGGCGGCGCGTACGCTCGGCAATCTGCTCGGCCGCTGCTGCTTCTGCCTTGGCGGCTTCCAGAGTTGCCAGATAACTGCGCGCATCAATACGGAACAGGGATGTACCCGCCTCGACTTCGCTGCCCTCACGGAATATGCGCTTCTCCACCACGCCATCGACGCGCGCGCGCACCTGCGCAGTGCGATAGGCTTGGACGCGTCCCGGCAGATCCTGGGTATAAGTGGCCTTGTCCAGTGACACCGTGATGACATCTACTTCGGGTGGCGGCATGACATTGGCGGGCGCACCGGGTGCGGCGGGCTTGTCGCCACCGCAAGCAAATAACAGCAGCGATAGCAGGATGGGCGAAATCTTCAGGAGGCTGTTCATGATGGATGCGGGTTCGATGAGGAGTGAGGGTTCGCCTGACGGAGATTGCATTGTAGCAAAAAAGTTGAATAACAACAGTGATGGCACTACTGTGAAGCTTCTTGTTTGAGTACCAGTGCACGCTCATACAGCGCGTTCTTGTTCAGCCCGGTGATCTGCACGGCGAGACTCACCGCCTGTTTGAGGGGCAGTTCGCTCAATAATACCACAAGCACCCGTTCGGTTTGCGCGTCCATATCTTCGCCGCGCGGGACTGCCCCCGAGACCAGCAGCACGAATTCGCCGCGCTGGTTGTTCGGGTCGCTGCTGAGCCAGGCCATTGCTTCACCCAGTTTGCAGTGATGAATGCTCTCGAACAGCTTGGTGATCTCGCGCGCAAACACAATTTCGCGCTCGTCGCCGAATATCGCATACAGGTCGGCAACACAATCGAGAATACGATGCGGCGCTTCGTAGAACACCAAGGTGCAGGTCTGGTCGGCCAGCGCCTGCAAGGCGGCGCGCCGTGCGGCAGACTTGTTTGGCAGAAAACCGTAGAACAGGAAATGCGGCGCGCTCAAGCCGGAGGCGGACAGGGCTGCGATGGCAGCGGAAGCTCCTGGAATGGGAATCACGCGAAAACCGGCAGTACGCACCGCCTCGATCAGCAAAGCACCGGGATCACTGACCGCCGGCGTGCCCGCGTCGGTCACCAGCGCCACGCTTTGACCTTGCTGTAACAGGGTGATGATCTTCTCCGCCCCGGCCCGTTCGTTGTGTTGATGCAGCGCGAGCAGCTTGGCATCACCGATATCGTGGTGTTGCAACAGATGGCGCGTATTGCGCGTATCCTCCGCTGCCACCACCGCGACTGCGCCCAGCACGTCCAGCGCGCGCAGGGTGATGTCACCCAGATTTCCAATCGGGGTGGCGACTACATATAATGCACACTCGATTTTTTGATTGGCCCTGATATGCAAACTGGAATTACCGGATTGAATTGGTTGCGCGGAGTATTGATTGCCGCACTATACGTGAGCGTGTTTGGCTGCGCTACTCCGCCTGCGGCACCGCCCACTCCTGTCAGTCAGCCGCCGGTTGTGGCAGCGCCGCCGGCAGCAGCAGAAGCGCCTACTGTCGAGTTATCCACTGTCCCGCCGGCAGAGATGCCGAGCGTGCAGCCGGTATTGCCGGGGATGGCGGAAGGAGCGTCACATCATATTGCGCTAATCTTGCCCTTGCGTTCTGCCGTGTTCGGGCGTGCAGCCGAAGCCGTACAGCGGGGTTTCATAGCGGCGGCCGAATTGCAGCAGGCTGAATTGCCGGTTCGGGTGTATGCCGCCAATGACGAACAATCGGAAGTTGCGGTACTTTACAGGCAGGCACTGCAAGAAGGCGCATTGGCCGTTGCCGGGCCGCTCACCCGCAACGGTGTTGCGGCGCTGGCCGAGAATCCGGAATTGCCAGTACCCACTCTGGCGTTGAACATGCTTGATATGCCGCGCGGCGATCAATTGTATTTTTTCGGGTTGCCGCCGGAATCTGAAGTGCGGCAAATAGCGCGGTTGGCGGCGCGGGCCGGCATGTTGACCGCGACTGTGGTACGCACCGATACGGCTTATTCGCGCCGTCTGGATTTGGCGTTCAGCGAGGCATGGCAGCAGGGCGGTGGCAGCCTGATGCCGGAGATTGTGTACCGGGATGACCCGAGCGAGATCCGTACCCTGTCGGGACAGCCGGGTGAAATGGTGTTTTTGGCCGCAGAGGCCGACAAGGCGCGCCTGATGCGCCCTTACATCTATTCTGAAATACCGGTCTATTCCACTTCGCAGGTATTTATTGGCAATCAGGACAAAATGCGCAACTACGATTTATCCAATGTGCGTTTCGTTGATATGCCCTGGGTCTTGCAGCCCGATCATCCGGCGGTGATGATATATCCGCGCGCGGAACCGCCACTGTCGCTCGAAATGGAACGTCTGTATGCGCTGGGCGTGGATGCCTATCGCATGTTGCAAGTACTATATCGCCACGAGACATTGAATGCGTTGCCGCTGGATGGCGTGACCGGCAAGCTGTCGCTGGACGGCCATATCGTGCAGCGCGAGGCGATGAAGGCGGTGATGCGCGGCGGCCAGGGTGAGGCATTGGAGGGCAGCAGGCCCGTCATTCGGGTAGAGTGATTCGAATGAAAGCGGGTGCTCAAGCCGAGCAAACTGCTGCGAAGTTCCTGCAACAGCAGGGTTTGCAGCTGCTGCAAACCAACTACCGTTGCCGCTTCGGCGAGATCGATCTTATTTTGCAAGACGATGCGACGTTGGTGTTTGCCGAAGTCAGATTGCGCAGCCGGTGTGACTTCGGCGGTGCGGCAGCCAGCATCGATGCACACAAACAACACAAACTCATTCTCACCGCCCGGCATTATCTTTCACGTGTATCACCCCTGCCGCTCTGCCGTTTTGACGCCTTGCTGCTGACGGATGCGGCAGACGCTGCCCGTATCGAGTGGATCAAGGGTGCATTCGAATTGGGTTAAAATCCCACTCTCATCATTCAGGTTCAATGGACATGACACTCGCCAAACGCGTCAGCAAACACTTCGACGACAGTGCAGCAGTAAAAATGCAAAGCAAAACAGTGCTGGCCGAGCCCATCGCCCGGGCGGCGCAGGCCATGGTCGATTGCCTCATGCACGACGGCAAAATTCTGGCCTGTGGCAACGGCGGTTCGGCTGCCGACTCACAGCACTTCGCCGCCGAACTCATCAATCGTTTCGAAGTCGAGCGCCCGGGTTTGCCTGCGCTCGCGCTCACCACCGACAGCTCGGTACTGACTTCCATCGCCAACGATTACGATTACAAGCAGATATTTTCCAAACAAGTGCGTGCACTGGGGATGGAGGGCGATGTGCTGGTCGCCATTTCCACCAGTGGCAACTCGGCCAATGTGGTGGAGGCGATTACGGCGGCGCACGAGCGTGGCATGGTCGTGGTGGCGCTGACCGGTGGCGAGGGCGGGCAGATGGCTGCCATGCTGCGCGGAAACGATTTCAACCTGTGCGTTCCGGCGAAAAGAACGGCGCGGGTGCAGGAAGTGCACCTGCTGACGCTGCACTGTCTGTGTGATGTGATCGATCATATCCTGCTTGGAGGTGAGTGATGCGGCAATGGATAGCACTGATCGTACTGGGCGGCATATTGCAAGGCTGTGCCCAGGTGAACCGGCTTGACACGCCTGCCGCAAGCGAGCGCCGCGCCGCCGCCGCCGTGCTGGATGATCGCAACATCGAGCACACCGCGTTGCAGCGCATTGCGGAAAAATACCGGCAGAATGTTCAAGTCAATGTGACCAGCTTCAATCACTTTGTGCTGCTGACCGGCCGGGTTCCGGATGAGTCCGGCAAGATTGGCATTGAGCGTATCGTCGCCGGGATCAATCACGTGAAGGGAATCGCCAATGAACTGCACGTAGCGAGCGGCAATCAAAGCGGTATTGGTTACAGCGATTCCGGCATCAGCGGCGATGTGCGCACCCGCATGCTGGCAAACAAGGTATTTCAGCTTGACCACATCAAGGTCTATACCGAAGAGGGTGTAGTTTATCTGCTCGGCATTGTGAAACGCGCCGAAGCCGATGCCGCATCGGAGATCGCCAGCACCACCTACAATGTGAAGAAGGTGGTACGAGTGTTCGAGTACCTGGATTGACCTCAATGAAATACCCAACACCAGGCTTTGAGAACAAGATTTGTGATGCCGGAGATTTTGCGGCCAAGATCTCCGCGCTGCCGCGACCACTGGTGTTTACCAACGGCTGTTTCGACGTTTTGCACCGCGGCCATGTTACCTACTTGGCACAGGCGCGCGCGCTGGGCGCTTCGCTTATTGTCGGTGTGAACAGCGACGCCTCGGTGAAACGGCAAGGCAAGGGCGACGACCGCCCGATCAACAACGAGGCCGACCGCATGGCGGTACTGGCCGCTCTGGAATCGGTTGACCTGGCCATCCTCTTTGCCGAAGATACGCCGCTGAATCTGATTCTCGCCTGTCACCCGGACGTGCTGGTGAAAGGTGGCGACTGGCAGCCGCAGAACATCGTCGGCAGCAAAGAAGCGCAGGGCTGGGGCGGCATCGTTCACAGCATCCCTTTTACGCACCAACGTTCTACCACCGCATTATTAAAAAAGATCCGCTCACTATGACACCCACCGAAATCACCCTGCATCAAAAATCCAAATCATTGGAAATCGCTTTTGATGATGATGCTCACTACAATCTGCCCGCCGAATTTCTGCGCGTTTATTCACCCTCGGCCGAAGTGCGCGGGCATGGCAAAGGGCAGGAGACGCTGCAAGTCGGAAAGCGGAATGTCGGCATCAGCGAAGTCGAGCCGGTCGGCCAATATGCGCTCCAGATCAGTTTTGACGACGGCCACGACACCGGCCTCTACTCATGGGAATACTTGCATGAGCTGGGGCAATACCAGGATGCCATGTGGCACGATTACTTGACCAAGCTGGAAGCGGCAGGTGCGAGCCGCGACAAATAAACGGAGGACAGGCATGAGCAAAACGACACATTTCGGTTTTCAAACCGTCCCCGAAGAAGAGAAGGCAAAAAAAGTCGCGGGTGTGTTCACTTCAGTCGCCGGCAAATACGACATCATGAACGATCTCATGTCGGCCGGTCTGCACCGCATCTGGAAGCGTTTTGCCGTCGGGCTGGCGAACGTGCATGAAGGCCAGCGCGTGCTGGACGTGGCGGGCGGCTCGGCCGACCTGTCGCGCCTGTTCCTGAAGAAAGTCGGCCGCAGCGGCCAAGTCGTGCTCACCGACATCAACAACGCCATGCTGCGCGTCGGCCGCGACCGCCTGCTCGACGAAGGCAGTGCCACGCCCACAACACAATGCGATGCCGAGCACCTACCGTTTCCTGACAACTATTTCGACTGCGTCAGCATCGCCTTCGGCCTGCGCAACGTCACGCACAAGGATGCTGCCTTACGCGAGATGCAGCGTGTGCTCAAACCGGGTGGCCGCGTCATCGTGCTGGAGTTTTCCAAGGTCGCCAAGCCGCTGGAGAAGATGTACGACCTGTATTCCTTCAAGCTGCTCCCCAAGATGGGCGAGATCATCGCTAACGATGCCGATAGCTACCGCTACCTGGCCGAATCCATCCGTATGCATCCGGGTCAGGAAGAGTTGAAGCAGATGATGATCGATGCCGGACTGGAGCGCGTCGAATACTTCAACATGACCGGCGGTGTGGTGGCAGTACACCGCGGGTATAAGCTGTAGTCAGACGGTGCTGCCCTTAGTTCAAGGGCGGCGATCATCCAAGCAACAACTCGGTTGAAAGGGATAGGATGTTTTGGCTGATGGTCTTCTCGCCAGTGATGATATTCATCAGCCTGGGAATGATGGGCGCTTTTCATTCTCTAGAATCGGATGGGATGACATATACCATCGCAGGATTTGGTATAGCCCAAACTGTGTTTATCGCGGTTGGGGTTTTTTACGAAGCGATATTTCGGGAAGACAAGGTTCAGCGATATTCAAAGCCGAGGAAATTCGCTTACAACCTTACATGGTTTCCTAGCCTGTATTTGGTGCGATTCTATTGCTTACATTTATCATCAAGTCCTTCGTATGACAGTCTGGAAGGATGGATTGCTCCTGTGGGTCGAGAGCAATGCGATACAGCCATCCAACGGGATTCGCCCTATGCGCTCCGCCCCTTGCTTCTTCCCCTTACTTCGACGATGATGTGCATCACATTTGTAATGCACGAGGTTTCTCATGAAAACCGCCACTATGCCTGCTTTGCGCGTAGAGCCTGAATTGAGGCAAGCTGCTGAAGACATCTTGCGGCCGGGCGAGACGCTTTCTGCCTTCGTTGAAGATTCGTTGCGTCGCAATGTGGAGTTTCGACGGACGCAACAAGAATTCATTGCGCGCGGTTTGGCTTCGCGGAACGAGGCTAAGAGCTCTGGTGTGTATTTTTCCTCGGAAGAAGTGTTGGCTGAACTGGATGCCATCATTGATGGTGCAAAGGCGGGTAAGTGAGCCATAAGGTTCGCTATACGCGGGCGGCTAAAGAAGATCTAAAACGACTGTTTGCCTTCCTGGCCGATAAGGATATTGCAGCCGCGAAGCACGCACGCGAGACCATTGCTGCAAGCATGCAGGTATTGGAACAATTTCCATTCACTTGTCGCAAAGCCGCTAGTGACAACATATATTTGCGTGAACTACTTATCCCTTTTGGAGTCGCAGGGTATGTTGCGCTGTTTGAAATAGAAGACAATGAAACTGTGACTGTTGTTGCGGTGCGCCACCAGCGAGAAGAGGACTACCACTAGGAAGGTAAAACCATGCGTAAAGTCGCCTCTGTATCTCCCGGCGAAATGCTGGATGAAGAGTTACTGAAGCCGCTGGGAATGATCAAGAATCGCCCTGCAAAAGAGATTGGTGTGCCGCCACAACGCACCGGCGACATCGTTTCAGGCAAGCGTGGCATTACTGCCGATACGGATTTGCGTTTTCGCCGCTTCTTCAGTTTGTCTGAAGGTTGGTGGCTGCGTTTGCGAGCAAAGTGCGATACAGAGATGGTCAAAGACGTATTGGCCGGAGTGTTGTGCAACATTCATCCGCCGGAACAGGCCGCTGTCTGAGCCGGCCCTTTTATATCAAGTATAGGAAGCATCATGTCAGACCTGCCGAAATGTCCAAAATGCGATTCGCCCTTCACCTATGAAGACGGAGACAACTGCGTCTGTCCCGAATGCGGCTGGGAGTGGAACAAGAATGAGTCCGCCGAGAGTGCCGAAGAAGTGAAGGTGTTCAAGGATGCATTTGGTACGGTATTGAACGACGGCGATACGGTCACCGTCATCAAGGATCTGAAGGTCAAGGGATCATCATCGGTGGTGAAGGTCGGCACCAAGGTGAAGAACATCCGTCTGGTGGAGGGTGATCACGACATCGATTGCAAGATCGACGGAATTGGTTCGATGCAGTTGAAAACCGAATTTGTGAAGAAAGCCTGACGATGGGTGGCTGGGGTTGTCCGCACGAGGTTGATGGCAAGTGCCAGAAGGTGCTGAACAAGCCCTGTGACATCGGCATGAAAGGGTGCGTGCTGGCCGGGCGCTTCCGCTTTGCGGATGAGAGCAAGAATCGCCCGAAAAAGAACAAAACGGTCGAGGTTGGAGGGAAATCACCAACCGATACAAAATCCTGAAGCGTTGAATTTGTGGGTCGGGTTGAAGCCGGACCTGTAATTACGCTTCAATTCGTGCCTGCCTCATCCATTCCCAATTCCTGAATCTTGCGCGTGAGAGTGTTGTGTCCCATACCGAGCAGGGTGGCGGCTTCGATGCGGCGCCCACCGGTGTGCTGCAAGGCCTGGGTGATAAGGGTGCGTTCGAATTCCTTGTTGAACGAATTGAGAATGTCTGGTTCATTGCGTTGTAAGGCGAGTGCGACTTGTTGGGCCAGCGCTGCGTGCCAGTCGCTGTTGACGCTCTCGGCGGGCGAACCCTCGCGCCATTCCGTCGGCAGATCGGCAATTTCCACTTGCTGCGTCGGCGTCATCACGGTGAGCCAATGGCACAGGTTCTCCAGTTGGCGCACGTTGCCGGGAATATCCTGCGCGGTGAGGAAATGCAGCGCAGCATCGCCCAACGTCTTTTGCTCTACACCCAGTTCTTTCGCACTCTTCTGCAGAAAATGTTTTGCCAGCAGCGGGATGTCTTCGCGCCGTTCGCGCAACGGAGGCAGGCGCAGGCGGATAACGTTGAGGCGGTGAAACAAGTCCTCGCGGAACAAGCCAAGCTTTACCCGTTCGTCGAGATTCTGGTGGGTGGCGGCGATGATGCGCACGTTGGCCTTGATTGGTTGGTGGCCGCCGACGCGGTAATAATTCCCATCCGACAGAACGCGCAGCAACCGTGTCTGCAATTCCGCCGGCATGTCGCCGATCTCGTCGAGGAACAACGTGCCGCCTTCTGCCTGTTCGAAACGGCCGTGGCGCGTGGTGCTCGCGCCGGTGAAAGCCCCCTTTTCATGACCAAATAATTCTGACTCCAGCAAGTCCTTCGGGATTGCCGCCGTATTGATCGCAACGAAAGGTTTGTCGGCGCGCGCACTGTGGCGATGCAGTGCCTGTGCGACCAGCTCCTTGCCGGTGCCGGATTCGCCGTTGATGAGCACGGTTGCGTTCGATTGTGCCAGGCGGCCGATGGCGCGGAACACTTCCTGCATGGCAGGGGCGTGGCCGAGGATGTCGGGTGCGTCCGGCACATCGCTGTTACCGACGGTTTTGCGCTGACTTTGCGCCATTGCGCGGCGTATCAGCTCAACCGCGTGGTTTACATCGAACGGTTTGGGCAGATATTCAAACGCGCCGCCCTGAAACGAGGAGACGGCACTTTCCAGATCCGAGTAAGCCGTCATGATGATGACAGGCAGAGTGGGGTGGTCGCGGCGCAGGGCCTGCAGCAGGTCGAGTCCCGAACTGCCCGGCATGCGAATATCACTGATCACCATCTGCGGCAGGCTCACGCTTAATTCAGCCAGCGCCTCATCGGCAGAAGAAAAACTTTTGTATTCGATCTGTTCGCGCGCGAGGGCTTTCTCCAGCACCCAGCGGATGGAACGGTCGTCGTCGATGATCCAGACAGGTTTCATAATGGGTTACTCACTTTCAAAAAACTCAATAAATATCAGCCTCGGATGGCCATAGTTTGAAAAAAAACAGGGCGACACATTTGGGGGAGTTGTATCCGTGCGCATCTGTGTTTATCCGTGGCCGGTAGTGTTTGTCTGCAATGGCAGCATGACCGTGAAGCAAGTACGACCCGGTTCACTTTCGAATTCGATGCTGCCTTGATGGCGACTGACGAAATCCTGTGCCAGCGTTAGCCCCAGCCCATGCCCGTCGGCGCGACCGGAAACCAGCGGATAGAAGATCGTATCGTGTAAATAGCCGGGAATGCCGGGGCCGTTGTCGATGATCTGCACTGAAACCGCCAACCGGTGGCGCTTTTTCATCAATGTCACCTGGCGCGCGATGCGTGTCCGAAGCGTAATCACGCCGCATCCCTGCATGGCCTGCGCCGCATTGCGCACGATGTTGAGTGCGACCTGGATCAGTTGTTCCTTGTCGCCCTCCAGTTCCGGCAGGCTCAAATCGTAATCGCGCTGGATGCGCAACTCACCAGGCATCTCGGCCAGCACCACGCTGCGCACCCGTTCAAGCACCTCATGGATGTTGAGTGCACTGAAATGGGGCACGTGCTGCGGGGTGAGCAGCTTCTCCAATAGTGAACGCAGGCGATCGGCTTCCTGAATCACGACCTGGGTGTATTCGCGCAGGGCGGGCTTTTCCAGTTCCTGCTCAAGCAATTGCGCCGCGCCACGTATGCCGCCCAGTGGGTTTTTGATCTCGTGTGCCAGATTTCGCAGCAAGAGACGATTGGCCTGGGTCTGGTCGTGCATTTGCTCCTCGCGCGCCAGCTTGAGCGGGCGCTCGATAGTGTGAAATTCCAGCAGCAGCGCATAGGGTTCCAGCTGTAGCGGAGTCACGGTGCAGCTCAAGTGCAGCTTGTGCCCGAGGGGGTGTGTGCCCAGGACCAGATCGTGCTCGATATGGCTGGCCTGATTGGACAGCGCCGACTGTATCGCACCAAAAAGCTGGTCGGTGTGGGTAAACGCAGCCTGCAGCGGGTGTCCAAGCAGATTGCTGTGACTGATCTCGAACAGGTGTTCGGCGGCAGGATTGAGGAAAGCGATACGCGATTGCTCATCCAGCAGGATGACGGCGGTCGCCAGATTTTCCAGGGTGGGGAGGGGTAAGTGGGTCATGTCTGAGCTGTTCATATCAGGGTAACAGCAGAAAACATGCCAGTCCGGGTTTACTTGAGGTTCGCCAGTTCGGTTTGCAGTGCTTTGATGTTGTCTTCGTGCGTCTTCACAGCTTCCTCGGCGAGGCGGACGTTTTCATCATGTTTGGCGACATTACGGAATGTCTGGCCGCTTTCTGTGCGATAGACCTCGGGCGTGTCCTGCGCAACCTGAAGTCTTTCACGTGCTGTTTCCAGCGCCGTTTGCTCGCTCGCCAGTTCGTCTTCCAGGATGCGCCTGCGGCTATCGTCACGCCGGTTTTGGGTTTCCTTGTCAACGCGCGCAAAGCTCGCGGAGGATTCTTCAGATTTGTTGTTCGCTTTCTGTGAGGGGACGGTGTTTATCGGCTCCAGCTGGAGTTTGCGCGCTCCTTTGACGGGTTCGCTCGAATACGTTACGCGCCCTTCCTTGTCCACATGTTTGTAGATTTCAGCATGAGCGACACCGCCGAACGCAAGCAAGCCGCACAGAATCGACAATGGAAATGGTTTCATGGGGTGGTATCTCCAAACAGGATGAGATGGAGTATAGGTTAAGGCCGGACGTGAGACAAACCACAAAAAAACGGAGCCGTTCAGGCTCCGCTTCTTTCAAGCACCTCAAACCATCAGAGGCTGTAGTACATGTCGAACTCGACCGGATGAGTGGTCATGCGGATCTTGTTGACTTCATCCATCTTTAGCTCGATAAAGGCGTCGAGGAAGTCATTGGAGAACACGCCGCCACGGGTCAAAAACTCGCGATCCTTGTCCAATGAGGCCAGTGCTTCATCCAGCGAAACGCACACAGTTGGGATCTTTGCATCCTCTTCCGGCGGCAGGTCGTACAGATTCTTGTCGGCCGGATCGCCGGGATGGATCTTGTTCTGGATGCCGTCCAGACCGGCCATCATCAGGGCGGAGAAGCACAGGTAAGGATTGGCAGTCGGATCCGGGAAACGGGTCTCGATACGGCGCGCCTTGTCGCTGGCGACGTGCGGGATACGGATGGAAGCAGAACGGTTCTTCGCCGAATAGGCCATCTTCACCGGTGCCTCGTAGTGAGGAACCAGACGCTTGTACGAGTTGGTGCTGGGGTTGGTGATCGCGTTCAGCGCCTTGGCATGTTTGATGATACCGCCGATGTAGTACAGCGCGGTCTCGGACAGACCGGCATAACCGTTGCCGGCGAACATGTTCTTGCCGTCTTTCCAGATTGACTGGTGAACGTGCATGCCGGAACCGTTGTCGCCGACGATGGGCTTGGGCATGAAGGTTGCGGTCTTGCCGAATTGGTGGGCCACATTATGGATCACGTACTTCATGGTTTGGGTCCAGTCCGCGCGTTTCACCAGCGTGCTGAACTTGGTACCCAGTTCGCACTGGCCGGCGGTGGCCACCTCGTGGTGGTGTACTTCAACCGGAATCCCGATCTCTTCCAGTAGCAGACACATCTGGGCGCGGATGTCGTTCAGGCTGTCGACTGGCGGGACGGGGAAATAACCGCCCTTGACCATTGGACGGTGACCGGTGTTGCCGCCGTCGTAGCCCTCGCCTGTGGACCAGGCGGCCTCCTCCGAATTGATTTTGAGGGAGCAGCCGGACATATCGACGTGCCATTGCACCGAGTCAAAGATGAAGAATTCTGGTTCCGGGCCGAAGAAGGCCGTGTCGCCGATACCGGTGGACTTGAGATATGCCTCGGCGCGTTTGGCGATGGAGCGCGGGTCACGGTCGTAGCCTTTGCCATCGGTCGGTTCGATCACGTCACAGGTCATGATCAAGGTGGGCTCTTCGAAGAACGGGTCAAGGTAGGCCGAATCCGGATCCGGCATCAGCAGCATGTCGGAGGCTTGAATGCCTTTCCAGCCGGCGATGGAAGAACCGTCGAAGGCGTGACCTTCCTCAAACTTATCGGCATTAACATGAGAAACCGGTACGCCCACGTGCTGTTCCTTGCCACGGGTATCGGTGAAACGCAGGTCAACGAATTTGATGCCTTGCTCCTGAATCATCTTCAGAACATCGGCGGCTGTTTTGGACATACTCGAATCTCCCAGAAAAAAATTAATTCAACACGGTTGAATAAAATAAACCACGTGCAATCAAAAGCAGAAACTGTGCCATCGCCAATAAGCGAATCCGGCCGTCATTGTGCCATATTTACGGGCACGAAGCGGCAGCATAAGCGCCCACAAACAGGGCATGAGAGCGTGCTAATGCACTAATTTGGTGCGACACCTTGATACAAAGTAATACAGCGAAAATAAGGGTCATCCGCTGTAATGGCTGCACATTGTTCACGCAACCCGGCCAGGTCCAGATCGGCATCCAGCAACAAGTCGGCCTCTACCTTCCCATCCAGATAGTGGAGCACCACGGTGGTTGAAGCGGGCAGCTCGTAACCCAGACGTTTGTACAGATGAGCCAATAACAGGTAGCGCTGCGGCAGGCGCGCATTGGGTTTCGCATGCATATCGTCTTCCGGATCGATATGCACCATCACGTCCATCACGTGATGCTGTTTCAACACCTCACTGCGCGCAGCCTCCGCGATGTAATGGCCTTCCGAGACACTGATGTGCGGGTCAACGATAATGTGTGCATCGACCAGCGCGTTATCTGCCATCTTGCGCGTGCGCAATTCATGCAAGCCCATCACACCGGGTACCGCTTTCAGTGTGTTGCGAATGGTACGCACCGCCTCCTCATCCAGACCGGTATCCACCAGTTCCAGCAGTGCATCGCGGGCAAACTGGATACCCATATAGGCAATCATCATACCGACCACACCCGCCGCAACCAGATCGAGAAAGGTATAACCCATCAGATTGCCGATAATGCCGACAATGACCACGAGAGAAGAAGCGGCATCCGAACGGGCATGCCAGGCATTCGCCACCAGCATCTGCGAGCGCACTCGTGTTGCCACCGCCAGCATGTAGCGGAACATGCCTTCCTTGGCGGCGAGTGCAATGATGGCAACCCACAAGGTGTATGGGTGGACGGTATGGATCAGCTCCGGGTGCTGCAAACGCATCCCGGTGGCGATGAGCAGACCGACACCCAGTGCGGCCAGGCTGGCACCGAGAATCAGCGAAGCGGCCGTTTCAATGCGCGCATGACCGTAGGGGTGTTCGGCATCGGCATGTTTGTTGCCGTGGCGGTTGGCAAACAGCACCAGCACATCAGACAGCAGGTCGGCAAATGAATGCAGTCCATCCGCCATCAGAGACTGCGACTTGCCGAAGAAGCCGGCGGTGACCTGGAAGATTGACAGGAACAGGTTGATCAGAATACTTACCCATGTACTTTTGCGGGCTGCGGCAAAACGGACGGGGTCCGCCGGTTCGAATACAGCGACTCGATCAAGCGCGGCATCGTGCGTGTGATTTTTCATTGTTGATGGGATAGTATGGAAGCAGGTGCGCAGGATAGCACCGGACATATATCAGATTAAAGACAGGTCAGAGAAAATGGGAAAAATAACCGCAATATTAAAAACCGCGCAGCAACGCGCAAAAGAGCTGAATCTACCGTACGAGGGAGCGCTGACTCCGGAAGAGGCTTATGAGATATGGCAGTCCGCGCCCGGCGCGAAACTGGTGGATGTGCGCACGCGCGCCGAGATCGATTGGGTCGGGCGCGTTCCCGGCGCGGTCGAAATCGAATGGATGAGCTACCCCGGCATGCAAATGAATCCGAACTTTATGGCTGCTCTTGGGCAGCAGGTGGACAAGGAGGCACTGGTGCTTTTTCTTTGCCGTAGCGGGCACCGTTCACATACCGCAGCCATGGTGGCAACACAAGCCGGCTACAACGATTGCTACAACATCCTCGAAGGCTTCGAGGGCGACAAGAACGCCGGCAACCAACGCAACATCAAGAACGGCTGGCGCGCAATCAGCCTGCCGTGGGAGCAAAGCTAGCGGAGCTGCACTCACGCAGACACTGATCGAAGCTTTTGTGGGCCGTACTTTGACCCGACACGTCCGTTACGCCGCCGACCAGCTCACCGCGCCCGTATAAGCCGTGACCAGAACGATCAGGCCGAACACGATGCGATACCACGCGAAGATGGTGAAGTCGTGGCGGCTGATGTAGCGCAGCAATCCGCGCACGGCGATGAATGCGCTGATGAAGGACGCAATCGAGCCAATTAGAAAAATACCCCAATCCTCGGCGTGAAACTGGTCGCGGTATTTCACGACTTCATAAACCGTTGCAGCCGTCAGGGTGGGGATGGCGAGGAAGAACGAGAACTCGGTCGCCGCCTTGCGCGACAGTCCAAAGAACAAACCCCCGATGATGGTCGAGCCGGAGCGCGAGGTACCTGGGATCAACGCCAGCGCCTGTGCCAGTCCCATTTTCAGCGCATCTTTCCAATGCATGTCATCCACGCTTTCGATAGTCACAGTGTGGGTGCGCTTTTCCGCCCAGAGGATAATGAAACCGCCGATGATGAAGGCGAGCGCAACCGGCACGGGTGAGAACAGGTGCGCCTTGATCGCTTTGCCGAACAACAGGCCGAGGATGGCCAGCGGCAGAAATGCGACGAACAGATTGAAGGTGAAGCGCTGCGCGACTTCCTGTTTTTGGAGCAGCCCAGTCGTAACCGAAGCCAGCTTGGCTCGATACTCCCAACACACAGCAAGGATCGCCGCAAACTGGATGACGATCTCGAACACTTTGCCGCGTTCATCGTTGAAATCCAGCAAATCGCCGACGAGAATCAGATGTCCGGTCGAGGAAATTGGCAGAAATTCGGTCAGGCCTTCGACGATGCCGAGAATGGTGGCTTTGAGTAACAGGATAATATCCATGAGCAGTTTGTCATTCCCGCGCAGGCGGGAATCCAGTCGTTTGTAAAGTAGCGATACGCAGATTCACCGCGCGCCGGGCTGCTACATCCATCTCCACCCAGCGTGTGATCTCGTCGAAGCTGCGCTGGCAACTGCGGCAAACATCGTCACCCGGCACGGTGGCGCAATGACCGATGCAAGGCGAATCAGCACTAATTTCGGCAGGAAAAGCGGGAAGCGAGGCAAGCATGGCGTGATTATACCTGCCGGGGAGTGCTGGCTGGCGGCAAGCAATTGCGCCACAATGCGCGCCATCGTCCGTGACGGCCATGCAAAGAATTATGAACTCACTCTCCAATCTGTTCGTGCCGTTCGCGGTGCGGTACATGGGCCAGCCGCTGAAGGTCGATTACTTGTATGCAGTGCTGTGCCGGATGGACGCGGCGTATTTTATTTCTGGACGTAATGGTGGGAGCGAGATTCATCGCGCTCCCACCACCACTTTAGCAGTGCAATAAACCATGAGCCAACCCAAACACATTCACATCCTCGGTATCTGCGGCACCTTCATGGGCGGCATCGCCGCCATCGCCAAACAGGCGGGCTACCGCGTGACCGGCTGCGATGCCAACGTCTATCCGCCGATGAGCACGCAACTCGAAGTGCAGGGCATCGAACTCATCGAAGGCTTCGGCACAGAGCAACTCGAACTCAAGCCCGATGTGTTCGTCATCGGCAACGTGGTGTCGCGCGGCAATCCGCTGATGGAGGAAATCCTCAACCGCAACCTGCCTTATGTCTCCGGTCCGCAATGGCTGGCGGATAACCTGCTGTGCGACAGATGGGTGCTGGGTGTGGCGGGCACACACGGCAAAACCACCACTGCATCGATGCTGGCGTGGATACTGGAACATGCCGGACTGAACCCGGGTTTTCTCATCGGCGGCGTGCCGCAGAACTTCGGTATCTCGGCGCGTATCACCGAGTCATCCTTCTTTGTGATCGAGGCGGACGAATACGACACCGCATTCTTCGACAAGCGCTCCAAATTCGTGCACTACCATCCGCGCACCGTGATCCTGAATAACCTGGAATTCGATCACGCCGACATCTTCCCCGACCTCTCCGCCATCGAAAACCAGTTTCACCATCTGGTGCGCACCGTGCCGGGCAATGGCTTGGTCGTTTGCAATGGACGCGAAGAATCGTTGCAGCGTGTCATCCAGCATGGCTGCTGGACGCCGGTGGAGTACTTCGGCTCCCCTCTCCCGCCGGGAGAGGGGGTGGGGGTGAGGAAAGCGGGCTGGAACATCGACGATGACAATCGCGTGATTTTGAACGGTATCGCCCAAGGAGCACTGCAATGGGATTTGCTCGGCGAACACAACCGCATGAACGCGCTCGCCGCACTGGCTGCTGCGCGCCATGCCGGTGTGCCTGTTACACAAGGCCTGGCGGCATTAGCCGAATTCAAGAACGTCAAGCGCCGTATGGAAGTGCGCGGCACCGTCAACGGTATCACCGTCTATGATGATTTCGCCCACCATCCCACCGCCATCTCCACCACGGTCGCCGGTCTGCGCCGCAAGGTGGGTACCGCCAGAATTTTGGCAGTACTGGAGCCGCGCTCCAACACCATGAAATTGGGCGTGATGAAAGACGCGCTGCCAGGCAGCTTGCAAGACGCCGACCTGGTGTTTTGTTACGCCGGTAACCTGGGCTGGGATGTGCGCGGTGCGCTGGCCCCGCTGGGCGACAAGGCGCTGGTGAAAGATGAACTCGACGAGTTGATTGAAGCTATTGCAGCTGCGGCAAAACCAGGCGATCAGATTCTGGTGATGAGCAACGGCGGATTCGGCGGGATACACGAGAAACTGCTACGGAAACTGTCACTCCTCGATGCGCCTCATTCAATCTGAAACCACGCCGCGCGTCAGATTGTGGTGAAGGGGAGTTATCAGGTTTGGGTGCGAGTTAATCCCATTCGGTTTGGTATCCAGCTTTTATCTTCATGGCATTGAATATCGCTTCCACAAGATGCTAGAGTTCTGGCGTGGAGTCCCAACGGAGAAGATGAAGTATGAATATCCGTAATCTGACGGTGCAAGACTTTGAAGGCGCAATCTCATTGCAGCGTCGCGTCTATCCTGCAATCCCCTCATTCAGCAAACAGCAGTTCGAGAGCCTGCTTGCCCATTTTCATCATGGGCAGTTCGTCGCTGAGTTGGACGGCAAGATGGTGGGGGTCGCAATCTCTCTGGTAGTGCTGTGGGACGATTACAGTCTGCATCACACTTGGGATAGCGTGACCAACCACGCTTTCTTCGACACGCACAACATGAAAGGGCGCACACTCTACGGAGCTGAGGTATGTGTCGACCCTGAGGTTCGTCATCATGGCGTCGGGCACGCTTTGTATGAGGCACGCAGAACCCTGTGCAGGGCGATGAACCTGAAGCGCATTATCGCGGGAGGTCGTTTGCCGGGATATGCCAAACATGCCAGCAAGATGCGACCGGAGGAATATGCCATGCACGTCATCTGGGGTGACCTGTACGACCCGGTGTTGCGCTTCCAGCTTGGCGAGGGTTTCAACTATTGCGGGATTCTGGCCGACTATTTGCCAATGGATGCCGATTCAAAAGGCAATGCTGCATTAATCGTTTGGCTCAATCCTGATTACGATGCTGCGAGCCCTTCTGTTTTGCCTTCAACCAATCTCTTCGGGTAATGATCATGAGAGCACGTATCGCGGCAGTCCAATACAAGTTGCGGCATATCAAAGATTGGGATGAGTTTGCCAATCAGGTTAGATTCGTGATCAGTTCCGCCGCTGACTATCAACCACACTACGTTTTGCTTCCCGAAATATTTACTACGCAGCTCTTATCGTTTATGGATAACGAGGATGTGCCGAAGGCGGTGCGCGAGTTGAGTGGCTTTACCAATCAATATGTCGAGCTGTTGCGCGGGTTGGCGATCAAGCATGGCTTCTTTCTGATTGGCGGCACACACCCCACCATGCGCGAAGGAAGGTTGTTCAATTCTGCCTACCTGTTCACTCCCGCCGGTGAAGTGCATACGCAGGACAAGATTCACCGCACGCGCTTGGAGAAGGATAAGTGGCACACCGATCATGGTGATGCGATCAAGGTGTTCCATACACCGCACGCCAAAATCGCCATCCTCATTTGCTATGACATTGAGTTTCCCGAGCTGGCGCGCCGTGTAGCAGAAGAAGGGGCAGAAATTATCTTCGTTCCGTCTTGTACGGATGATCGGCAGGGGTTCTTGCGGGTGAGATATTGCTGTCATGCGCGCGCCATCGAAAATCAGGTTTATGTGGCAATGACGAGCACGGTTGGCAATCTTCCTGTCGCGGGCTTGCGCTTGCACTACGGGCAAGCTTCCATCATCACGCCATCAGATTTTCCATTTGCTCGCGATGGCATTGCCGCTGAAGGGGTGTTGAATGAGGAGCAGATCATCGTGGCGGATGTGGACTTGGCACTGCTGGATGAAAATCGTCTCAAAGGCACGACCATCCCCTTGCTTGATAAGCGCAACGATTTCTACACAGAGAAACCGGTGGTTGTAGTAGTGACCTGATTCGGCTCGCTTCTTACGGTGGCGGCACTCAGCATGGTCAATATGTCGCCTACGTTTCGTACGGAAAGGCGGTCGCGCGGTAGACCACCTTTTACTTACAACCGACGCCTTAGTGGACGATGCAGTCGATCATAGATGTTGTGTCGAAAGACAGTTGCTCGGCCACAAGAGACTGTGGAGATTTTCAGAAATGGCTGTCGGATCAATCTGAAGTGATGTCCGCTGCACTTTCAACAGCAGACGTTCAAAATCAAGAGTTCGATGATGATCATCCGATACTTGCTAACCCGTTGCTGTCTATGACGACCGTCCGCAATGTAGCGATTTAATTTCGATGGTCAACTTCAGGATTGTGGACCGAGCCGTTGGTCGAAGATGTTGAATTGAAGTCAGCTTCTCGGCCATAAG